>NZ_JBWKFN010000013.1:1195-277563 GCF_056434245.1 Streptomyces sp. NPDC044064
CCCCCGGCACCGGACTCGACGGACGCGACCCAACCGGCGACACCGGACTCGACGAACCCGACCCACTCGCCGGATCCCCCGGCACCGGACTCGACGAACCCGACCCACTCGCCGGATCCCCCGGCACCGGACTCGACGGACGCGACCCAACCGGCGACACCGGACTCGACGAACCCGACCCACTCGCCGGATCCCCCGGCACCGGACTCGACGGACGCGACCCAACCGGCGACACCGGACTCGACCCGGCCGACGGCCTGGGGCTGCCCTTGACGGGGATCTTGTCGGTGAGGCCGTCGATCGTACGGCCGAAGCCTGACTTTCCGACCGGGCCCGCGCCGAGCTTCGGTGCGGAGTTGGCGATCTCGCCGGCCGCGACCTCGTTGAGGTCGCCGCCCTGGGCGACGCCCACGCCGATCTTGGTGCCGAGGGCGGCGCCCTCCTCGACGAAGCCGCCGACCTGGTCCGCGGCCCGCTTGCCCACGGTGTCCCCGGCCGCGGGTGCCGTGGTGTCGCCGAACCGGCCGCCCTTGCCCCCCTGCACCAGCGGGTTCCCGCGGGCCTTCCCGACCTTGTCGATGCCGCCCTTGAAGGCGGCCCCGGCCACTGCCCCGGCCGCGGCCCCCGCGAACACGCCCGCGGCCGTGATCTTGTCGTGGTTGGCCGCCTTGGCGCCCACTTCCAGCGCCGAGTTCTTCAGGAAGTCGCCGGTGATCTCCGCGCCCACCTTGCCGACGGGGTTGGCGAGGACACCGCTCACGACCTTGCTGTTAGTGAAGGACTCCCCGATCTTGGTGATCGAGGCGGTGCTCTTGGCGATGAAGCCGGAGTTCTTCACAGCGGCCACGGCGGCCGGAGCGATCGCCTCGATCGCCCTGCCGCCGAGCTTCAGCAGGGAGCCGCCGGGGACGATCCCGAGCAGACCGACGACGAAGTCACCGGCCTTGATCCCGCCGGTCTGACTGGCCACGACTTGGTTGAAGAGGAACAGTGCTCCGGCGAGCAGTGCCCCGACCACCGGGAAGAACACCGCCACGACGGCGACCAGGGCGGCCAGCAGGATCTGGACGAACGGGAAGTCCTTGAAGAAGTCAGCGATCTTCTGGAAGACGTTCCGCTCCGGAATCGCCTCCTTCGCGGCTCGGTCCAGTACGTCGGCGCACTGGCGCTGCGCGCTCTCCCGCATGGACTTGGCCTGTTCGGCCAGGCTCTTGGCCGCGCTCAGCTCGGCCTGGCCGGCGTCGATGGCGTCCTGGGTCCTGCGTGCCTCGGACTTCTCCTGGTCCGTGGGGTTGGCGCCGAGTTCCTTGGGCGCCTGGTTCGCCTGTGATGCGGCGGACCGCGCCTGCTCCACCGCCCGGTCGAAGGTGTCCTGGGCCTCGCGCAGCCGCGGCATGTAGTCGCTGTAGGCCTGGGCTGCGTCGTGGTAGGAGGTCATGGTCTTGGTCAGCTTGTCGGGAAGATCGTCGCCGATCTTCTCCTTCAGCTGGTCCATCGCCGAACCGCGGCCCTGCGAGATGGTGCCGTCCTTCTTCAGGACGTTCAGCGCCTTCTCCGCGGCGTCCCCGATGTCCCGGTACCGCTGCATCACTCCCTGGATCAGGTCAGGGTCGCCGGGTGTCGGGTCCGAGTCCATGCCAACGAGCTGGAAGTTCTCGGGACTCGCGTGCCGACGTGCCATTGGGATCCCCCGTCCGGTTCCTGTGTGTGCTGTTCGCCAGTTACACGGGGTCGGGCTCACGAAAGGTTCAAACCGAGTTCTAGCCGTAGCCCGCCTCGCACCCAGATCCGACGTCGCTTCGGACTCTTTCGCCAGTCGGTTCCGTGAAGTCGGTGCAACGGAACCAGAGGGGGCAGACCACGGGTCCGGTGCCCTTGGCCTGGGCATAGGCGAACACGTCCTCCAGGGTCCGAAGCCGCAGGCCGGGCCCGTCGGGAACCGGGAACAGCAAAGCCCCGATCGGCAAGCAGCCGACGCATCTCACCGACGGCTCGGGTAACTGTCGAGCGATCGACGCTGAACAGCACAGCCAAGACCGCGTGAGGTAGATCGTGTCGCAGGTGGATCCGCGTGTTCATCAGCCGGCCGATGAACACCAGCCGGTACTGAGACCCGGCACCCGCCGTTCGTCTCCGCGCTCCACCACGCACTCGCCCCGACTGCTCTCCGCCGCAGCTGCCCACTGCGGGACCAACTTCTCAACCAACGAGGCCAAATGCACCCTCGAGACAGCGTGAGCAACGGATGCGCCGTCACCGCCTGATCGACCATGCCCCTCACCACGAGAGCATGTCTCCACCCGCTCTCACGCACCAACTCGTAAGCGTTCGCAGAGAATCAACGTGTTGATTTGATCTACGTGGGACTGCCGTTCGCGAGGAACTTGGTGACGTCAGCGGGCGTCCGGAACTTGGCTGTCGATGGCGGGATGGCGTAGACGCGCTCGGTCAGGAGGGACTCGCGGTCACCGTGCTCGACGAGCAAGGCGGTGAGTTGGGCGAAGCCAACGGCATCGTCACCGGTTCGCTGCTTGGCGAGCTGATTCCCGCCGGCGCTGGCCGGTGGAGGCCGAGGACGCGTGCTTCCGCATGGTCTACCTGCCGGTAAACGATGAGACCCAACGCGCCCCGGATCGCCCAC
Source organism: Streptomyces sp. NPDC044064 (assembly GCF_056434245.1). Classification (NCBI taxonomy): domain Bacteria; kingdom Bacillati; phylum Actinomycetota; class Actinomycetes; order Kitasatosporales; family Streptomycetaceae; genus Streptomyces; species Streptomyces sp. NPDC044064. The sequence goes on from NZ_JBWKFN010000013.1 coordinate 3,837, forward strand.
CGCTGGGCGCCCCCCCCCAGGAGACGCTCCCGATGACCGAGGCAGACCTCCTGCACGGGCGGGCGCACTTCGAAGAGCCCGACGCGGCGGAGCCGGGAGGCCGCAGGGCCGCCAACCGGTGGCCGTCGTTCGCGTGACTGTCTCGGCCAACACGGTGTGACTCGGCTCTGGGGGCTGGGTCCTTGGTCAGCCATGCGCGCACCCTGAAAACTCGACGACGCAGCCCTGCCGAACGTACCCGCCAGCCCGCAAAGATCCGCCGGACAGGCCCTAACCATGGACGGATCGGATGCCCCGCCGCCGAGCCTAGAGTTGCTGGTCGCGGTCGCCACCAGTAGCAGTTAATCGTCGAGCCCCCACTCCAGGTGCAAGTTGCGGGTGAAGTGGGCAGATAGTTCCGCGTGATCGGCGGCCTCGGCTGACAGAGAGGCGACCAAGCCGGCCTTTGATCCGTCATGCCGTTGCGGAGCGGTGGGCTGGGCCCACGCAGCCACGAGCTGCTCGAACGTATGGCGCAGGACACCAGGCTGAGTGCGAAGTGGGCGAGCCCACGCGTCCAAGCCGACAACCGCCGACTACGTGAGGGGCATGCGGATCCGACCCGCATGCGTTATCGGCATGAACCGCGCTGTGCACGCCGGAGAGCCAAGTTGCGTACCTCCAGATTTCTGGGGCGTTGATTCCCCTCCGCCCTGGGATACAACTCGCTCGGGGCGGGGGCGAGGGTGAGGCACGTGACCGGTGTCCGATCCGTGGCACCTACATGGACGAAAGAGCCTGCGAGATGACTACTGCCTTGGGGACCGAAGAGCTGTCGGCCGTATTGGATGGACGCCTGCTGACAGAGCCGGACTTCGTGGCGTTCAATCCGGCCTTCCCGCTGCGTCCGGCAGTCCTGGTGTCGGCTGCGAACACTCAGGACGTAGCCTCCGCGGTGGCATGGGCCGCGGGTCGGCGCCTGCGGGTGGCCGTGATGGCCACCGGGCACGGAACCAATGCCTCCGTCGATGGCAGCATGCTGATCACCACCGAACGGATGGCCGGAGTGAGGGTCGATCCCAGCACACGTACTGCCACCGTCCAGGCCGGCACTAGGTGGGCGCAGGTCATCGAAGCCGCCGCGGCCTATGGTCTGGCCCCGATCAACGGCTCGTCCAGCGCGGTTGGCGCCGTCGGCTACACACTCGGGGGTGGCAGCGGTCCGCTGTCGCGCACGTACGGGTTCGCCGCCGATCATGTTCATCGCGCCCGCCTGGTCGACGGCGAGGGTATGGTCCGCGACATCGATGTTGACTGCGACCCGGAACTGTTCTGGGCACTGCGCGGCGGCAAGGGAAACTTCGGGATCGTGACCGAGCTGGAGCTCGGGCTAATGCCAGTGGCAAGCCTCTACGGCGGTTCGGTGTTCTATCCGGGCGCTGCTGCTCATGACGTTCTGCACGCCTTCGCCGATTGGTCGTCCGGCTTGTCCGAGCGGGTATCCACCACTTCGGTGGCGATCCTGCGTCTGCCGCCGCTGCCGGAGCTCCCCGAGCCGTTGCGTGGCCAGTGTGTGGTGCAGCTCCGCTACGCCCACCTCGACGGTCCCGGGCCCGGCGCCGCGGCGCTCGAGCCGATGCGGAAGGTGGCCGAACCCCTCATCGACGGCGTCCAGGAGATCCCCTACACCGCGGTCGACTCCATCCACCAGGACCCCACCGATCCGATGCCGTTCTGGGACGGCGGGACTGGTCTGACCAGCTTTCCGGACGCCGCTGTCGATTCCCTCCTCGAAGCCGCCGGGCCCGGACTTGACATCCCGATCCCGCTGGTCGAGGTACGCCTGCAGGGCGGGGCGATGGCCCGGCCGGCAGCGATCCCCAACGCGGTGTCCGGCCGTGACGCCGCCTACGCCCTCTCGGTCGTCGGTCTGATGACGGAAGAGACCGCCCCGGTCGTTCCCGGCTTCGTCGACGGCATCCTCGACGCCGTCTCCCCCTGGCGTGCCGCTTCGGACCCGTTCAACTTCATCGGCCCCGCCTCCCCCGCCCGGGTCGCGGGCCTGTGGAGCGAGCAGGACAGAGATCGACTCCTGGCCGTCAAGCGCCGTCTGGATCCGGCGGGCATGTTCGGCGCTGGCCACACGCTGACCTGAGCAGGCACAACGACCATAACCGCCAGGCTGTGGTTGAACCGGTGGAGGCCATAACCGCGGCGAGCACCAGACTGGACCAGGATGCCTCCGCCCTTGGCCGCATATGCTGACACAACGTCAGCCTAACCTGCGACTAACAGGCTGTTCTCTATCCGCTCTCGTGGTCGGTGGCGCTCGAACAGCGCCTGGTTCGGGTGAGTCGGCCGGTCCGAAAGGTCCTCGACCCCGGCCGAGTTCTCCCGATGAGGCACCGCGCGTCGCGGTCCGACCGGCTTCCTCTGCGACCCGCTGACCACCACGGCGGGCGCTTCCTCCTCAGCCGGCGCCTCCAGATACTGCTCGAGGCCGATCACTCGGCGCCTGAGTACCTCTTCCGCGACAGCTACGATCTCATGTCTGGCCAGCGGAATCCGCACACGAGGTTCGGAAAGAGAACGACCTTTAACCCGTGGGCTATAAGGGAAACGATGATTCCTGTGCGCAATCGCAGCGCAATTCACCTCGGCGGTCCTGACATGGAGTGAACGGCGCCAGGATGGTCCTGAGTCAAGAGCGGTCACGGCCTCACTTGGCAAGCCCCCTTCCGGGGAAGTGAACCCAACAGACGCCGAGAACCGGCACCCCAGGACTCTGGGAGTGCACAACCGGTCTCGTATAGGGCATATTCAGACCATGCTCACGACATACGCCGACGGGGTCCGCGCGCACCTCGCGCAACTGGCCTCTACCGGTCTGGACGTGCGTTCCTTCACCAGTTCCGCCCTCGGCCTGATGGTTCGCACCATCCCTTTCGGATCGGCGTGCATGGCCACCGCCGACCCTGCCACACATCTCCTCACTGGCACCACCAAGTGGGGCGACCTCGGGAAAGCCTGTGACATCGAATGGGCGCGCTTCGAATACCAGGTACCCGATGTGTACGACTTTCGCGGTGTCGCCCAGCGGCCCGGCCAGGTCACATCTCTTCGGGCGGAAACCGCCGAGCATCCCGAAAGATCCACGCGTTTCGCCAACTACCTGAAGCCGGTGTGGGGATTCAACGACGAGTTGCGCGCCGCCCTGCAGACCGACGACGGCACACTTTGGGGCTACCTGGCTCTATACCGCAGCGACAGCACGTCCTTCAGCTACGCTGACCAGCAGTTTGTCAGCGCCGTCGCCCCTGTGCTGGCAGCCGGACTACGCGCCGGTCTGCTTGCCGCGGCAGCCACCGCCCCAACGCTGAACGGCCCCGTGGTCCTGATCATCGATGCCGATGGCCAGGTCATCCAGACCGGACCCGGCGCCGAGGAACTGGCAGCCGACCTGGACGCAGGCCCCCTGGACGGGCCGCTACTCCCGGTAGCCCTGCGTTCGCTCATCGATGCCGCACATGCCGTCCGCGACCACATGCGGCCTGCGGTCCCTCGCATGCGACTGCGCGGCCTGTCTGGCCAGTGGCTCGTTGCACATGCCGCCCCGCTGCGCTCCCGCGACGGGAACAGCCGCAACGTGGTGGTCACCATCGAGGAAGCCCGGCCCCCGGAGATCATCCCTCTCGTTGTCGCCGCTTTCGGCCTCACCTCGCGCGAACAGGACGTCGTCCGACTGGTACTGCAGGGTCAAAACACCGGCATGATCGCCAAAGCTCTGAGTCTGTCGCCCTACACGGTCCAGGACCACCTCAAGGTGATCTTCGACAAAACCGGTGTCCGTAGCCGCCGCGAGCTCAGCGCCAAGGTCTTCTACGACCAGTACGCACCGCGCATGGGCAGTAGCCTCGCCCCCAACGGCTGGTTCAACCCGCCCTCCCCCTGACCACGCCGCACCTCGCGCGCCGTTGCCCTGAACAAGGGGGACCGCAATGGTCTGGCCGGCCCGGCAGGCCGCGACAGCGAGCGAGACGGCGATATGTGTCTTGCCGACCCCGGGCGGTCCCAGCAGGGCGGCATTCGCCTTGGCGTCGACGAAGGAGAGGGTGGCGAGGTCCTCGACCTTGCGCGGGTCAAGCTCGGGCTGGAACGAGAAGTCGTACTCCTCCAGCGTCTTGTGGTGCGGCAAATTCGACAGCCGCAGGCCCTGGCGAAAGCGGCGGTCGTCGCGGACCGCCTGTTCCTCGGACAGCGCCAGGTCGACGAAGTCGAGACAGCCCATCTTCGCCTCGTCCGCCCGGCGGGTGTACTCGTTGATGGTCTCCGCCAGCTGAGGCAGGCCGAGCTTGCCAGCCGTGGTGAGGATGCGGTTGCCGGTCCGCTCGCTCAAGAGGATTCCTTCGTTGCGGAGTCGGTGGTGAAGGGACGGGTGCCGGTCAGCTCGTCATAGACCGACAGCGGGCGGCCGACCTCGACCCGGGTGGCCGCGGCCCGGTCCGGCCGTCGGCGTGGAGGCCGTACACGCCGTGCCCGGGCTCACCGTCGAGCGGCTGCCGGACGGGCAGGCGCGGATCACCCTCCACTGGCCCGAGGGCGTCGGGCACCTCGCGGTCGGCTGGGCGGCCCTGGACGGCGTGGGGAGCGGCGGGGAGCGGATCCTGACCGCGCACGCCTACCGGCGCGGCGGGCTGCTGCTGCCCGTGGGCCCGGGGGCCGTGCGGATCCGGGCGGCGACCGTGCCCCGGGTGCCGGGCGCCGTCGTGGTGGTGCCGGACGCGGCCGAGATGCTGCTGCCGCCCGACGCCGCCGTCCGGTACCAACTGATACGTGCGCCACGGCGGTTCCTGGGCCGGGGCGCCCGCACCCTGCTCCGGATCACCCTGGCCGCGCGCGGCGCGCCCGGGGACGTACCGGAGTTCGTGTGCGTCGCGCGCAACGGCATCCTGCCCCCGCGCAGCGCCGCCGGTGGCACGACCGTGCTGCGGATACCCGAGCCCGACCTGGCGCGGCACGGGACCATCGAACAGGAGCTGCCGGCCTCCCCCTGCCCGGCCCCCTACACCCTGCGCGGCTTCCTGCTCGGGGAGCACGCGGCCTCGGTGCGACTCGAAGAACCCTCTCTCGCCAGCCTGGTGGTGCGCTGAGCCATGACGACCGTGATCTGCCCCTACTGCTTCGCCCGCGCGTCGGCGGCCAAGCTGACGTACCGCTGTCTGATGACCCCGAGCGGGTGCGCGGCGGCGCGCCCTGCGGACCCGAACGTGACGACACCTGGGCCGGATTCATGGGTCCCGGCGTACCTCCGGCGGCCCGGATGCGCGGGCCCGTGTTCACCCCCGCGCGCAAGGTCGTCGGGCTCGGCGGCGCGGGCAGCAGCGTGCCCTGCCCGCAGTGCGGGGTGCCGACGCTCTTCTTCGATCCGGCCACCGGTGACGTGCTGGTCTGCGACAACGACAACGCGGTGGTGGAGGGTGACGCCAGCGGCATCTCGGGGACCATGGAGTTCATGGCGCCGGAGCTGGTGCGCGGCGCCCCGGGGGCGCGTCCCGGCACCCAGTCCGATCTGCACTCGCTCGCCGTACTGCTGTTCATGTTCCTGATGAACCATCATCCGCTGAAGGGCAGGCGGGAGTTGGGGATTCGCTGCCTGGACGAGGCGGCCGAGCGCAAGCTGTACGGCAGGAGCCCGCTGTTCGTGTTCGACCCGGCGGACGACTCCAACGCGCCGGACCCGATGGAACACGCGACCGTGCTGGCCACCTGGGACGCGGCGGCGGGGACGTTGCAGGAGCTGTTCCGGCGGTCCTTCACGGTCGGGCTGCGCGACCCGGCGGCCCGGGTGCGGGAGACCGAGTGGCGCAACGCGCTGCGCGCGGTGCTGGACTCGGTGGTCGAGTGCGCCTCCTGCGGGCGGCAGAACATGACCGAGCCGGGCGAGAACCCGCCGCCCCGGCCCTGTTGGGGCTGTGGGGCGCTGCTGGTGCTCCCGCCGCGGCTGACGGTGACCACTCCCCCACCCCGCACCGAGCACCACGTCCGGCTGCGCCGGGGTGCCCGGGTGCAGGAGCATCATCTGCTGCCCGAGCCGGCGCGGCACGACTGCTCGGATGCCGCGCTGGTCGCGGAGCTGGTCGAACACCCCAAGAAGCCGGGCCGGTTCGGCATCGCGAACCGGTCGCGGCAGACCTGGACGGGCACCCGCTCCGACGGCACCGCGCAGCAGGTCGAGCCCGGTCAGACCGTGCCGCTCAGGGCGGGCCTGGAACTGGACCTCGGTGACGGGGTACGGGCGGTGGTGCGGGCCGAGTGAGGTGTGGACGGGACCCCGTGACGGCGGCGGGGTCCCGTCCGCTCACAGGCCCATGACATGCATGAGCTGCTGGGTGAACGTGAGGCTGCCGGTGCCGGCGGCGGCGCCGATGCTGATGGCCTCCAGTGCGGAGCGGATGCGGCCGCGGTTCGGCGGACCGCCGTCCCCGACGGACTCCATCATCGCGCCCCGGATGGTCTCTCCGTGCCGCACGAGGCCCGGGTACTCGGCGTGCAGTTGCTCGAGCAGTCCGTCCGAGAGCCGGACCAGGGCCTCCGAGGCCGGCGCGTAGGGGTTGATCTCGATACGGCCGTGATCGCCGATGTTGGCGGGGCCGTTGATGTTCCCGAAGTTGTATGTGCTCATCGTCCTGTCCTGACTCCTGCTTCGTGAGGGCCGGCGGGGCTGAGGTTATGACGTGGGCGGGCCGGCGCCGGCGGGTCCCGGTCCGCCCTGGGGTCCCGGTCCGCCGTGCGGCCCGGGACCCTGCTGACCGCCCGTGGCGATCGTGCCGTTGTTGCCGAAGATGCTGGGACCGCTGACGTTACCGATGTTGTAGGTCTGTGTGCTGATGACCTGTAAAGCCTTGTCGTACGAGCTGGTGTCGACATGGTGGTCCCGGAGGAAGCGCTCCGTGGCGACGAGGACGCCCTGCTGGAGCCGGAACAGGAAGTCCTGCGCGTCGGTCCGCTCGGTGTAGCCCGCCTCGTCCCAGGCGCCCAGGTCCTCGCGCAGGCTGCCCCTGGCTCCGTAGTCGTGGCGGACGTGCTGCCTGGTGATCGCCTTGCGCTGCCTGGTCAGCCATCGGTCCTGGTCATGCCGCCAGCGGCGGTGCGCGGTCAACCGGCCCAAGGCCGCGCGCAGTTGCGGGCCGGTGTGGGAGGTGGCGTACCTGACGAGGTCCCACCAGCGCTCGCGAGGGGCCACCGGAAGGCGGTCCACGCGGTGGAAGCGGCCGTCCAGCGGGGGTATCGCGTAGGCGGCGACCTCCCAGGTCAGGCTGGGTGGCTGCAGGATCGCCCGCAGGTACATGGAGACGATCATCCGGCCGCCCTCGCCGATGCGTTCCAGGCAGAGGTGGGTGCGCATGCCCGCGCCGGGGCTCTGCAGCCCTGCCTGCACCAGCTGCCTGGGTATCCGGGCGCGGGGTCTGCGGGTGCTGTCGGGGACCAGTTCGGGCAGGTAGCAGGCGTTGCTCCCGATGACGTAGAGCCGGTTCTGCGCCCGCAGGTCCGGCAGCCCGGAGATGGTCTCCAGGTGGCGGGCCACGTAGGTGTGCAGGTCGACGGCGTCGGAGGGCAGCAGCGGGAGCTTGCCGCCTGCGGGGTCGTCGGCGGGTCTGCTGACGTCGATGGGCTGCCAGACCAGCTCCTTGATCTTCTCGCCGCTGCCGACGAACGGCTTGGTCTGCGCGGACGCGTCCGTGTACGGCAGGACGTTGGCGCGTTTCAGCTCGTTCAGCCAGTCCTCCGCCCCGGCCTCCACGGGCGGCGCCGTCCGCTCGGGCTTCTCGGCGGAGTGGAACACCTCGCGTGCCGTGTCACGCCCCACGGACTCCTTGTGGTGGACCAGGGCCCAGGCGATCACGTACGCGCCGAGAGGGCCGAAAATCGCCACCCATCCGAGTGATCCGTGCCCGTTGACCAGAGCCCACCCTCCTGCCAGAACGGCGACCGGCACGACCACCGCGAGACACGCGAGGCGGCGGTCGAGTGCGGCTCGGCGGCGGGTGGCCACGCGCGCGTGCCGGGCGAGGGCGACCAGGTTGATGCCGAGGCTCAGCCCCAGGGCGTCCAGCCGGTCCCCGGTGAGCGCCCGGTCCACGTACAGGGCGAAGTCGTCGTCGAGGTGCACCGAGGCGCACAGGCGCCGGGTCACCGAGTCCTTCCGGTACTGCGGCAGCGTGGGTAATGGTCTTCCCGACACCCTCATCCGCCCCCCTCGGCCGTTCCGCGCGCTTCACCCTAGGGACAACCCGTGGGGTTTGTCGCGGGGTTCCGGGGAGCCGGGCCGCCGCGGTCCGGCGCTCCCCTGTGACGTCGGACCGCGGTCGGCTCTTGGTTCTGCGTCGTCCGGGCCGGATGTGTCACTGGCAAGGTGAGTCCAGCGCACCGGACGGGTGTATATCAGCCAACCCTCCCTCTCCGCCGCGCAGTTGCCGCGCCGGTCCGGTCAGTCGAAGCGGAGGCCTCCCGTGCGGGTGCGCTTGAGTTCGAAGAAGTCGGGGTGACGGGCCAGCACCCGGAAGCTGTCGAAGAGTTCGGCCGCTTCGGCGCCGCGCGGAATCGCGCGCAGGACGGGGCCGAACCACACCGTGCCGTCGACGTGGATCGTGGGTGTGCCCACGTAGGCACCCGAGTCCGCTTCGGCGCCCGCCTCATGGCTGCGGCGCACCGCGTCGTCGTACGACGGATCGTGCGCGGCGGCCGACAGGTCTGCGGGGAGACCGAGTTCGGCCAGGGACTCGGTGATCACGGCGTCGAAGTCCTTGTTCCCCCGCTCGTGGATCCGGCTGCCGAACGCGGTGTACAGGTCGCACAGCACCTTCTCGCCGTGCCGCTCGGCGGCGGCCACCGCGACCCGGACCGGCCCGATCGAACGGTCGACCAAGTCCCGGTACCAGTCCGGGAGTTCGTTGCCGATGTTGTGCAGATACAGGCTCATGGCGTGGAAGCGGAGGTCGAGCGGCCGGGAGCGCTCGACCTCCAGCAGCCAGCGCGAGGTGATCCAGGCGAAGGGGCAGGCGGGGTCGAAGTAGAAGTCGACACGGGTCGGGTCGGGGTTCGTCGTACGGCTGTGCTCGCTGCGCGTCATGGCGTCGACGCTAGTCGGCCAATGGCGCAGAATCCCGACCCAATCCGATCCTCTCTCAGTGGTCCATTTTCCACTCCCCCGGGGCGGTGATCTCGATCTCCCGCAGCCGGTCGGGCTCGGCCACGACCTCGACCCGGGTGATCCGGCCGTCGTCACCGAAGGTGAAGGCCAGGACCACCCGCGGCCGGCCGTACGGCGCCATGACGAGGCCGAACCGGCCGTCCAGCAGGGCGAGACCGGTGAACTTGGCGCGGGCCACGGCGGCCATGGCTCCCTGGGCGACGGGCTCGGCGCCGTGGACCGTGACCGGTTCGGGCGTGGGGACGACCCGGGCGTCGGCGTGCAGCACCACGTCCGGGGCGAGCAGGGCGACCAGGGCCGCGAAGTCGCCGCCCCGGGTCGCGGCCAGGAAGGTCTCGACGGCCTCCCGGCGGCGGCCCGCGTCCGCGGTGGGCGCGGGGGTCCGGCCCCGGACCCGGCGGCGGGCCCGGCTGGCCAGCTGCCGGGTGGCGGCCGGGGTCTTCTCCAGCAGCGGGGCGATGTCGTCGAAGGGCACGTCGAACAGGTCGTGCAGGACGAAGGCGACCCGCTCGGCGGGGGCCAGGGTGTCCAGGACGACGAGCAGGGCGACACCGACCTCGTCGGCCAGCAGCGCCTCACGGGCCGGGTCGCCCGCGGCGCCGCCCTGGGCCGCGTCCGGATCCCGGTGGTCGAGGGGGTCCTCCCGGCGGTTGCGGCGCGTGCGCAGCTGGTTCAGGCACACCCGGGTCACCACGGTGGTCAGCCAGCCGGTGAGGTTCTCGACCTCGCCGAGGTCGGCCTGCTGGACGCGCAGCCAGGCGTCCTGCAGGGCGTCGTCCGCCTCGGCGGCCGAGCCGAGCAGCCGGTACGCCACGGCCGCGAGATGCGGCCGGTCCGCCTGGAACCGTGCCGCAAGCCGTGCGCTGTCCCCCGTGACGCCGTCCACCGTGTCCCCGTCCCTTCCTTCGCGCCCGCGCGCCGCGAGCCCGCGGGACACGAAACGCCAACCCGGCCGGAAGATCAACCGCCTTTGCGGTCAGTGGCACACCGGCCGGCGGCTCACAAGTCGGCCGCTCACCGCTCGTCCGCACCCGGCCGGCAGCTCACAAGTCGGCCGCCCGCTGTGCCTCTTCGGCCAGGCGTGCCAACTCCGCGACCGGCAAGGAGCCCGCCGGCCGGTGTTCCCGGGCGAACCGGTTGGCGAGGCGCTGCAGCAGTTCGTTCAGCGGGGTCGGTACGCCGTGCAGGCGGCCGAGAAGGACGATCTCGCCGTTGAGGTGGTCCGCCTCGATGGTGCCGGTGCCGCGGACGAGGGACTGCCAGGAGGAGCCGCCGCCGCGCGTGGCCCCGTCGAGCGGGACCAGGGTGACCTTGTCCCCGCGCGCCTCCTTCTGCTCCTCGGCGCTCGCGTACCCGATCCCGGCGGCGTCGAGCACGGCCTCCCCCTCGGCCCGCACGCTCGCGTACAGGGCCCTGGCCTGCTCGCTGTCGACGGGACCGCTGACGGCCTCCAGGGCGTTGCCGAGGTTGCCGAGCAGCTTGGCGTACTGCCAGCGGGCCACGTCCGGCACGACCGGCGCCTCGAAGCGGGCGGCCGCCAGGTCGGCGGCGATGCGCCGGGCGGTGTCGTCGGTGCCGTGCGGATACCGGCCCAGGTGCAGGATGCCGGTGAGCGGGGTGCCGGCGGCGGAGACGACTCCGGGTTCCACGAAGGTCGAGGGCAGCCAGACGCAGACGCCGTACACGTGCCGGAAGCGGCGCAGCGCCAGGCGCGGGCTCTCCACACCGTTCTGCAGGCAGACCAGCGGCAGCTTCTCCGCCGCCGTCCCGCCGCCCGCGACCGGGGCCTCGCCCCAGGTCTCCAGGGCGGCCACGGTGTCCTGTGTCTTCACGGCCAGGACGAGGACGTCGTCGGCGCGCAGTTCGCCGAGCCGGTCCGGTCCGTCGACGGCGGGCAGCCGGAACGTCGACTCGCCCTCCGGTACCCGCAGCCTCAGCCCCCGCTCGGCGAGTGCCGCCAGGTGCCGGCCGCGGGCGACGAGCGCGACCTCACGCCCGGCCTCGGCCAGCCGCCCGCCGACGGTGCCGCCGACCGCCCCTGCCCCGATGATGACGTAACGCATGGGGCAGAGCCTCGCACACCGGCCGGCGCCCCCGGTCCGGGGCTCCCGTCACGCTTGCGGAGCGGTCAACTCGACCAGCTTGAGCACGGTGTTCCAGTTCCGGCTGGTGGCGATCACGTCCTTGGTGATCCGCGGCCGTGACAGGGCCTCGCCGAGCTTGGAGCGGCCGAGCCCGTCCGGGGCGTACAGGTACAGGCACCGGTCGCCGAGGCGGAACTCCTCGGGGAGATGGGCGGCGGGGTCGATCTCCGCGAAGCGCTCCGCGGTGACCGGTGCGGAGAAGTACGTGACGTGCAGCTGCTTGGCCTCCAGTTCGGCGGCCGGGAACGGGCAGGCCTCGGCCACCGCCCGCAGATAGGTGTGGTCGAGCACGATGACGTCCACCTTGAAGCCGAACCGCTCCTCGACCGCCCGGGCCAACTCGGCCGCCAGGGACTCCTCGTCACCCCGGCCGGTGGTGAAGACGGCCTGCCCGCTCTGCAGATGGGTCCGTACGCCGTCGTGGCCGAGGCCGGTCATGAGCGTGCGCAGATCGGCCATCGGGAGCTTCTTGCTGCCGCCGACGTTGATTCCGCGCAGCAGCGCCGCATAGGTCGTCATCCGGCCAGCCTAGAGCGGCCGCCGTGCCCCGTGGGGGTGGGCACGGCGGCCGTACCCGTGCGTACGCCGGGCTGCACGAAACTCTGTCCGATCCGGAGGGTGCGGATCAACTCCTGAACACAGCTGTGACTTGTTCAACAACCTTTCGTAATCACAAAGTGGATCTCTGTCGGCGGATCGGACATCCCTGAGCCCCGCCCCCGAGAACCGACCGCGACAACCCCGATAGATGTAAGGGGCCGTTGTCCTCCCCAGCGGTGACCCGGGCGCCCGGCACTTCACCGGGCAGCACGACGAGACGTCCTTATCCGGCCCATACCGTCGAAGTCGAGCAAGTGAAGACGTGGCGGCAGGGGGCCGTCACCGCACACGAGGGGGACATCCCGTCATGGGGAACACGGACGTGCGCGTGCGGGGCCTGGCCGCCCGTGCCGGCGGCTGGAGCGCCCGGCACCGCTGGGCCGCCGTCGGCATATGGGTGTTGTTCGTCGTCCTGGCCATGGGACTCGGCTCGGCGGCAGGCCGGGTCGATGTGGACGAGAGCGACCAGCTCAAGGGCGAGACGCACACCGCCGCACGCATCATCGACGACGCGGGCATCAAGCAGCCGGCCGGGGAGACCGTGCTGATCCAGTCCGGGGACGGCGCCGTGAAGGCCACGAGCGGCGAGTTCCGGGCCGCCGTCACCGACGTCGTCAAGGCCGTCGGCGCCACCGGCAAGGTCATCGACGTGACGTCGCCGTACGACACCCGCACCATCTCCCGGGACGGCCGCAGCGCGCTGGTGCAGTTCGACATGCGCGGCGACGCGGACACCGCCGCCGACCGGGTCGAGCCGGTGCTGAAGGCCGTGGCCGGGGTCCAGAAGGACCATGGCTCGCTGCGGATCGAGGAGATCGGCGGCGCCAGTATGAAGAAGCAGTACGACGACGCGTTCGGCAATGACTTCCAGCAGGCCGAGTACTCGGCCGTGCCGGTGGCCCTCGGCATCTTGCTGATCGCCTTCGGCGCGCTGGTGGCCGCGCTGCTGCCGGTGGGGCTGGCGATCACCGCGATCATGGCGACGATGGGTCTGATGGGCCTGATCAGCCATGTGCAGCCGATGAGCGACACCGCCAACTCCGTGATGCTGCTGGTCGGTATGGCCGTCGGTGTCGACTACTGCCTGTTCTACCTGCGCCGCGAGCGCGAGGAGCGGGACGCCGGGCGGGACCCGGGCACCGCGCTCAGGATCGCCGCCGCCACCAGCGGCCGCGCGGTCATCGTCTCCGGTGTCACGGTGTGCGTGGCCATGGCGGGCATGCTGTTCACCGGTCTCGCCACGTTCGAGGCGATGGGCCTGGCCTCGCTGATGGTGGTGGCCGTGGCCATGGTCGGCTCGGTGACGGTGCTCCCCGCGCTGCTGTCGCTGCTTGGCGAGCGGGTCGAGAAGGGCCGTATCCCGTTCCTGGGCCGGCGTCGGCGCCGGCAGGGCGCGCCCGCGGAGAGCCGGTTCTGGACGGCCGTCCTGCGGGGCGTGCTCGCCAGGCCCCTGGTCTCCGTCGTCGTCGCGGCCGGCGCGCTGCTTGCGGTGGCCGCGCCCGCACTGGGCATGAAGACCCAGCAGCTCACGCTGGACCAGGAGTTCGGCGACACGCTGCCGATCGTGCAGACCTACAACCGCATCAACGACGCGTTCCCGGGCGGCTCCGAGCCCGCCCAGGTGGTCGTCAGGGCCAAGGACATCAACGCACCCGAGGTGCGGCGGGCGCTGGCCGACTTCAAGCAGCAGGCGATCTCCTCGGGCGCCTCGCGCGGCCCGGTCGACGTCAAGGTGCACGAGGCGCAGAACGTCGCCCTGGTCTCCGTGCCGCTGGTCGGCGGTTCCGACATGGACCAGGCGGTCAAGAGCCTCGACAGGCTGCGCGACGAGGTACGGCCCGCCACCCTCGGCAAGGTCGCCGGCGTCGAGGCGCCGGTCACGGGTCAGGTCGCGGGCAACAAGGACTTCAACGACCAGCTGCTCGGCTCGGTCGTCCCGGTCTTCGCGTTCGTGGTCGTCTTCGCCTTCCTGCTGATGCTGCTGTCGTTCCGCTCGCTGACCGTCGCGATCACGTCGATCGTGCTCAACCTGCTGTCGGTGGGCGCCGCCTACGGCATCCTCGTCGCCGTCTTCCAGCACGGCTGGGGCGCCTCGCTGGTGGGCGCGGAGGGCGTGGGCGCGGTCGTCACCTGGCTGCCGCTGTTCCTCTTCGTGATCCTGTTCGGCCTGTCCATGGACTACCACGTGTTCGTGGTCTCCCGGATCCGCGAGGCACGGATGCGCGGCCGTACGACGAAGGAGGCCATCCAGCACGGTGTGGTCACCACGGCCGGTGTCGTCACCAGCGCCGCGGTCATCATGGTCGCCGTGTTCGCGATCTTCGGCACGTTGTCCATGCAGTCCATGAAGCAGATGGGCGTGGGCCTGGCCGCCGCCGTCCTCATCGACGCGACGATCATCCGCGGCGTGCTGCTGCCGGCCGTGATGGCGCTGCTCGGCGAGCGCAACTGGTACCTGCCCAAGTGGCTGCACCGGCTGCCCGACCTGACCCACGACGAGTCGCCGGAACCGGTCGCGACGGCCCCGGTGCGCGGTGAGGGCGAGCGACTGAGTGTCTGATCGCGCCCGCTGACACAGGGCCCGTTGGTTTCCGGGGGAACCAACGGGCCCTGGCACGCCGGTGTCTTCCGGCGTCGGAACTCGACCGGGTCACCTCCCGGCCGGTCGTCCACGGGGCACGCCTCGACGACTGCGGCTACCTCTGCCGGCGCAGCTCGGCCCCGATCAGGTCGGCCGCCCGCCGGGTGCCGCCCTCCCCGGCCATGCCCGCCCGGATCTCCTTCAGGCGCCGGGCCACCTCCGGGTCGCCGGAGAGGGCGAGGGCGGCTTCGCGGAGGCGGTCGGCGGTGGCCTCCTCGGTGGCCAGGCGGCGGGCGACGCCGAGGGACCGGAGCATGTCGGCGTTGCCGAACTGGTCGACGGCCTGCGGTACGGCGATCATCGGCGTGGCGGTGGCCAGCCCCTCCTGGCTGCCGCCCGCACCGGCGTGCGTGACGAACAGGTCGGCCTGCCGCAGCACCGCCAACTGCGGTACCCAGCTGTGCACTTCGACGTTCGCGGGTACGTCGCCCAGCTCGGCCGGATCGATGTGCCGGCCGATCTGCAGGACCAGGTGCCAGCCAGGCAGGTCCGTGAACGCGCGCACGCACTCGCGGTAGAAGTCGGGCTGCTTGGTGAAGGCCGAGCCGAGGGAGACCAGGGCCACCTTCTCGGCGCCGGCGGGCCGCTGCCAGTCGCCCTGGTCGGCACGGTCCCCCTGGCAGGCGCCGACGAAGGTGTGCACCCGCTCGTCGACCCGGTCGGCGTTGGGCTGGAGCGCCTTCGGGATCAGGACCAGGGAGCGGGCGGGACGGCCGACGAACGGGTCCGGGTGCTCGGTGATCCCGTTCTGCGCCAGCCAGGCCTCGAAGCGGGCGTAGTAGGCCTGCCCGCGCTCGGTCTGCTTCGGCTCCGCCCACATGGGCTCGGCGACCTCCTCCTCGTATCCCTCCCAGGCGACGAGGTTCGGCGAGAGGGAGATCGCGGGGACGCCCCAGCGGCGGGCCAGGACTCGGGCCGGGTAGGAGGTGATGTCGTGCAGGACGAGGTCGGGCTCGTCACCCTCGTAGGCCCGGATCAGCTGTGGCAGTGCCTGGATCGCGTCCTCCAGGAAGGGTTCGACGTTGTCCAGCAGTGTGCTCCCCCAGGCCGCGGGATCGGCATCGGGCCCGGGCAGTGTGGAGGTGTACGGCACGGGCCGGGCCCCGGTCGCGGCCACCTTCTCCGCGAAGGCGGGTGGAATCGCGTACGTCACCCGGTGCCCCCGGGCGACGAGTTCACGGATCACCTCCAGGCTGGGGTTCACATGTCCGTGGGCGGCGATGGAGAACATGGCGATGTGGGCAGGTGTGTTCATGCCGCCAAGGCTAGGCGAGACGATACGTCTCGTTCAATCGAATTACCGCGGAGCGCATCGCGCCGGAGCGCCTCCCACCTACGCTGGTGGGGTGGACGACCGGCAGGCGGACTTCATCGGGCTGTCTCTCGTTGCGGAGATCCGGGCGTGGCAACGGGACGAGCTGCCTCAACTACGGACGATGCTGGGGAACTTCGTCGGGAACAACGCGACCTACGCGATCATCGAGGACCACGGCCGTCGTGATCGCTCTGGTGACCGTCCTGTTGGCGCTGCCCTGGCTCAGAGGCATGAACCTCGGCCTGCCGGACCTTCCCGGCCTGCCCGGCCCTCCCCATGACTCGGCCACCCCCGAACCACAGCCGACGGCGATCACAGCGCGCGCCCATGGGAGGGGCCCCTGGACGGTCCGTGGTTACGGGTACGAGTTCACCGTCTTGCGCATCTCGCACGAGATCGGCCCGTTCGGGCCCAACGAGGGGCGTCGTTGCCTGCGGGTGGTCGCGCGGGTCGAGCGGTTCGCCGAGGACGACCACCGTGCCATGAAGGTCACCGTCTTCGACGACCGCGGCCGGCTGCTGGGGCTCGACCCGTTCTCGAACCGGGGCACCCTCGAGCCGCCCATGCACCGCCGGACCGAGGCCCAGATGCTCGCGGTCCCGCAGGAGGGGGGCGCCCGGACTCTCTCCTTCAACCTCAGGGCCGCGTTCTGGCCCGACGGCAAGGACCTCTTCCTGGAAGATGTCCCGGTGCCCTGATGAGACCTCGACCCCGACGCCGGCACATGCTCCGACCTGTGTGAATGCGAGACTTGCCGAAGGCCGGACACGCACGGCACGGGACGCACGGCACGGGACGCACGGCACGGAGGCGGACGATGGACGAGGCACGGGCACGGGACGTACTGGCCGTGGCGCAGGTGCTGCCGGGCCCGGCGCGGGACGCGCGGCTCCTCGCCCTCGGTGAGAACGCGGTGTTCGCCGCCGGCGACCTCGTCGTCAAGGTGGGACGTGACGCCGAACTGCTGGAGCGGGCCCGGCGTGAGCTGGACATCGCCGGCTGGCTGGCGGAGGCGGACGTACCCGCGGTGCGGGCGGCCGAGCCGAAGCCGCTGCTGGTCGAGGGGCACCCGGTGACCGTGTGGCACCGGCTGGCCGAGCCGGTGCGGCCGGCCGAGCCCCGGGATCTCGCGCAGCTGCTGCGGATCGTGCACGCGCTCCCCTCGCCCCCCTTCGCGCTGCCGCCCCGCGATCTGCTGGGCGGTGTGGAGCGCTGGCTGCGGCTCGCGGGCACCGCGGTCGACCCCGAGGACGCGGCCTACCTGCGGGCCCGCCGGGACGGCTTCGCCGCGGCCGCGGCCGCGCTGACACCCCGTCTGGAGCCGGGGCCGATCCACGGCGACGCGCTGCCGCGCAACGTGCACGTCGGCCCCGCCGGCCCGGTCCTGGTCGACCTGGAGACCTTCTCCGCCGACCTGCGCGAGCACGACCTGGTGGTCATGGCTCTCTCCCGCGACCGCTACGGCCTGCCCGCCGAGGCGTACGACTCCTTCACCGGGACCTACGGCTGGGACGTACGGGAGTGGGAGGGCTGCGGGGTGCTCCGCGGCGCTCGTGAGACGGCCAGCTGTGCGTGGGTGGCCCAGCACGCGCCGAGCAACCCCAAGGCGCTGACCGAGTTCGAGCGCCGGGTGGCGTCCCTGCGGGAGGGGGACGAGACGGTGCGGTGGTATCCCTTCTGAGTGCCGGTCGACCCGGACCCCTCAGGGAGTCCCCTCGCCCTGGATCGTCCGCGCCGCCCGCCTCAGTTCCGTCAGGACCGTGCGCACCGCCCTCCTGGCCGTGCGCTCGGGGCGGCACAGGACGTCGATGTGCCGCGTCGCCCGGACGCCGCTGAGCGGCCGTAGGACCAGCGCCGGATGCGGGCGCATGGTCCAGCGCGGCATCAGCGCGATCCCGCCTCCGGCGGCGACGGCCTCGGCGACCACCGCGAACTCGTTGATGCGATGGGCCAGACGGAGCCGTCGGCCGGCCACCGCGGCGATGGCCTCGATGGTGGCCATGACCGGGAACCCGTCGTGCACGGTGATCCACGGCAGGTCGGCGACATCGCCCGGTGTCACCCGCCGCTTGGCGGCGAGCGGATGCCCGGCGGGCATCGCCACGTCGAGCGGCTCGTGCAGCAGGGTGGTCACGGTCACCGTGCGCGGCCAGGGCGGGGCGTGGTCCAGACGGTGGGCGAGGACGAGGTCGTAGGCACGGGTCAGCCGCGGGAAGTCCTCCTGCGGTACGTCCTCGTCGGCGAGCGCCACCGTCGGCGCGCCCGGCCCGGCGAGGCCGCGCAGCAGCAGTGGGAAGAACGCCGCGCCCGCGCTGTGGAACGCCGCCACCGACACCTCGCCGTCCGGCCTGCCGGCGAACTCCTCGACCGCGTGCCGGGCCCGGGCCAGCGCCGACTCCACCTCGACGGCCGCGTCCGCCAGCGCCTGGCCGGCGTCGGTGAGCACCAGGCGCCGCCCCTGCCGTTCGGTGAGCGGCACGGGGATCGAGCGCTGCAGCAACCGCAGCTGCTGCGAGATCGCCGACGGCGTCACCAGCAGCGCCTCGGCGACCGCGGTGACGCTGCCCAGCTCGCCCAGCTCCCGCAGGATCCTCAGCTGCCGTTCGTCCACGCCGTCAGTGTAGGACGACGATGAAGGTTCGCTAAAAGATCGTTTAAGGAAGTGGCTCTGGGCTTCAGATACCCCGGCGGTGCACCGTGGGCGGGTGACCGACGCACGCCGTACCGACGCGGTACTCCTGCTCGTCGCGCTCGTCTGGGGTTCCAGCTATCTGTCCGCCCAGACGGCCGCGAGTGCCCTGCCCGTCCTCCTCGTCCTGTTCGCGCGCTACGCCCTCGCCGCGCTCCCCTGCCTCGGTCTCGTCGCCGCGCGGGGCGGTCTGCGCGGGTGGACCCGCGACGAGGTGCGCGTGGGGCTGCCGCTCGGGGTCACCCAGGCCGCCGTCCTGGTCGTGGAGACGTACGGCGTCGCCCACACCACGGCCGCCAACGCGGGTCTGATCATCAGCCTCACCATCGTGCTCACCCCGCTCCTCGACCGCGCCGGGCGCCGTGGCGGTCCGCCTCCCGCCTTCTTCGCCGCGGCCGGCGTGTGTGTCCTGGCCGTCGGTCTGCTCATGTCCGGAAACGGCTTCCACGCACCGCGCCTCGGGGACCTGCTGATGCTCGCCGCGGCCGGCGTCCGGGCGGTGCACGTGGCCCTCGTGGGCCGGCTCACCGCGGGCCGGGCGATCCGTCCGCTGCACCTGACGACGGTGCAGACCCTGGTCGGCACCGCGCTGTTCCTCGTGCCCGCCGCCCGCGATCTGCCGGCGCTGGCCCGAGCCGACGCGGCGACCTGGACCCAGCTGGTCTATCTCGCCCTCTTCTGCAGCGTGTTCGCCTTCCTCGTCCAGACCTGGGCGGTGCAGCGCACCTCCGCCAGCCGGGCCAGTCTGCTGCTCGGCACCGAGCCCGTCTGGGCCGCGGCGGTGGGCATCGCCCTCGGCGGCGAACATCTCACCCCGCTCACCGCTTTGGGCGCGGCCCTGATGGTCACCGGCACATACTGGGGCCAGGCCGTGGAACGCACCCACCGGACCGCCGAGACCGCCCTCGGTCCCGGAACCACCGACACCGCCGGCGCATCCGCGCCCGCCACGTCCCCCGAGAGGACCGGAGCAGAAGCCCCATGCCGGACCACGACACCTACCAGCAGCTGATCTCCCTGCTCGACGCATCCCGCGTCGACTACCGCCTCATCGACCATGCGCCCGAGGGCGCCACCGAGACCGTCAGCGCGCTGCGCGGCCATCCGATGAGCGAGGCCGCGAAGTGCATCGTGCTGCGGGTCAAGGTCGACCGCCGCACCACGCGCCACGTCCTCGCGGTCGTGCCCGGGGACCGGCGGGTGGATCTGGACGCCGTGAAGGCGCTGTTCGAGGCACGGTACGTCGGCTTCAGCGACGCCGAGACCGCCGAGCGGCTCGCCCGCTCGGTGCCCGGCACCGTGCTGCCGTTCAGCTTCGATCCCGAACTGGAGCTCGTCGCCGATCCGGACGTCGTCGCCGGGCCGCGGCTGTACTTCAACGCCGCCCGGCTCGACCGCTCGCTGTGTCTCGCCGGCGCCGACTACGCGCGGCTCGCCGGCCCGCGGGTGGCCCGCATCGCGAGCCCCGCGCCCGCGTGACCTGCCCGGCTCAGACCTTCTCGTCCGCCAGGTCCGCCGGCTCCCGCAGCGGCCACACCCCGTCGACCACCGCGTCCGCGTCCCCCTTGCGGCGCAGGAACGCCTGGAAGTCCGCCGCCCACTCGGCATACCAGTCGATCTGTCTGCGGTGCAGTTCGGCCGGGCCCAGGGACGCGATCTTCGGGTGGCGGTCGGCTATCGCGGAGGCGAGCCGGGCCGCGGCGAGGGCGTCGGCCGAGGCGTTGTGGGCCGCGTCGAGGACTATGCCGTACTCGGCGCAGACCGCTTCCAGGTTCCGCTTGCCGCGGCGGTAGCGGTCGACCCAGCGGTCGATGGTGTAGGGGTCGACGACCGGGGCCGGGGCACCGCCGCCGAGCCGGTCGGAGAGCGAGGGCAGGCCGTACCTGCGCAGCTCAGCGGAGAGCAGGCTGAGGTCGAAGGCCGCGTTGTAGGCGACGACCGGGACGCCCGTCTTCCAGTAGGAGACCAGGACGTCCGCGATGGCGTCGGCCACCTGGTCGGCGGGGCTGCCCTCGGCGGCCGCGCGTTCGTTGCTGATGCCGTGGACCGCGACCGCGTCGGCCGGGATCTCCACGCCCGGATCCGCCAGCCATTCCCGGCGCCCGAGGGGCTCTCCGGCCCTGACTTCGATCACCGAACCGGTGACGATGCGCGCCTCGCGCGGATCGGTCCCGGTCGTCTCCAGGTCGAAGCCGATCAGCAGCTCCCGGTGCCAGCCCATGGGCGGCCCCCCTTCTTGGTGGTGCTTTCCCCCAGTGGCCTCCACCATCGCACGCGGCACTGACAATCCGAGGACCACGTTCCGCTTGCCGGGGTGGACAGTTCAGGACACCGGGCGCGAATCCGCCCAGGCCAGCTCGAATTCCTCGCGATATATCGGGAAGAGTCCGGTTTCGACCACATCGTTCGACTTGACCAGTCGGCTGCCGTTGCGCAGCACGAGCACCGGCGACTCCATCCCGCGCGCCCCGCGCAGATAGGACTGCACCACGGCGATGCCGTCGGCGCCGTCGCCGTCCACGAGGTAGGCGGTGAAGCGGGGCGTCTCGTCGTAGACCTGGATCTCGAAGGCGCCGGGGTCGCGCAGCCGGGACCGCACCCGGCGCATGTGCAGGATGTTCATCTCGACCGACCGGCTCAGTTCGCCCCGCTTCATCCCGAGCTCGCGCTCGCGGCGCTTCACCGCGCTGGAGGCCGGGTTGAGGAAGAGCAGCCGCACGCGGCAGCCGGACTCGGCGAGCCGGACCAGACGGCGTCCGGAGAAGTTCTGCACCAGCAGGTTGAGGCCGATACCGATGGCGTCGAGGCGGCGGGCGCCCCCGAAGATGTCCTCGGCCGGGAACTGACGCATCAGGCGCACCCGGTCGGGATGGACGGCCACGACGTCCGCGTACCGGTCGCCGACCAGGTCCTCGACCGCGTCGACGGGCAGCCGGCGCGCGGAGGGAACGTCGCCGCCCGCGCCCAGCGTCTCCAGCAGCCGGGCCGAGGCCCGCTCGGCCTGGTCCAGGACCGCGCCGGACAGCGCCCGGTTGCGGGAGACGACGTTACGGGTCACCTCCAGCTCGTCCAGGGCGAGTTCGAGGTCGCGGCGCTCGTCGAAGTACGGCTCGAAGCACGGCCAGTGCTGCACCATCAGCTCGCGCAGCTGCGGCAGCGTGAGGAAGCTGAGCACGTTGTCGTCGGCCGGGTCGAGCAGATAGCCCTTGCGGCGGCTGACCTCACGGACGGCGACGGCCCGCTGCACCCACTCCTGCCCGGCGGGCCCGGCCGCGGCCACCACCCACTCGTCGCCGTGGACGGGCTCGTAGATGGGGCGCAGCACGGCGGCCACGACCGCGCGCAGCCGCTGTTCGACGAGGTTCAGCCAGATGTAGGCCCGGCCCGCCCGCTGGGCGCGGGTGCGCACCTCGAGCCAGGCGTCGGCGTCCCAGTCCAGTTCCGGCCCGATGGACCCCGTGGCGTCCATCGGGCGCGCCAGGGACACCGCGCCGGGCGGGACGTCTGTGGAGTTTCCCTCGTGACCCTCGTCACCAGGGGGCAGCTCCAGCCCTCCCGAGCCCACCCGTGCACCGCCTTCCGCCACCCCGGGCCTTCCCCGTCTCAACGATCAAGGAAGGGTACTCCGGGAGCGGTCGGCGATGCAGCCGGATGGACAGGTCGGTTTCTCAACTACGCGGTCGCCAGTGGCCGTTCTGCCACGCCAACGCGTCCGGAGTGAGCGGATTCATAGCCGTGACGTCCCTCGGGGAGATGGCGAAACCCTGCCAGTGGATCGGCATGGGCTGCTGGTCCTCGTCCCGGGCGATGTGGTGGAAGCCGACGTTCATCCAGACCACCGGGTGAGTGAGCGTCTGGCCGTTGACCCACTTGTCGACGGACTTGCCCGCACCGGCCGGGCAGGCGCCCGGGTTGTTGCTGGCGAACTGCTCGCACTTGTTGTACTCGGTGAAGTACACGTCGTGCTTGGTGAAGCTGCGGCCCGGGTACTTCGTGGTGGGGCCGGGGACGATCTCGTACGAACGGGCGTGCCCGTCCTGGTTCTTGCCGGTCGCGCTGACCATCCGCCACCAGCGGTAGGTCTTGTAGTCGCCCGCGAGTTCCTTGGTGACCTTGGTGCGGGTGGTCTTGTTGGTGGGCGCCTGCTGGCCGTGCGCGGGGGCGGTGACGGCCGAGTCGTACTGCTCGACCTTCGTCTTGGAGGAGCCGTCGAGGCCGAAGTCCAGCCGCCAGAAGACGTTGTGGCTGTGGCTGGTGGCGTAGGCCTTGGCGCCCTTGCCGATGGGCCAGCCGCGTCCGTCGCCGGCGTCGTAGTCGTCGTAGGAGAGGCTGCCGGTGGCGCCGACGTTCATGTTGACGGTGCCGTCGTCCTGGAAGCGCCACTCGGTCATGTACTCGTACCAGCCGACCTGGTTGACCGTGTAGACGAGCAGGTCCTTGCCCTGTGCCTGGAAGACCTTGTTGGCGCTGTCGCCCTGCATGCGGTAGGCGTGGCCGCGCGAACGCGTCGTCGTGCACAGGCCGTTGACGTCCGGGTGCTGCGGGTCCCAGGCGTCCGGGACCCGGACGCTCTTGATGGTGCCGCCCGGACACTCGCCCGGCGCCAGGTTGACCAGGCCCTGGGCGAACCCGAAGCCGGTCAGGTCGTCGTACTCGACGCTGCCGTCGTCGTAGGGGACGTCGATCTGGGCGAGGCGGGCGCTGTTGAGGACCTTGATCGGCTTGGTCTCGCCCTTGGGCTGGTACGAGACGTTCTCCAGGACGAGGCCGGCCTTGCTGTCGTAGCGCCAGCACATCCGCCAGGTGGTGCCGCTGGAGAGTTTCTGCTCGATCTTGTAGGCCGTGCTGCAGTCGGCGGCCGCCGCGGGCGCGGACCTGGGCTGGGCGACGGCCGGTCCGGCACCGGCCGTGGCACCGGCGGCCAGTGCCGCCACGGTGACGCCGACGGCCGCCCGCGCGCGGGCACGGCTGATTCGGTTGACGGGCATGACGAAGAGGCTCCCTTGCAGGACGGGCAAGTTGGAAAAGTGAACGGTTGGCTGCCGTCGCTCAGCGGCGGTCGAGCTCGGCGACCTTGCGGGCGCTCAGGTCGACGACCAGCCACCGGGCGTCGATCCAGGGGCCGTTCTTGACCTTCGGGAACAGCCGCACACAGCGGTGTTCGCCGCACTTGTCGAGCGCGGCGGGCCGGCCGCCCGGAGTGGCCCGGTAGACGGCGCCGTTGAGCAGCAGCTGGTCCGGAGAGGTCAGCTCGTGGCCGGTGGCGTCCTTGTAGTCCGCCTTGAGGCCCGCGCCCAGCGGGTCGGCGATCAGCAGCTTCGCCGCCTCGGCGTTCTCGGCACGGCTCAGCGGCGGCTGGACGCCGTGCTGGGTGCCGGTCTGCTCGACCTTGCCGGTCTCCAGGTCGACCGTCTTGGTGACGAGCGTGTCGGTCTTGTAGTCGTAGAACGTCACGTCGGCCCGGCGCGGCGCGTTCGGGTCGTCCAGTTCGTTCGCTTCCGGGTCGGCCAGATCGACGCTCAACCGCTGCGGGCCGTGGCCGCCGTCGACGTTCTCGCCCGTGTTCAGCAGCTGCTGGTTCATGGCGAGCTTCGCGACGCGGTTGATCTCGTCGTCGGTCAGCGGGTCACGGCCCGTGCCCTTCTTCCCCTCGGCGGGCGCCTGCTCCACGACACCCGGCTGGACCGCGTCCGGGCCCTGTCCCGCCTGCTGCGCGGCCTGCGTGCCGTTCGGTCCTCCCGACTCGTCGGCCCCTGCCGTGCCCGGCAGGGTGATCCCCACCATCACCGCGGTCCCGGCCACTGCCAGGGCCGCACCCGCCACCACCTTGCCCAGATGGCGGTGCACTATCTCGCGCACATCTTCCCCCTACTCCCCCAACGTCCCCGGGAGTACGTGTCTGCCCCACTGGTTCGGCACACGGCAGGTAGTGCGTTCACCGCATGCACTGGTCGGCCGGTAAGAGGGGCGTAAGTCACAGGTGGTTCCCTCACTTTCGGGCAGACTCGGAGTCAACGCGGCCCCGGCGGGGCGGCCCACCTGAAAGAGTCGTGACCATGCAGGTCTGGCCTGGCGAGGCGTATCCGCTCGGCGCCACCTATGACGGCGCCGGAACCAACTTCGCGGCCTTCACGGAGGCCGCGGACCGAGTAGAGCTGTGTCTGCTCCACGACGACGGCTCGGAGACGGCGGTGGAACTGCGCGAGAGCGACGCGTTCGTGCGGCACGCGTACCTGCCGGGCGTCATGCCGGGACAGCGGTACGGGTTCCGGGTGCACGGCCCGTACGACCCCGGGCGCGGACTGCGCTGCAACTCGGCGAAGCTGCTGCTCGACCCGTACGCGAAGGCGATCAGCGGTGCCGTCCAGTGGGGCGAGGAGGTGTACGGCTACCACTTCGGGGCCCCGGAGCGGCGCAACGACCTGGACTCGGCGCCGCACACCATGACCTCGGTGGTGATCAACCCGTACTTCGACTGGGGCGACGACCGGCTCCCGCGCACCGAGTACCACCACACGGTGATCTACGAGGCCCATGTGAAGGGCCTGACCATGCGCCACCCGGGCCTGCCCGAGGAGCTGCGCGGCACGTACGCGGCGCTCGCGCACCCGGCGATCATCGAGCACCTGACCAAGCTGGGCGTGACGGCGCTGGAGCTGATGCCCGTACACCAGTTCGTGAACGACCACCGGCTGGCCGATCTGGGGCTGAGCAACTACTGGGGCTACAACACCATCGGCTTCTTCGCCCCGCACAACGCCTATGCCTCCTGGGGCGACCGCGGCCAGCAGGTCCTGGAGTTCAAGTCGGCGGTCCGCGCGCTGCACGAGGCGGGCATCGAGGTCATCCTGGACGTCGTCTACAACCACACCGCCGAGGGCAACCACCTGGGCCCGACGCTGTCCTTCAAGGGCCTCGACAACCCGTCGTACTACCGTCTCGCGAACGACCCCCGCTACTACACGGACACCACGGGCACCGGGAACTCGCTGCTCATGCGGTCCCCGCACGTCCTCCAGCTGATCATGGACTCGCTGCGCTACTGGGTCACCGAGATGCACGTCGACGGCTTCCGCTTCGACCTCGCGGCGACCCTGGCCCGGCAGTTCCACGAGGTGGACCGGCTGTCGTCGTTCTTCGACCTGGTGCAGCAGGACCCGGTGGTCTCCCAGGTGAAGCTGATCGCCGAACCGTGGGACGTGGGCGAGGGCGGCTACCAGGTGGGCAACTTCCCGCCGCTGTGGACCGAGTGGAACGGCAAGTACCGCGACACCGTCCGGGACCTGTGGCGGGGCGAGCCGCGGGCGCTCGCCGAGTTCGCCTCCCGGCTGACCGGCTCCTCGGACCTCTACCAGGACGACGGCCGCCGCCCGCTCGCCTCCATCAACTTCGTCACCTGCCACGACGGTTTCACGCTGCGCGACCTCGTCTCCTACAACGGCAAGCACAACAGGGCCAACGGCGAGGACGACCGGGACGGCGAGAGCCACAACCGGTCCTGGAACTGCGGTGCGGAGGGCGAGACCGACGACCCGGCCGTGCTCGGGCTGCGCGCCCGCCAGATGCGCAACTTCCTCGCCACGCTGATGCTCTCCCAGGGCGTGCCCATGGTGAGCCACGGCGACGAGTTCGCCCGCACCCAGCGCGGCAACAACAACGCCTACTGCCAGGACAACGAGCTGTCCTGGGTGGAGTGGCCCGGGGAAGGGGACGAGAAGGGGGACGAGGGCGGGGGCGAGGACGACGGCGACCTGCTGGAGTTCGTCCGCGCGATGGTCTGGCTGCGCCGGGACCACCCGGTGTTCCGCAGGCGGCGCTTCTTCCACGGGCGGCCGGTGGAGGGCACCCACGACGATCTGTCCGACATCGCCTGGTTCACGCCCGAGGGCGCCGAGATGACCCAGCGGGACTGGGACTCGGCGCAGGCGTCCGCGCTGACGGTGTTCCTCAACGGCAACGCGATCTCCGAGCCGGGTCCGCGCGGGGAGCGGATCGCCGACGACTCCTTCCTGCTGATGTTCAACGCCTCGCCCGGGCCGCTGGACTTCCTGGTGCCGGTCGACCACGGCCGGCAGTGGCAGATCGTCGTCGACACGGCCCGCACGGAGGGGGTGCCGCCGGGGACGGGCGCGAAGGTCGCGGCCGGCGACCGCATCACCCTGCCGGACCGGAGCCTGACGGTGCTGCAGCGGCCCGCCTGAGGAGGGGGTTCCGCGGGCATCGCAGGGTGCGTGTCCGCCCGGCGTCCGAACGGCGGCCGTCTCGACGCCGGGCGGCGACGGTCCCTGCTCCGCCGCGGCAGGGAACCGGACCGGGCCCTGCCGTTCGTCACCGATACGGCGGAGCCTCGGCATCCGCTGCGCCTGCGGCTGCCGGCGGAACGGACAGCGGCGCTCCCGCGGGCGGCGCCAGATCCGGCGCCACATCCGGCGCCACATCCGTCAGCTCGGCGTGCACGCTCGCGTGCGGGGCGCCTTCGGGCTGCCCCGAGTAGGCCGCCGGACGGGCCGTCAGGGCGACGGCGAAGGCGAGCGCGGCCGCCGTGCTCGCCGCCGCGAACGCCGCCGAGGGGCCGTACGACTCGGCGAGGCGGCCGGTGCCGGCGACCGCGAGGGCCTGGCCGCCGACCAGGGCGCTGGTCGCGAAGGCCATCGCCTCGGACAGCCGGGCGGGCGGCACCGTGCGCTCGGTGAGCCCGAAGACCGTGATCAGGTGCGGGGCGTAGGCGATCCCGAGGACGGTGACGACCGCGTACAGCCCGGTCATGCCGCCGGTGCGCAGCAGGGGCAGCGACAGCACGAAGGCGGCTCCGGTGGCCAGCCGCCAGCGCACCGGGAGCCCGATCCGCGCCGGTACGGCGGCCACGGCGAGCCCGGCCACGGCGCTCATCACCCCCATGGCGGCGTACACCAGCCCCGCCTGGTCCTCCTGCCCGAGCCGGGCCGTGAGCGCGGTGATCCCGGCCTGGCAGGCACCGAACATGGCGCCCTGGAGGGCGAGGGCGGCGCACAGGGCCCCGACGGAGCGGGGCACGGGGGCGCGGGCCGCGGTCGCGGCACGCGCACGTTGCGGACCGGGCCGGACGGCCCGGGCGGTCGGGTGCAGGGCGAAGCCGGTGCCGCAGGTGGCCACCAGGAGGGCCGCGCCGGCCAGCGCGTACGCCGGGTGGGCGAGGACCGCGGCCAGACCGACCAGGGCCGGGCCGAGGACGAAGGACAGTTCGTCCAGGGTGCTCTCGAAGGAGAGCGCGGCGCCGACGGTGGGCTCGGGGGCGCCCGCGCGGCGGGCGAGGGCGACCAGCCGGGTGCGGGCCAGCGGGCCGACGAGCGGCACGGAGGCGCCCGCCACCGCCCCCAGGAGGGCCAGGACGGGCGTGGACAGGCCGGTCAGGGCGCCGGCGACCAGGGCGGCCACGGCCAGTGCGTTGGCGAGCGAGAACGCGAGCACGACCGTCCGCTGGCCGTGCCGGTCCGCGAGCCGGCCCACCAGCGGCCCGCAGGCCACCTGGCCGAGGGCGAGCGCGCCGCCGGTCAGTCCCGCGGCGGTCAGCGAACCGCTCGTACGGGCGACGAGCAGCACACTGCCGAACTGGATGGTGGCGGTCGGCAGCCGGCCCAGGAACGACACGCAGGGCAGCAGCGGCCCCGTCAGGCCGATCACCTCGCGGTACGTGTCCAGCGTGCCGTGCCGTGTGCGGGGCCGTTCATTCACTCCCATCACTCGAAGCTAGGCACGCGCGCGCGGGTGCGTGCAGAGGGCGATGACACGAAAGACGGCGGGCTGGGTACGTAGGTTTCCATGACTTCTGCGCGACCCGGACCGGGGGTGCCCACGGCCACCTACCGGCTGCAACTCCAGCCCTCGTTCCCGTTCGACGCCGCCGCGGCGGCCGTACCGTACCTGGCCTCGCTCGGCGTCTCGCACGTGCATCTGTCCCCCGTCCTCGAGGCCGTCCCCGGCTCCACGCACGGCTACGACGTAGTGGACCACGCGCGCGTGCGCGAGGAACTGGGCGGCGAGGAGGGGCTGCGCGCGCTCTCGGACACCGCGCGGGAGCACGGCCTCGGTCTGGTGGTGGACATCGTGCCGAACCACATGGCCATGGCCCCCCGGCACAACCACGCCCTGTGGGAGGTGCTGCGCGAGGGACCCGGGTCACCGTACGCGCGCTGGTTCGACATCGACTGGAAGGCGCAGGGCGGACGCCTGCTGCTGCCCGTGCTCGGCGGTCCGCTCGGCACGCAGCTGGACCACCTGGTGGTCGACGGCGGCGTCCTGCGCTACCACGACCACGCGTTCCCGCTCCGCGAGGGCACCGAGGAACTGCCCCTGCCGCAGCTCCTGGACGCACAGTGGTACCGCCCCGTGTGGTGGCGGCTGGCCCGCACCGAGCTGAACTACCGGCGCTTCTTCAGCATCTCTGAGCTGATCGGGCTGCGGGTCGAGGACCCGGAGGTGTTCGACGCCACCCACGCCAAGATCCTGCAGCTGCTGGCGGAGGGCGTGGTCGACGGAGTGCGGATCGACCATCCCGACGGCCTCGCGGACCCCGACGGCTACCTGGAGCGGCTGCACGAGGCGACCGGCGGGCGCTGGACGGTCGTGGAGAAGATCCTCGCCGATGGCGAGCGGCTGCCCGCCTCCTGGCCCGTCGCGGGCACGACGGGCTACGACGCCCTGCGCCACGTCGACGGCCTGTTCACGGACCGCACAGGGGCCTGGCAACTGCTGGGGCGGTACCGGGCGTTCGCGGCGCCGCAGACGGACCGGGGCGGCAACTGGGAGGCCACGGTGCGGCGGGCCGCCTACAAGGTGATCACGCACGAGCTGGCCGCCGAGACCGACCGGCTCACCCGGGTGGCCGCCCGGCTGTGCGCCGCCTCCCCGGACCTCTCGCTGCGCGACCGCGCGCCCTGGGCGCTGCGCACGGCTCTGGAGGAGCTGCTGGTCCGCCTGCGGGTCTACCGTCCGTACGCCTCCGGGGACGCGGCCGCCGTCGTCACCGAGGAGGCCGCCGAGGAGGCCCGGCTGGCCTTCGTGGTGCCCGAGGAGGCCGAGGCCGTGGGCATCGTGCGCCGGCTGCTGGTCGAGACGCCCGGCGACCCGTCGGCGCCGGACCACGGCGACCGGGCAGAGTTCCGCGCCCGGTTCGCGCAGACCGCGTCGGCGCTGCGCGCCAAGGCCGTGGAGGACACGGCGTTCTACCGGTACGTGCCGCTGCTGTCGGCGGCCGAGGTGGGCGGCGACCCCGGCGCGCCCGGCGTGTCCCCGGAGGACTTCCACGCGTACTGCACGCGCGTGCAGCGCGACTGGCCCGGCACCGGCACGGCCGTGTCCACCCATGACACCAAGCGCAGCGCCGATGTGCGCGCCGCCATGGCCGTGCTCACCGAATGCCCGGACCGCTGGGCGGAGTTGCTGGCCGAGGTGACCCTGGCCGAGGAGGGCGTGCCCGACGGGCAGCTGGCCTGGGCGGCCTGGCAGACGGTCTTCGGGCTGGGCTCGGCGGAGGAGGAGCGGGTCCAGGGGGCGCTGCTGAAGCATGTGCGCGAGGCCGGCATGTACACGAGCTGGACGGAGCAGGAGCCGCCCTACGAGGACGCGGCGGCGGCCTTCGTCACGGCGGGGCCGTGCGGGCCCCCGGGAGAGCGTGTGGTGGCGTTCCGCAAGGCACTGGAGCCGCACGTCCGGGCGAACGTCCTCGGCACCGCGCTGGTCCATCTGACGATGCCGGGGGTGCCCGACCTGTACCAGGGCACGGAGGGCGAGTATCGGGCCCTGGTGGACCCGGACAACCGACGGCCGGTGTCGTTTCCCCCCTCGGCACCCGGTGAGAAGGACGAACTGACGGCGGCGGCCCTGCGGCTGCGCGCGCGGCGGCCCGGCGCCTTCGGCACGGCGGCCGCGTACGCCCCGCTCACCGCGGACGGACCGGCCGCGGAGCACTGCGTGGCGTTCACGCGCTCCGGCACGGTGGTCACGGCGGTGACCCGCCTGTCCCTGCGGCTGGCGGAGTCGGGCGGCTGGCGCGAGACACGGCTGGAGCTGCCGCCGGGCCGCTGGGCGGACGTGCTGACCCCAGGGCGGGAGTTCACCGGGCACGCGCGCGTGGCGGACCTCTTCGAGCGGCTGCCGGTGGCACTGCTGGAGCGGCAGGCCGAGGACTGAGGGACTGACACCCACAGGGCCGAGAGGCGGACGCCGCCCGCTCGCATGCCGGGCAGGGCGCAGACCTCGCACTCCTTTGGAGCGGACCGGTGAGGGCTGCGGGGACGGCGCCCGGTCAGCCGGCCTGTGCGGCGGGCAGGGTGTGGTCCTCGTGCTCCCGGGGGGCGACTCCTCCGAGCGAGGGCCAGGTGGTGCACAGAAGGTTCACGAAGGCCTTGGCCGCTCCGGTGGGCGGCACGCGCGCGTAGACCGTCAGGGCGCGTCTCCAGGCCGGGTCCGGGGTGAGGACGACGCAGTCATCGCCGACGGCGCCCCGCACGACGTGGGCGGGCGCCACGCACACCCCGACCCCGGCGGCGGCCATGCGCACGGCTGTGGAGGTGTGCTCGGTCCACACGGCGGTCCGGGGGCGGTATCCGGCCTGTCCGCACGCCCAGTCGAGGAAGCGCTCGCCGTGGACGACGGGTTCCATGGCGCAGCGGATCCAGGCACGGTCGGCGAGTTCCGGCAGCGTCACCCTCGTACGCCCCGCGAGCCGGTCGTCGAAGGGCACGACGAGGACGACTTCCTCCTCGCCGACCGGTACGACGGTGCCGGGCGCGCCGACGGGCTCGGGACCGATCGCGAGGTCCGCGGTGCCGCGCTGGACCGCTTCCTCCAGGGCCTCGGAGGTGGCGTACTCGTGCAGGCGCAGCAGGACCCTGGGGTGGGCCGTGCGCCAGCGGGCGAAGACGTCGGGGAGGGCGCCGACGGCGATGGAGTGCAGGGCCGCGATGTGCAGCTCGCCGCCCTCGGCGCCGGCGGCGGCGCGGGCCGCGCGGCGGGCCTGGGCGGCGCTGCGGACGGCCAGCTCTGCGTGCGGCAGGAAGGCGCGGCCCATCGGGGTGAGGCGCACTCCGCGCGGCATGCGCTCCAGCAGGGCTCCGCCGACCGTCTTCTCCAGGGCCTTGATCTGGTGCGAGAGCGCGGGCTGGGTGACATGCAGCAGCTCCGCCGCGCGCGTGAAGGACGCCTCCTCGACGACCGTCAGGAAGTACTCCATCTGCCGCAGGCTCACCGTGCCGCCTTCCCAGCCTTCCCATAAGGGCCCTGCATCGAATCCACAAAAACATTGCCTTGGACTCATGGCAAGGGACGGACGGAGGGTGGTGGTCATGAACACAGAGGTCATGGGCACAGGGGTCATGGGCACAGGGGTCATGGGCACAGGGGTGACGCACACGCCGGACGTCGTCGTCATCGGCGGCGGCACGGGCGGGTACAGCACCGCCCTGCGCGCCGCCGCCCTCGGTCTCGACGTCGTCCTCGTCGAACGCGACAAGGTCGGCGGCACCTGTCTGCACCGCGGCTGCATCCCCAGCAAGGCGATGCTGCACGCCGCCGAGCTCGTCGACGGCATCGTCGAGGCCCGCGAACGGTGGGGGGTGAAGGCCACGCTGGAGTCCGTCGACTGGCCGGCGCTGGTGGCCACACGGGACGACATCGTGGCGCGCAACCACAAGGGGGTGGAGGCGCATCTGGCACACGCGGGTGTAAGAGTGGTGCGAGGGAGTGCGCGGCTGGCAGGGGCCCGCACGGTGCGCGTGGAAAGCGTGCAGACCGACTCCGCGCTCGCACCTGCAGATGCCGTGCACGCCGAATCCGCGCGCGGTGCGCTCGACTTCACCGCACGCCGCGGGATCGTCCTCGCGACCGGCTCACGACCGCGCACGCTCCCGGGGCTCGTGCCCGACGGGCGGCGCGTGGTGACCAGTGACGACGCCTTGTTCGCGCCGGGGCTGCCGGGGTCCGTGCTGGTGCTGGGCGGAGGTGCGATCGGGGCGGAGTACGCCTCCTTCCACCGGTCGATGGGCGCGGAGGTCACCCTGGTCGAGGCCGCCGACCGGATCGTGCCGCTGGAGGACGCCGACGTGAGCCGGCATCTGACCCGCGGCCTGAAGAAGCGGGGCGTCGACGTGCAGGCGGGCGCACGGCTGCTGGACGCGGAGGTGCTGGAGAACGGCGTACGCGCGCGGGTGCGCACCGCCCGCGGGCAGACCCGGACCGTGGAGGCGGAGCGGCTGCTGGTCGCCGTCGGCCGCGCGCCGGTCACCGAGGGCCTGGACCTGGCCGTCGCCGGGCTGACGACGGACGAGCGGGGGTTCGTCGTACCGGCGGACTGGAGCCGGCTGGAGACGGCCGTACCGGGAATCCATGTGGTGGGCGACCTGCTGCCGCCGCCCTCGCTCGGTCTGGCCCACGCCTCCTTCGCGGAGGGCCTGCTGGTGGCCGAGACACTGGCCGGGCTGCCGTCGGCTCCGGTGGACTACGCGGCCGTGCCCCGGGTGACGTACTCGTCGCCGCAGACCGCCTCCGTGGGGCTCGGCGAGGCGGAGGCACGCGCGCGCGGTCACGAGGTGAACGTCAACACGATGCCGCTGACCGCCGTCGCCAAGGGGATGGTGCACGGGCAGGGCGGCATGGTGAAGGTCGTCGCCGAGGCCGGCGGCGGGCAGGTGCTCGGTGTGCACCTGGTCGGACCGAACGTGTCGGAGATGATCGCCGAGAGCCAGCTGATCGTCGGCTGGGACGCCCAGCCCTCGGACGTGGCCCGGCACGTGCACGCGCACCCCACGCTGTCGGAGGCGGTGGGCGAGGTGTTCCTGACGCTCGCCGGACGCGGACTGCACCAGCAGTGAGCCCCCGGGGCGCGGCGGTCCGGCACCGCCCGTGAATGCGTCCGGGCGCCCCCTGGAGCCTCCTGACCGTGCGCTTGACAGTTCACCCACGCCGTGCGGCACTGGGAGGGCGAAGCCGGGCGGACAAGTCGGGGGTGAGTCTCCTGCCGGAGCTGCGCTACCCCAGCGTTCCCGAACTGGTCGCCTCCGCACGAGCGTTGGCCGCTCAGGAGCCCGGGCTGTGTGCGCTCAGGCAGGTGGGCCTCTCGCGAGCCGGCCGGCCTCTGCACCTGCTGTCGGTGGGACACGCCCGGCGCGCCGTACTGGTCGTCGCGGGCGCCCACGCCAACGAGCCGACGGGCGGCTCCACCCTCCGGGTGCTGGCCGAACGGGTGCTGGCCGAGCGGGAGTTGCGGGCCGACACCTCCTGGCACTTCCTGCTGTGCGCCGACCCGGACGGCGCGAGCCTGCATGTCACCCCGGCGCCGCGCAGCCTGCTCGACTACCACCTCGGCTTCTACCGGCCGACCGGCGCCGAGCAGCCGGAGTGGTCCCCCGCGGTGCTCCCGCCGGACCGCCTGCCGCCCGAGACGCGGGCCCTGACCGGGGTGATCGACGAACTGCGCCCCTACCTCCAGGTGACCCTGCACGGCACCGATCTGGGCGGCAGCTGGGTGCAGTTGACGAAGGACGTGCCGGGCCTGGCGGAGCCGTTCGCCAAGTCCGCAGCCGAGCTGCACATCCCGGTCGAGACAGGTGCCTCGGACGCCGCGGGCTGGCCCGCCTCGGGGCCCGGGGTGCATGTGATGCCCGGACCGGAGACGGGCGTCGCCTACCCGAGCCTGCCGGACGACGCACGGCACAGCACCTGGTACCACGCGCACCGCTACGGCGGTCTGACGGCCGTGGTGGAGGTGCCGATGTGGGCCAGCGACCTGGTGGACGACCCAGCGCCGCACCCGGCACCGGCGGCGGCGATACGCCGCCTGGCCCAGCGGCTGCTGCGGGACTCGCTGGAGGTGGAGCGGGTGCTCGCCGAGGCGCTGCCCCGGCTGGAGGATGCGGACGGGCCGTTGCTGCGGGCCGCTCGGTGGGCGCTGGAGCTGATACCGGGCCTGGCGCAGGACTGGATCCACACACCGCCGGCCGGCACGACGATGGCGTACGTCGGCAGTGTGGACGCCTTCGGGCGGCGGCTGCCGCTGCGGGCGGCGGCGATGCTGCTGCGGGTGCTGCGGGAGACGGACGACCGGGCGGCGCCCCTGCTCGAACAGCTGGTCGCCTCCTGGTGCGAGGCGTTCGCGGAGCGCTTCCGGGCCCGCTGGGTGCCCTTGGAGAACCAGGTGGAGCACCAGTCCCGGACGGTGCTGGTGGCTGCCCAGCAGGCCCGGGAACGGGCGGCGTGAGGCCTCCGCGAAGCCTCCCGGGCCCGCCGTCTGCCGTACCCGCCGCGCCGGCCGCGCCGGCCGCGCGGGCCGGGCTCAGTCGTCCAGCGCGAAAACCTCTCCCGTCCGCCCGCTCATGACGCACTTGCTGGAGTACGTCTCCTGGAAGTCGACCGGCCGTCCGTGCCACCGCCCGCGCGCGTGGACGGTGACGGGAGCGAAGATCATCGTGCAGAAGATCTTCTTGGGCGGAATGCGGTCGATGTCGCCGTCGGCGGCCGAGAGTTCGGCACAGGCCTCGGCCGCGTGCGCGTGCCCGAGGGGCGGATCGCAGAGCAGCAGCGCGTGGCGTGTGTAACCGGTCTGGGCGTCGCCGCGGGTGACGGTGAGGTCGAGCCAGTTGCCGGTGAGCATGGGACGGGGTGCCGCCTGGGCCGGGCCCGCGGCGAGCAGGCCGACGGACGCCAGCAGGGCGCCTGCGGCCGCTGTCGCTCGGGTGATGTACGTCATTCCCGAAGCATCGGCGCGGCGGCCCGCGTTCCGCAGCCCGACTCACCCGAACGGGACCGTACGGGCGCACAGCGGTGCGTCAGTTCGAATGCGGGACGGTGTCTCAGTCCGCAGAGAGCCGGAAGGTTGTCCGCCCGAAGCCGACCTGGTCGCCCTCGCGGACCACGACGGCGCCCACCACGCGGCGGCCGTTTACCGTGGTGCCGTTGGTGGAGCCGAGGTCCCTGAGGACCCACATGTCGCCCTGGCGGCGGAGTTCGGCGTGCACGCGGGAGACGGTCTCGTGGTTCAGGCGCAGCCCGTTCGCGGGGTCGCGGCCGATGCGCAGCGGATGGCCGTTCGCCGGGTTCGGCAGCCGCAGCTTGGGCAGCCGCTCGGCCTGCCAGGCCCGGCGCAGTCGTACGGTGAAGCCGGAGACGGCCTCGACGGTGCCGAAGACCGCGCGGGAGAGGCGCTTCTCGCGGGGCAGGTCGGCGGTGAGGGCTTCGAGTTCGTCGGCGCGGCGCGCGACGAGCGCGAGTTCCATGCGGCGTACGAACGTGTCGTGCGACAGACGGCCCATGGCGACGCCGTCTCGCAGTACCTGCAGCGCCTTGTCGCGCTCCGCGTCGGACAGTCGCGCGGGGTACATGGGGATCTCGAAAGACGACGTCACGCTGGTGATTGTCGGGCAGTGAACCCCCGGTGTCCAGAAACGCGGAGAACGGTTACCGCACGCGCATAGTTCCACGACACCTGCAGGTAAAGGGCGGATTCGAAAGCGGATTGATCGCTTTCGCGGCACGATGGACGGGCTACATCACGGTGAGCAGACGAAGGGGAACCGTCCGTGCAGTTCGAGGTGTGGGCACCGCAGGCAGACAGTGTGACGCTCCATTGCGACAGCGCCACGCACACGTTGGAGCGCGACTCCGGGCGCGCCGGCTGGTGGACGGGGGAGGCACCGGCGCAGGACGGCTCGCGGTACGGGTTCGCACTGGACGGCGGTCCGGTGCTGCCGGACCCGCGTTCGCGCCGCCAGCCGGACGGCCCGGACGGCCTGAGCGCGCTCGTCGACCACGGGCGGTACACGTGGCGTTCCGCCTGGGCGGGGCGCGAGCTGCCCGGTGCGGTGCTCTACGAGCTGCACGTGGGCACGTACACCCGCGAGGGCACCCTGGACGCGGCCGCCGGGCGCCTCGGGTACCTGGTGGAACTGGGCGTCACCCACGTGGAGTTGATGCCGCTGTGTCCGTTCCCGGGACGGCACGGCTGGGGGTACGAGGGGGTGTCGCCGTGGGCGGTGCACGAGCCGTACGGCGGCCCCGAGGCGCTGAAGCGGTTCGTGGACCGGGCCCACGAACTGGGCCTGGGTGTCGTGCTGGACGTCGTGCACAACCACTTGGGGCCGTCCGGCAACCATCTGCCCCGGTTCGGGCCGTACTTCACGGAGACCCACCACACGCCGTGGGGCGCCGCCGTGAACCTGGACGCGCCCGGCTCGGACGAGGTGCGCGCGTACTTCGCGGGCAGCGCGCTGGCCTGGCTGCGGGACTACCGGATCGACGGGCTGCGCCTGGACGCGGTGCACGCGCTGCGCGACACGCGCGCGTGCCACTTCCTGGAGGAGCTGTCGGC
The DNA here is from genome assembly GCF_056434245.1 of Streptomyces sp. NPDC044064. NCBI lineage: Bacteria > Bacillati > Actinomycetota > Actinomycetes > Kitasatosporales > Streptomycetaceae > Streptomyces > Streptomyces sp. NPDC044064. The sequence goes on from NZ_JBWKFN010000013.1 coordinate 40,753, forward strand.
GGCCGTCGACGGCCTCGCCGGCGAGCTGGGCCGCCCGCTGTTCCTGATCGCCGAGTCCGACCTGAACGACCCGCGGATCATCACCCCGCGCGCGGAGCACGGCATCGGGCTGCAGGCCCAGTGGAACGACGACTTCCATCACACCCTGCACTGCGCGCTGACCGGCGAGTCCCAGGGCTACTACACGGACTTCGCGCGCGCTCCCCTCGCCGGGCTCGCCAAGACGCTCACCGGCGGCTACTTCCACGACGGCACGTACTCGAGCTTCCGGGGCCGCGGCCACGGCCGGCCGCTGGACCGGGCGCAGGTGGCGGCGCACCGGCTGCTGGGCTACAGCCAGACCCACGACCAGGTCGGCAACCGCGCGCAGGGGGACCGCCTTTCGGCCCTGCTCTCCCCCGGTCTGCTGGCCTGCGCGGCCACGCTCACGCTGACCGCGCCGTTCACGCCGATGCTGTTCATGGGCGAGGAGTGGGCGGCCGGCACGCCCTGGCAGTTCTTCACCGACCACACGGACCCGGAGCTGGCGGACGCGGTACGGCGGGGCCGGCGGCGGGAGTTCGCTCAGCACGGCTGGGCCGAGGAGGACGTACCGGACCCGCAGGACCCGGCGACCCGGGAGCGTTCCTGCCTCGACTGGTCGGAGCCGGAACGCGAGCCCCACGCGCGCGTGCTGGCCTGGTACCGGCGGCTGATCGAGCTGCGCCGGGAGCAGCCGGACCTCACCGATCCCGACCTGGCCGACACGAAGGTGGCCTACGACGAGGAGGCCCGTTGGCTGGCGTTCCGGCGCGGGGACGTCAGGGTGGCGGTGAACCTGGGCAAGGAGCAGGCGGCGATCCCGCTGGGCACCGGGCGGGTGCAGGTCCTGGCCGCCTGGGAACCGGTGGCGGCGCCGGGCCGGGACGGACTGCTGCAGGTGCCCGGGGAGTCGTGCGTGGTGCTGGTCCAGCCCTGAGCCAGGGCCGGACATGCCCTACGGCTCCGCCCCGTCGTCCTTGAACTCGGTCACCCGCTCCAGCAGGATCGGCTCCCAGACGCGCCGCAGCTGGATCCGCAGCAGTGTCAGGGAGCCGGGGGCGCGGCCTTCGAGGTGGTCGGTGAGGCGGATGACGGTGTCGCAGCGGGCGAGCCACAGACCGCGCAGGCAGGGGCGGGCGCCGTAGCCGGCGAGGGTGGCGGCGCGGACGGCGGCCGGGGAGCCGACGGCGAGGGCGAGCCCGGCGATGTCCTCGGCGGGGTCGCCGAAGGCTGCCTCGGTCCAGTCCAGGATGCCGCGGACCCGTCCGTCGGCGCTGACCACCACGTGCTCGCCGGTGAGGCCGTGGTGGGTGAGGACGGCGGTACCCGTCTGCGCGGCGAGCTGGGCGGCACCGGGCGGGGTGAGCTGGAGCAGCCGGGCGGCGTCGAACTCGTCGGCGGCGGCGAGCCGTTCGGCCGCGTGCACGGCCATGCGGCGCAGCGCCTCCAGGGAGCGCGCGGCGGTCCGCGGCACACCGAGCGCCTCCGCCTGCCGTGCCGGCACGGCGCGCAGTCCGCTGAGCAGCCCGGCCAGGTCGGCCTCGCCGACGGCGGAGACGTCGTGCTCGTCGGCGGTGCCGCCGGGCAGTTTGGTGTCGAGCGTGTAGGCGAGGCCGGGCGCCCAGTCGCCGTGGGCGACGCTGGTCGGGACGGCGACGGGCACGTGCGGGCGGACCACGTCGCGCAGGCGCAGTTCGCGGCGGCGGCGGGCGGAGGCCTCCCGGTCGGGAGCGAGGCGCAGCACATGGCGGGTACCGACCCACCAGGTGTGCTCGCGGCCCTCGGTGACGGGCCGGACGTCGGGCCCCTCGGTGCCGCTCGCGGTCTCCTTGCTCTCCTTGAGCAGGGAACGGACCAGTCTGCGGACGGAGTCCGCGGTGGGTGTCGGTGCCTGGGTCATGGGTCGCGCCGTAGCCGTTCCGGGGTGTCGTCGAGGGTGTGTCTCCTGGGCCTCTCAGTCCACTATGACCATCTCACGGGTGGTGTCGTTGAGGCGGCGACCGCCGTCCTCGGTCACCGTGACGATGTCCTCGATGCGTACTCCGAAGCGGCCGGGCAGGTAGATGCCGGGCTCGACGGAGAAGCACATGCCGGGTACCAGGGGCTGTTCCTCGCCCTCGATCATGTACGGCGGCTCGTGCGTGGTGACGCCGATGCCGTGGCCGGTGCGGTGGATGAAGTACTCGCCGTACCCGGCGTCGGTGATCACCGCACGGGCTGCCCGGTCGACCTCCTGACAGGCGACGCCCGGCCGTACGGCCCGGAAGCCGGCCTCCTGGGCTGCGCGCACGATGTCGTGGACCGTGCGTTCCTCGTCGGTCGGCTCGCCGACGTGGACGGTGCGGGTGGTGTCGGAGCCGTAGCCGTCCTTGAGACCGCCGAAGTCTAGGACGACCATGTCGCCGTACCGGATGACGCGGTCGCCGACCTCGTGGTGCGGGTTGGCACCGTTGGGGCCCGAGCCGACGATGGTGAAGTCGACCTGGGAATGCCCGAAGCGGCGCAGCAGGTCGGCGAGGTCGTGGCCGACGTCGGACTCGCGGCGCCCGGCGAAGGGAACCTTCCGGATCTCCTCGAACGTTGCGTCGGCGGCGGCTCCCGCGGCTGCCAGGAGTTCCAGTTCGGCCGCGTCCTTGACGGCGCGCAGCATGGGCAGGGCGTCGGTCAGGGCGGCGTAGGAGGTGCCGGGCAGGGTGCGCTGGAGGCCCAGCAGGTGCATCGCCCAGGTGTTGTCGCTGATGCCGAAGCGGCCGTTGTGGTCGAGGAGGGCGGCGGTGACGGCGTAGGGGTCCTTGCCGTCGGTCCAGTCGCGCACGGTGAACGCGGGGGCGCCGGCCGCGTGCCCGGCGTCCGGGGCCTCCAGGGTGGGCACGACGAGCACGGGGTCGTGCCCCGGGGTGAGGACCAGCGCGGTGAGCCGTTCGGTGACCGCGGTGGGCGTGTAGCCGATGAGCCACACCATGTCCGGTCCCGGCGCCACGAGCAGTCCCGCGAGGCCGGCGTCGGCGGCGGCGTGCGCGGCGCGCTCCATACGGGCCCTGTAGTCGTCGGCGGTGAAGGGCGCGGGCGTGCTACCGGTCATCCGGGCCTCCGAGCGCGGTCGTGGTGACGGGGCGAATCGGTCTCGGGCAGCATCCTGCCCGGCCGGACAGGGCGGCGCGAGCCGATCGCGGAGTCCCGCGGTGGCGGTCCGCGGGGACGGGGCTCGGCATGGGGCCATCATGGCGGGTGGGGCGGGGTGCGACCAGCGGGTTTCCCGACGTGTCCGGACACGCGGGACCGCACGTCGGCCGCGGTCAGGTCACCACGCCCGGAACGACGGTCAGCTGCTGGTAGCCGCCGCTGGGGTGGCGCACGGTCAGGGTCACCTCCGTGCCGGGGCGGACGTGGGCGACGGCCCGGGCCAGGTCGGCGGCCGTGTCGACGCGGGCCCTGCCGAACTGCAGCAGGACGTCGCCGCGGACGAGGCCCGCGGTGTAGCCGGGGCCGGGTACGTGGACGCCCACCACCAGAGCGCCGGCCTTGTCGGCGTCGACGGCCTCCACGCCCAGGGTCGCACCGGTCCGGGCGTCCGAGGGGCTCGGCGAAGGGGCGGCCGAGGGGTGGTGCGGCGGGGCCTGGCGTTGCAGCTCGGCCAGCCTGCTCATGCCGATGACCGTGGCGCCGACCGTGCCGATGCCGACCCCGGAGAGCACCAGGACGGTGCCGGTGCACAGTCCGAACAGGAGGGTCCTGAGCCGCCGGCCGCGGCGGCGCGCGGCGTGCGGGTGCCGGACGGGGCCGGGGGTGCCGGTCCCCCGCCGCTCCTGGCCGGGCATCGGCTTGGGACGCAACGCAGTCTGATCCATGGTTCGCTCGCCTCCGGCTGGTGCTCTACCCGGGGCTCCGCTCCACGACGAGACACGAACGAGTGAGACTGGCCGGAGCGTGGCGGAGGGTAGTCATAGCCGACGAGGCGATGCACCGGAACCGCACTCAGGCACGGTCCACCAGCTGCCGGACCACCTCCGCCGCCGTTCCCGTCGGGGCACCGCCGTGCACGAGTTCGGTGCGGTGGACGAGCCGCGGCGCGGTGAGCGGGACGGCGACGGTGCCCGGGACGCCGGCCGCCGCCGAGTGCGGCAGCAGGGTGAGACCGTGTCCGGCGGCGGCGAGCGCGGTGAGGGTGCGCAGGTCGGTGCCCTCGTAGCGGAGGGCGGGCCGGAAGGCGCCGCCACCGCCGGCGGCACGCAGGTGGGCGAGGGGCAGGGCCGCGTCGGGTGCGTCCAGCCAGCGGGCGTCGGCGAGGTCGCCGAGGCGCAGGCCGGTTCGGCCGGCGAGGGGGTGGCCGGTGGGCAGCAGGACGCTGACGGGTTCCTCGGCGACACCGTGCGTGGTCAGCGGTGCCACGTCGGGCAGCCGCAGCGGATCGCTGGGGGCGGCGACGCCGTCGACCAGGCCGAGGTCGGCGGTGCCGGTGGCGACGGCGGCCGGGATCTCGTCGCGGGTGAGGACGCGCAGGGTCACGCCCGCGGCCGGGAGCGCGCCGAGGACGCCGGGTCCGAGGGCGGTCGGTGTGGTGGCGAGGGTCAGGCCGAAAGCGGGCGCGGCGGCCATGCGGGTCACGTCGGCGCGGGCCGCGTCCAGGCGCAGCAGCAACGGGCCCGCGTGCTCCAGGAGGCGTTCGCCCGCCGCTGTGGGTGCGACCGGACGCCGGGTGAGCAGGGGCGCCCCGAGGTCCTGTTCGAGGGCGGCGATGTGCTGGGACACCGCGGACTGGGTGTAGCCCAGCTCGCGGGCGGCCTCGGAGAAGGAGGCGAGACGCGCCACGGTGACGTAGGTGCGCAGCAGGTGCGGGTCCATGCGGAACAGGATCGCACTCCATCAGCAATGCTTATCGACTGTGCAGGAATCATCGTTGGACGTGAACGAAGGGTGCCGCCCAGGATGAACGGCATGACGAACACCGCGGCTCGTACCGCCACCCTCGCCCTCGTCGGGGACCGCTCCCCCAACGTCGTCTCGCACACCCGCGTCCCGCTCCTGCTGGACGCCCTCGCCGCACGCGACGGGCTGGTCCTGGACGCCTACTGGATCCCGTCCGAGGACGCGGCGGCCGCGGACGCGGTGCGCGGCTTCGACGCCGTCTGGGTGCTGCCGGGCAGCCCGTACCGCAGCGAGGCGGGCGTCCTCGCGGCCATCCGCACGGCGCGTGAGGAGGGCATCCCGTTCCTGGGCACCTGCGGCGGATTCCAGCACGCACTGCTGGAGTTCGCCCGGAACGTGTGCGGGCTGACCGGGACCGCGCACGCCGAGAACGACCCTGGCGCCGAGGACCTGCTCATCGAGCCGCTGGCCTGTTCGCTCGCCGGTCACGAGGCCGCGGTGACCCTGGAGCCGGGCTCGCTCGCCCATGGCGTGATCGGTGCGGAGCGGACGGTCGAGCGGTACCACTGCGCCTACGGCCCCTCCCGCCACCTCGACACCCTCCGCGCCCACGGTCTGCGGTTCTCCGGGCACGACGCGGACGGGCAGGTCCGCGTCGCCGAACTGCCGGGCCACCCCTTCTTCCTGGGCACCCTGTTCCAGCCGGAGCTGTCGGGCGACGGCTCGCGCCCGCACCCGGTGGTACGGGCGCTGGCGCGAGCCGCGGTCGAGCACGCGGGCCGGGTGGCGGACCTGCCCGCGTGACCTGACCGGGATCAGCCGGTGTGGCCCCCGCCGTGGCCGCCGTCATGACCGCCGTGCGCCGCGTGGTCGAACTTCATGGCCTCGGCCGGCATGACGACGAAGGGCCGCATCATGCCCATGTCCTCGTGCTCCAGCAGATGGCAGTGGTACATGAACCGGCCGTACGCCCCGTCGAACTTGCCCATGACGCGCAGGATCTGCCCGCCCGGGACGCGGAAGACGTCCTTGTGGCCCAGCTCGTTGGGCGCGAGCGGTATCCGGGTGCCCGCGTCGTACGCGATGGGGGTCCGGGTGCCGCCCACCGCCGGGTCGAAGCCCGAGACGTCGTACGCGTCCCGGCCCAGCAGCTGGAAGTCGGCCAGGTGGATGTGCATCGGGTGGACGATCGGCGCGAGGTTGAGGAAGCTCCACTGTTCGTAGCCGCCCTCGGCGATGGTGAAGCCGAGACCGTCGTTGAACGTCCGTGCCGTGCGCCGGTACGTCTTCGTGGTGCCGTCCGCTCCCGTGAGCTGGATGACGCCGTCGGCGGGGAGCTGGAGGCCGCTCGGGTCCGCCACCTCGGTCATCTCCCAGATCTCCGGGTGGCCGCCGGCGCCCTTGGTGGCGGGCGGCGTGAGCACGATCAGGCGGTGGCCGTGCTCGATGTCGTGCGTGAGGCGGCGGAAGGACCCGGAGAGCACCTCGGGCAGTTCGAAGGTGTCGCACGTCCCGGTCTCGCGGACGCGGAACTCCAGGACCGCCGGATAGCGCACGTCACCGGCCGGATCGGGTACGCCCGCCGGCTGGTTGCGGCCCTTGTTGACCAGCCGGAGCCTCCGGCCCGCCAGGCCCCGGAAGTCGACGAGCAGGTCGAACCGCTCGGCCGGGGCCGCGGTCAGCGTGGGCAGCGCCTCGTCGAAGTCGACCGGGACGGGCCGGGGCAGCAGCCCGCCGTCGCTGCCGATCTGGTGGATGACGCCCGGCACCGGGTTGTCGTCCTCGTCCACCAGGACGAGGTTGAAGATCCGCGCGTTGGACGCGTTGACCAGCCGGAAGCGGTACCAGGCGTCGTCGACGTCGGCGTACGGCCAGATGCGGCCGTTGACCGTGGTGTACGGGCCGCTGAACGGGATCGAGACCGGCTTGCCCGTCTCCGGGTTCTGCTGCTGGACGATCACCGTCTTGTGCAGCAGCCGGCCGTTGAGGCGGCCGTCCTCGTCCGTGTCGAGGTTGCGGTCGGCGAGCAGCAGCGGTATCTCCCGCTCCCCGGAGGGGAGGTGGAGGGCGTCCTCCTCGTCGTCACGGACGAGGTAGGTGCCGTACAGGCCCGTCATCACGTTCCACCGCGTGATGTTCATCGCGTGGTCGTGGTACCACCACTGCACCGCCTGATGGTCGTTCGGGTACTCGGACAGCTGGGCGTCGCCGTGTCCGACCGCGTTGTCCGCCCAGCCGTCGTTGCCGCCGCCGGTCTGGGCGCCGTGCAGGTGGGTCACCGTCCAGGCGGGCAGGGCGGCGACGTCCTTGTCCGGTTCGACGCCCTCGCGGCCGGGCTCGGTGGTGGCGGGCGGGCGGCCGTCGGTGCGCAGCGGCACCTCCACCGAGGTGACCGGGTACTCGCTCTCCTTCGGTATGCGGTTGGTCCAGGCGATGCGGATGCGCTGTCCGCGCCGCACCTCGATGGTCGGACCGGGCACCTGGCCGTCGTACCCCCACATCAGGGTCGGCGGCAGCTGCGGGTGCAGGCGGACCCAGGCGGGGCGCAGGGCGATCTCCGTCTCCTGCGTCACGTCGGCGGCCGCGGCCGCCGGGCGCAGGACGGGCGGGACCGGTAACCGGGCTGCGTACGGCGTCAGTTCGCCCGGTTCCGGCGCCTGCTTGCCCGCCGCGTCCTCGGTGATCCTCTCGATGATGTCGGTCAAGGTCGAACACCCCCGTGTTCTGTTGTCTGTTCCCCTTGCCCCAGAAGACTCCCGACGCCCCTCCCGGGTTCCCTGAATATCCCGTTCCGTACGAGAAGATTCCGAAACGGCCGGCTCGATGTCAGCCCGTGGGCAGCGCCGACCCCAGGTCCGGTACGAAGCCGTGGGTCCGGCGGGCGAGATAGCCGGCCTTGTAGCGGTCGACCTCCCGGTGCCAGTGCAGGACACCCGCCATCCAGTTCTGCAGGTCGGCCACGTAATGCCCCATGGCCTCGCGCGCCTCGGCCGACAGGCCGAAGTCGTCGTACAGGACGGGAAGTTCATGGCTGACGATGTGCTCGAACTGCTGCATGCGCTGGGTCATCAGATCGTGGACGATGCCGACCGCGGCCGGGTAGTCGCAGCCGAAGAAGTTCTGCACGACGAGGACCGCGTTGTGCAGCTCCCCCTCGTACTCGATCTCCTTCTGGTACGAGAAGACGTCGTTGATCAGGCCCCCGTAGTCCACGGCGGCGTTCTCCAGTGCCTGGACGGGGCCGCTGCGGTAGACCTCCGGCGGGATCGCGGGTCCCTGGCCCGCGCGGCAGAGGCTGAGGGTGAGGTCGGAGCCGAAGGTGGCGCGGCGCATCTCCAGGTAGTCGACCGGGTCGGGGATTCGGTTCTGCAGCTGGTTGGACAGCTCCCACACCCAGCTCTCGGTCATCGTGTCGACGGAGTCCCGCAGGCCGCGCATCTGGTCGGGGGTCATGTCGGCCGTGGTGCGGGCCCACAGGTCGATCAGGCCGCGCTCCATGCCGTTGACCGGGACGACGGTCGTCTCCTCGCCGTCGCAGGGCATGCAGGCAGACAGTCGGGCGGTGGTCAGCTGGGCGGCGGCCAGGTCGCGGCGGCCCCCGAAGACCAGCGGGTAGTAGTCGTCGGCGTAGGTGCCCCAGGCGAGCCAGCAGGCGCTGATGTCCAGGGCCTCCGGCGTGGCGTCGGGGTCGATTCCGGCCGAGCAGAGCGCGAGGTCGCAGGCGGCGAGCTTGTCCTCGTCCCAGACGCCCTCCTGCAGCATGCCCATGCGGTGCATCCACGCGGTCAGGCGAGTGCGGCACGCCTCCAGATGCGGGCTCAACCCGGTCCGGTAGGGCATGTGGAAGTCGGGCAGCAGCGACGGGCCGACCTTCTGGAAGGGCACGTGCGCGTAGGCGCGCAGGCGTTCCGCGGCGGCCGTGGCGAGCAGCGCGCCGATGTCGGCGGCGGAGGTGCCGGGACCGGTCAGCTTCTGCCACGGCGCGACGGTGGTGGCGCCCTGGTTCATGTAGCGGCTGGAGCGCAGGTGCCACTCGTGGCCGCCGGACTGCCAGTCCTGAAGTCCCTTGGTGTAGGCGGCGACCGCGGCGGCCTCGTCGGGCCCGAGTCCCTTCTCCAGGGCGACGGCGGGCACTTCGGTGAGCGCGGTGTGCTCGAACTGGTGCAGACGTGAGGTGAGGATGTCGTTGACGGTCTCGGCGGCCTCCTGGGTCGTGCAGCCGAAGAAGGTCTCCAGCACCAGCACGCCGTTGCTGTTCTCGCCCTCGTCCTCGACCTCCCGCTGGTAGGAGAAGAGGTCGTTGCGCAGGTGGACCGCGTCGGCGAACGTCTCCATGAGCACCCTGAGCGGCCGGGTCCCGGCGACGGCGGCCGGCACCTCAGCGGTCGCGTACTCCACGAGCCCCGCCGACCAGGGGGCACCGCCCACCTTGCGCCGCATCTCGATGTACTCGACCGGGTTGGCGATCCGCCCCTCGTCGATGTTGGACAGCTCCCACATGGACTCGTTCAGCAGGTGCTCGGTGGCCAGGGAGAAGCGCCGGCGCCAGTCGACGGACATCGACGGCACCGTCCGCCTCCACAGGTCCGCGAGGCCCGCCTCGACCGGGTTCTCCGGCTCCGGCACCGGGGTGGCCGGGTCCAGGGGCATGAACAGGGGGAGGCGGTCCAGGTGGGCCTTTCCGGCGGCGCGGTCCGGGGTGCGCTTGTACATGTCGAGGAAGTGGTCGTCGAAGAAGAACACCCAGACGTACCAGTCGGTGATCAGCGAGAGGGCCGGGCCGTCGCAGTCGGGGTGGGTGTAGGCGCACAGGAGCCCGTAGTCGTGCGCCTCCAGGTCGGCCTGCTCCCAGATCCCGGAGCCCTCCAGCATGCCCATCTCGCGCGCCCACGCCGTCGAGTGGGCACGCGCCTCGTCGACATGCGGGTTGAGCCGCGCGGGATACGGCATGTAGAAGTGCGGGAGTTCGAACGGCTGCGTCATGGCCGGGCCCTACCCGGGGCCAGGAAGGGCCATCCGCCCCCCGGGCGATGATCACACCATCGCGTGAACCACCCGTAAAACAGGGAACTTCCATGGCTTTCTGTGGCGTTGGCCCTGAGCCGCGCGAGTCCCGTCCGGTGCGCGGTGCGACATCGGCTCGCCCGCCGCCCTGTCCCGTCCGTGCCCTTGCCGAGCCCCCGCGCGCGGGTCACGGTAGGCGCATGACCTCCTTCGTACTGCCCCATGAGGTGCACGGCGACGGCACCCACAAGGTGTTCGCCGTGCACGGCTGGTTCGCCGACCGCTCCGCCTACGAGACCGTCCTGCCGGATCTCGACCGGACCGCCTTCACCTACGCGCTGGTCGATCTGCGCGGTTACGGAGCGGCCCGGGACGCCGTGGGCTCGTACACGACGACCGAGGCGGCCGTGGACCTGGTGGAGCTGGCCGACCGGCTGGGCTGGGGGCGGTTCTCGGTGATCGGGCACTCCATGGGCGGTGCGGTGGCACAGCGGCTGCTGTCGGTCGCCCCGCACCGGCTGCGCCGGATCGTCGGGGTCTCCCCCGTGCCCGCCTCGGGTCTGCCGCTGCCCGGCGAGCAGGGCGTGCTGTTCGCGGACGCGGCGCACCGGCCGGAGAACCGGCGCACGATCATCGACTTCACGAGCGGGAGCCGCCGTCCCGCCGCCTGGCTCGACCGGATGGTGGACCGCTCGCTGGAGCGCAGCGACGCGAAGGCGTTCCGGGCCTGGCTCGACTCCTGGGCGGGCGAGGACTTCCGCGCCGATGTCGAGGGCAGCGAGGTGCCCGCACTGGCGGTGGCCGGCGAACTCGACCCGGCGCTGCCGGCCTCGCTGATGCGGGAGACGTGGATGTCCTGGTATCCGCGCGCCGAACTCGTGGGGCTGCCCGGTGCCGGGCACTACGCCATGGACGAGACTCCGCTGGAGCTGATCCGCACGGTGGAGGACTTTCTGCGGGCGGACGAGGGCGAGCCGGCGTGAGCGCACGGGAGGAGGCCGAGCCGGTGCCCGGCGTCCCCGACGTCTTCGACCCGCGCCAATACGCCGCCGGGGTGCCGTACGCCGACTACCGCGTCCTGCGCGACCACCATCCGGTGGCCTGGCAGGACGAGCCCGAGGTGCTGGGCTGGCCGGCCGGACCCGGGTTCTGGGCGGTGACCCGGCACGCCGACGTGGTCCGCGTGCTCAGGGACTCGGCGACGTACTCCTCGCACCTCGGCGCCACCCAGATCCGTGATCCCGACCCGGACGACCTGCCGTTCATCCGTCGCATGATGCTCAACCAGGATCCGCCGCGGCACGGCCGGCTGCGGCGGCTGGTGAGCCGGGCGTTCACTCCGGGGCGCGTCGACCGGTTCACGGCGGTCGCGCGCGAGCGGGCCCGGACCCTGCTCGACCGGGCGGTGGACGAAGCCCGGACGGGCGACGGCACGATCGATCTGGTCGCCGCCGTCACCAACGAGTACGCCCTGCTCAACCTGACGGATCTGCTGGGGGTACCGGAGAGCGACCGGCGGCTGCTGCTGCACTGGACGCAGCGGGTCATCGGCTACCAGGACCCGGACGAGGCCGGCCCCGCGGTGCTGGACGGGGCGGGCAAGCCGGTCAACCCGCGTTCGCCTGCGATGCTGCGGGACATGTTCGCGTACGCCGGGCAGTTGGCCGCGTACAAGAGGCGGCATCCCTGCGACGACATCATGACCACACTGGGTCATGACCCCGAACTCGCGGACGCCGAACTGGAGATGTTCTTCTTCCTGCTCACCGTCGCGGGCAACGACACCGTGCGCAGCGCGGCGCCCGGCGGGCTGCTGGCCCTGGCGGAGCATCCGGAGGCGTACGAGCTGTTGCGTGCGGGGAAGACCGAAATGCAGTACGCGATCGACGAGTTGTTGCGCTGGCACCCGCCGGTGCTGACCTTCCGCCGGACCGCCGCACAGGACACCGAGCTGGCCGGCCGCCGGATCCGGGCGGGCGACAAGGTCGTGGTGTTCCATGCCGCGGCCAACCGTGACGAGCGGGTCTTCACCGAGCCCGAACGGCTGGACCTGTCCCGCACACCCAACCCGCACGTGTCCTTCGGGGACGGCCCGCATGTGTGCCTGGGTGCCCACTTCGCCCGGCTGCAGCTGCGGATGCTCTACGAGGAGGTGCTGCGGACCCTGCCCGGCCTGCGCCCCGCGGGACCGGCCGGACATCTGGTGTCCAACTTCATCAACGGCCTCAAGTCACTTCCCGTGCACATCGCTTGAGACCCTCGAGGCGTTCACCTGGATGAGCGCGTGGGTGCCGCCGGTGCGCCAGCGCTGCCCCTCGGCCGCGACCAGCGCGCCCTCGGTGGCTGCGGTCAGTCCGGTGATCACATCGGACTTCAGGGTGCGCAGGGCGGCGACCGGACCGGGGAAGTAGGCGGTCACCTCCTGGAAGGAGGTGGTGGGCGGCCACAGCCGGTCGCCCACCAGACGCCGGTAGTTGAGGTCTCCCTTGAAGACGGTCAGCGTGGCCGAGGCGAACTCGGCGCGCAGGTCGTCCGGTTGGTCCGCGTACGGCAGTGGGGCGCAGGAGAAGGGGTGGGCGCGTACCGTGAGGCGGCCGTCGGCCATCGCCGACCAGAGCGTGCGACCGTACCCGGCGGCCGCGCCCGGTGCCGCGGTGAGGCGCTGCAGGGCGTCGACCACGTCGGCGGTCGTGGCGTCGGAGACGTAGTAGGGATACGGCTTGACGTGCAGGACCGCCCGGCCGATCCGGCCCTCGGTGAGGAGATGGGCGACGAGGAGCAGGTCGGGGACGAGTTCGCGGCCCGCGTTGTCCGCGACCAGCACGAGCGTGCCCGTGCCGGAGGGCGGCAGCAGCGACCACAGGGTCGCGCTGTCGTCGGCGACCAGAGCGGGGGCCGGCTCCGCGGCCTCGGCGCCCGCGGCGGAGAGCCGGAAGCCGAGGTCGGCGCGGTTGCCCCACAGCGAGCCGTGCAGCAGGGCGCGGGCCCGCTCCGGCTCCGGACGGTCCTGGAGCTCGTCGAGCGCGGCGAGTTCCTCGTCGGTCTCCGGCGCGTCGAGTTCGGCACGCTTGAAGGTACGGAACGGGTCGACGCCCTGCCAGGCACCCGGGCCGAACCAGCCGACGGCGTCGAGCAGCCGACGGTAGAAGTGGCTCTCGGACCACAGCCACGGCACGTCGAACCAGGACCTGCCGACGTAGCCGTCAAGCCCCCAGGCCCGCCACAGGTCCCGGTCACCGGCACCCCCGGGCAGCGGTTCGATCACGCCTTCGGTGCAGCTCTTCAGCAGCTCGTCCAGCGCCCGGTGCTGCCCGGGGGTGTACGGGAACGCGTCCCGCACCTGCCGGACGATCGCGGGGTGCCGCTCGGCCAGCACACTGTGCGGGAACGAGCCGGGTTCGTCGCCGAGGATGACGGGTGCCGTGGGGGTGTCGGGCATGGGCGTCACCGTATCGCGCGGGTCAGCCGGTTCTCGTCTCCCGTTCCAGCTGCGTGGCGAGGGTCAGATAGCGGGGACGGCGGTGCACCGGCACCAGGCCCCGGACCATCAGGTGCCACATCTCCGCCACCCGGCGGGGCAGCCGTCCGACCGGCTCCAGGGAGCGGCCGGCGACCCGGGTGCCGATGAAGAAACACACGAGGGAATGGGCGACGACACCGACATCGGTCTCGGCGTGCACGTCCGCCTCCTTCACGGCGCCGTTGAACTTACGGGCGGCGAACTCCAGCCACTCCGTGAAGGGGTGTCTCAACGGCGGCCGTACGGTGACGTCCGCGGTGGCCAGGCGGAGTCCGGCGCGCGGCACCGGATCCTCCACGGCCAGCCGGGCGATGGCGAACGTGGCACGCATCAGGGCCTCCAGCGAGGTGTAACCCCGGCCCTCCACGTCTGCCACCACCTGCTGCGCGGCTCTGGCCTGCAGTTCCAGGATGGCGTGGGCCAGATCCTCCTTCGCGGCGAAGTGGAAGTACAACGCCCCCTTGGTGACCTGCGCATGGCCCACGATGTCGCTCAAACTGGTGGATTCGTAGCCCTGTCGGTCGAACAGATCGGCGGCAGCAGTGATGATCGTCGCCCGGGTCTGCTCAGCGCGTAATTGCCTCGCCATCGACTGACCCCTCCTTGCAGCTCTACCGAACGGGACACGCGGTTTGTTTTGACCCCACGCATACGATAACTCACCAAGTGCCAAAGGGAGTCAGCCGGTCGTACTTCCATCTGTCACAGGTTCCACTCACCCGCACGACGCCGGGCCAGGGCATGACACTCCGCAAACGGACGGCCCCGGAACGCACTCCCCCCACCACTTCTGAGTGTTTCCGGAAGCCAAGTCACTGTGTTCACCTTGCCCTTGGCCACCGCGGCGGGCGGCTCCTGGCGCGCGTTCCGCCCGATCCTCACAGCGGCCGGCAAAAACAGTCTGACCGGTCGGGTGCTGTGCGCCGGGCGGCTCCGGGGACACAGGAGTGGTTGAACGCGACGGACATGAGTCCCGTACTGGACTCAGCAGACCCCGTTCCCGCGCCCGCCGAGGAGAAGTCCCGGATGACTCGGATGACCGCCCGCCTGAGCGTCACGGCGGTCGCTGCGGCGACCCCACTCCTGCTCCTGCCGTGGACGGCGGGGTCCGCCCAGGCGCACGGCGCGCCGACGGACCCGGTCAGCCGGGTGTACGCCTGCTCGCCCGAGGGCGGCAGCGCGAACCGGTCGGCGGCCTGTCGCGCGGCGATCGGCGCGAACGGCGCCCCGTTCACCGCGTGGGACAACCTGCGCGTGGCGGGGGTGAACGGCCGGGACCGGCAGGTGATTCCGGACGGCAGGCTGTGCAGCGGAAACCTGCCCGCCTACCGGGGCCTCGATCTGGCCCGGCGGGACTGGCCTGCGACCCGGCTGACGCCCGGCGGCAGGCTGACGATGACGTACGCCTCGACGATCGCGCACACGGGCACGTTCAGGCTGTACCTCACCAAGCCCGATTACGACCCGTCGAAGCCGCTGAAGTGGGCCGACCTGCCCACACGCCCCTTCGCCGAGGTCACGGACCCGCCGCTGACGAACGGGGCGTACCACATCCGGGCGACCCTGCCGTCGGACCGGACGGGTCGTCAGATGCTCTACACGATCTGGCAGAACAGCAGCACGCCGGACACCTACTACTCGTGTTCCGACGTGGTGTTTCCAGGAGGGAGCAAGGGGACCGGCTCGGGGACGGGCTCCGGTTCGGAATCGGGTGCGGCGAAGGCAACGGAGACCGCCACCGCCTCGCGGGCGCCGGCGAGCCCTCACCCCGCACGGACGGAGGCTGTACAGCCGTCGTCCGGAACGCCGAACGCCGACGGGAAGAGGGGAACTTCGGCCGGCACCACCGACGACGGCACGCCGGTGGCCGAGGCCACCCGCGCGGACGCGGGCCCCTCGGCGCCGTTGCTGGCGGGCGGCGCTGCCGCGGTGCTGGTGCTCACCGGGGGCGCCGCCCTGGTTCTGCGTCTCCGCCGACGTTGAACGCCGTGCCTGCGAAGGTCAGTTGACGTAGACCGGGACGCCCGCGTCGGTGACCGGGGCGTACTTGGCCGTGAAGTAGCCGTTCGCGAAGCACAGTGACGACCCGGAGCTCTTCGTGAACTGCTGGTTGGTGAAGGCGATGCTGCTGTCGCTGTTGTCGGCCTTACCCGTCAGGCTCGGCGCCTGGTAGACACAGGTGATGGTGCCCAGCAGGGTGCGCAGCTTCACCGTGGTCTGGATGGTGGAGCCACTGGCCGGCGAGACGGTGAGGGTGCCGTCGGAGGCGACCGTCGCACTGTAGGGCAGGTTGTCGACCGTGATGCTGCTGACGCCGAGCACACCGGTGACGTTGCTGGTGCAGCTGCTGCTGTTGAAGGTGTGTCCGGTGACCGACTCGGTGGCCGTACCGGGTGCGGTCGGGTTGCCCGTGACCGTGGCGGTGAACTGCGACGACGTGCAGGTGACCCCACTGGTGCCGGTCGCGCTGGAGTAGAGCGTCGCGGTCGTACCGGCGGCCAGCGGTGCGGTCAGGGTGTCGCCGACCGCGGCGGCGGGGCCGCCGGCGCTGCCCGTGGTCAGGACGGCACTTCCGTCCGCGGAGGCGGGGACGGCCACGGCGACGGTGAGCGCGGTGACGGTGCCGGCGAGGGCAAGGAGGGATCGCGTGCGCATGCGGGTGCCTCATTTCTGGGGTGGGGGGCAACGTGAGGTGACGTGGGGGGTGTGGGTGACGTGGGGGGTGGCGCTGTGGGGGCGGTGACGCGACATGGGGTGCGCGCCGTGGAGCCGGGGCTGATGCGGGGTGGGCGGGCCGCCGTCGCCGGGCCGTGACGCCTTCTCCGTACGTGACGGACCGGCGACGGCGGCACGCCGGACACCGGTCGAAGACCTCGGGGGAAGGCCTCCGGCCGGGCCGGACAAGGGGCGGCCGGGCACGGACCGAGGAGGGAAGCGACCGTGCCGATGCCGCGCTGGTGCGGTGCGGTTGTCGAAAGAAGGAAGGCAGAGCGGTTACCGAGATGAAGGCCGGGAACGCGGCCGATGCCGCTCGGCGGATCCGGCGCCACGGATCCGGGGAAACCAGGGAGAGTTGTAGACCTGCTCAACCATCAACGTCAAGGCGCAGCAAGGGAGTTGCTGTTCATCGGGGGCGGTGGGACATCGCTTCGGAACGCGGCTCGTCAGCACCCGCGCACATCCAACACCCTTTTTTCACAACTCCCTTGACCCTTCAAAGTAACCGGCGGTAACTTCCTCGAAGGCTACTGCCGCGTAACGAGAAAGCCCTTGCATCCGCCGGGAGTGCGAGGAGACGTGTGCGGCAGCCGCTGTCCGCGCCAGGACAACGCGCCACTGAAGCCCAACCCGCATTGATCTATGCCCATGGGAGCAGACATGGCCTCGTCCCCGGACCTCTCGTCCGCCGACAACACCCCGGAGAGCCCGGGAAGCGGTTCCCCTTCCGAAGCCCCAGCCGCGTCCGGGACCGCCGCCGGCGGCGAAAGACGAGGCCGGGTACGACTGCGCAGGGCCGCTGTCATGGCGGTGCCCGCCACGATGGTCGCCGCGGGCCTCGCGGTCCTCACCGCGCAGGGCGCTCTCGGTGTGCAGTTCGCGATCTCCGGTATGCCGTTCACCGTCACCGCGACGGAACTCAACGGCACCGGCTTCGAGCAGTTCGGCGGGCTCGACAACATGGCGGACGGCAGCCCGAACGCCGGGGACACCGGCGGACAGGTGCTCATCGTCACCTCCGCGATCAAGAACGCCACGCTCACCAAGCTGTGCCAGAGCGTCGACCTGGGCGGCACCAACCTGAAGATCACCGCGGGTGGTGGCGAGCAGAAGGTGACCGCGAGCGACCTCACCACCGACTCGACGGAGCTGTCGGGTGACGCGGCCTTCAACAACATCGAGATCGGCAACGACGCGAGCACGCTGAACAAGGCGAACGCGAAGGGTCCGATCGGCGTCTTCAGCCAGCAGGCCGACACCGTGCACATCGGCAACCTGCGGCAGACCAACTACGCGACCACTGCCGGGGTGTTCAAGCTGCCGGGGCTCAAGCTGGGCTTCAGCGACTCGGGTTGCTGATCCGATGCCGGAGCGTCCACGTCAGGGACTGAGGCCCGCCTTCCGCAGGTGGCGGGCCCGCCGGCCGTTCTGGGGCGGGCTGCTGCTGGCCCTCGGCGGCGGCGAGATCCTGCTCACCGAGAAGGCCTCGCTGAAGGTCGTGATGCACATCGGCATGCAGGGCCTGGCCGGTTATCTGCTGCCGGCGGTGATGCTGATCCTGGGTCTGCTGATCCTCTTCAACCCCTCCCAGCGGCTCTTCTACTCCATCATCGGCGTCCTGCTCTCCCTGGGCACCTGGCTCACCTCCAACCTGGGCGGCTTCTTCGTCGGCCTCCTCCTCGGCGTCACCGGCAGCTGCCTCGCCTTCGGCTGGCTCCCCGACCAGGAGCCCCGGACGAGCCGCCGCCGACGCCGCAAGGAGGCCAGGACCGCGGGTCGGGGCCTGGGGGAAGGAGCAGGGGAACCGGCCTGATTTCGACGCCCGACCGCCCCCGGCCGGATCCGATCCTCGGCGATGATCGACGCATGAACGAGATCGTGCTGATGTCGGATCCGAAGATCGCGGCCGTCCCGGTGGTCGACCGCGGTGAACCGCTCGTGGACGTACGGCAGCGGGACCTCGCGGTCGACCCCCGCAAAACCGATGACTCGGGCGCGTTCGCGCATCTGCGGGAAGGGGTGCTGACCCGGCTCCTCAAGGCTCAGGAACTGCTGCCGGACGGCATACGGCTGCTGTTCGTCGAGGGGTACCGGCCGCCCGCACTGCAGGCCCACTACTTCGAGGGGTACGCCGGCAGACTGCGCGGCGACAACCCGGACTGGTCGCCGGCGCAGGTCCGGGATGCCGCGAGCCGGTACGTGTCGCCGCCGGAGATCGCGCCGCACAGCGCCGGCGCCGCGGTCGACCTCACCCTCGTCACCACCGACGGGCAGGAGCTCGACATGGGCACCAGGCTGAACGCAAGCCCGGAGGAGAGTGCGGGCGCCTGCTACACGGACGCCGAGAACGTCGGCCCGAGGGCACGTGCCAACCGGCGGATCCTCGGAGACGCCCTGACCGCCGCGGGCCTGGTGAACTACCCCACCGAGTGGTGGCACTGGTCCTACGGCGACCGCTACTGGGCCCTGGCCACCGGAGCCGGCAGCGCGGTCTACGGGCCGCGCGAACTCGGCTGACCGGCCACGCAGGCATGTGTCCCCCGAACAGGTGACTTGGGAACTTCTTTGCCGGAGCGGCGAGTTCGCCGGCACCCCCGACCGGAGCACGGAGGTCGACGGCTGGATCCGGCAGCTGACCGAGCACCGCGAGGCCTACGGCACCCACGCGGCGTACGGCCACGGCGAGCCGTACGCCGTCCGCGACTCCGGCCACCACCGCTGCCGCGGAGGTCGTGGACGAGATCGGCGACTTCTTCGAGGACGACGAAGAGGAGGACTGAGGACCTGCGGTCGACATCGGCCGCCCCTGTCGCCGTCCTCCTGCCGCTTCTACGCTGTCGTTCGCCTGCGTCCGAGGAATTCGGTCCAGGTTGCCGGAACTTATCGGCCGTCCCAGAAGTTTCTACGTTGCTGTAGAAGCTGCTGCAGACGTTGTTGTCGAGGCATACGACCGTGGATACGAGGAGTTCGCATGGCCCTGTGGGACCGCGTCAAGGAGTCGGCGTCGCAGATGCAGACCCAGTTGGTGGCGAAGAAGAACGACCTGAAGAGCGGCGCCTTCCGCGACGCGAGCATGGCCATGTGCGCGCTCGTGGCCGCCGCCGACGGCACGATCGACCCGTCGGAGCGGCAGCGGGTGGCCCAGCTGATCGCGACGAACGAGGTGTTGCAGAACTTCCCGGCCGACGACCTGAGGCGCCGCTTCGAGGAGAACCTGAACAAGCTGACCACCGACTTCGACTTCGGAAAGGTGAGCGTGCTGCAGGAGATCGCCAAGGCCAAGAAGAAGCCTGCCGAGGCGCGCGCCGTGGTGCAGATCGGCATCGTCATCGGCGGCGCGGACGGCGACTTCGACAAGACCGAGCAGGCGGTGGTGCGTGAGGCGTGCTACACGCTCGACCTGCCGCCGCACGAGTTCGACCTCTGATCCGTCGCCGGTCGCGAGGATGGGGGGCATGCTCGACAGCGGTGGGCGCCGACGCCGGTGCCGCGGCCGTACCAACGGCCGCCCGCGGCGAGGCGCTCGGCCTGCTCCCGGGCGCGGTGCAGCCGGTCCAGGGCCGATGGGTCCAGGGCGGGTTCGGCCGTGGCGTCGGCGAGCCGGACCAGGTCCGGCAGGGACAGGGCCGTTCCGTCCAGCACGACGCGGGTGTCCCCGGCCTCCGGGGGCACCCGCGTCGTCGGGTCCACGGTCGCGTCCGCGCCGCGGTGGGTCAGCCGAGACCGGCGGACTTCAGCCAGGCCTTGGCGACGTCCAGCGGGTCCTTGCTCTGCGACTGCACCTGGATGTCCAGGTCCAGCAGGGTCGCCGTGTCCAGCTTGGCGGAGACGGCGTTGAGCGCGTCGGCGCCCTTCTGGGGCAGGGCGCTCTTGTAGACGAGCGGCTGGATGTTCTCGAAGCCGAAGAGGTTCTTCGGGTCCTGCAGGACGACGAACTTCTCCTTGGAGATGTCCGCGTCCGTGGTGAAGACGTCCGCCGCCTGCACGGTGTCCTTCTTCAGGGCCGCCTTGGTGAGCGGGCCGCCCGCGTCCAGCGCCTTGAAGGACTGGAACTCCAGGCCGTAGACGTCCTTCAGGCCGACCAGGCCCTGCTGCCGGGTCTGGAACTCCGACGAGGCACCGATGACCAGATCCTTCGCGACGCCCTTGAGGTCGGCGATGGACGACTTCCCGGTCAGGTGGTACTTCTTCGCGGTGGCCGCGTTGAGCGTGACCGAGTCCTTGTTCTGCGCCGGCGAGGGCTCCAGCACGGTCAGCTTGGAGTCCAGCTTGGCCTCGATGGCCGACGTGGTCGCCTCGACGGTCTTGGGCGTGGCCTTCGGGTCGAGGTAGGCCAGCAGCGCGCCGTTGTACTCGGGCAGGACCGATACGGACCCGTTCTTGAGCAGACCGTAAGTGGTCTCGCGGCTGCCGATGTTCGGCTTGTAGGAGACCTTGATCCCCTTGGCCTTGAGGGCCTCGCCGTAGATGTCCGCGAGCAGGATGCTCTCGGCGAAGTTGTTGGATCCGACGACCACGCTGTCGCCGCTTGCCTTGCTGTCCGAAAGGGGGTCGTCGCCCTTGCCGTCGGAGGAGTTACAGCCCGCCAGCAGGGCCGTCGTCGCCGCGAGGGCGACCGCCGCCGCGCCTCGGTTCCTCCGGATGGGCCTGCTGATGCGCTTGATGGAAGTCACACCACTGATCCAATCCAGCCAGTTTCGGTCAGTCAAGTGTCTCTGGGTCACCGATTGGCTTCGATGCGCGGTCAGTTGTGTGCAGAGAGCGCTCGCCTTGTAACTCATTCTTGATAAAAGGCGACGTGATTGATCCTTCAAGGGGCCTGTAGTCTCACGGAAGTCGAAATCGGTCACAGCGGTGCACGGGGCCCGCTTCCGCCGCAAGGCACCCCCCTGAAGGAGGCCCGGTGTCCACGAACCAGGTGGACGCGCCCGCCCGGCATGCCCCGGTAACCAGCGGTGTACGAGGCTTCGCCGACCGCTGGCCCTTCCGGCGCAAGCTCAACCTGCTCGTCGCCATCCCGCTCGCGGTGATCGCCGCCCTGCTGTCGTACCTCGTCAACGACCTGGTCGAGCAGTCGGACAACGCCGAGTCGGCGGCCCGGACGGTGCGGGACAGTGCGCAGGTGGCCCGGCTCGTGGACCGTGTCGAGGCCGAGCACCAGCAGGCGATCCTGCTGTCCGCGCGCTACGAGACCGGCTGGTCCAAGCCCTCGCTCGCCGCCTACCGCGCGGCGCAGGACGGGGTGAAGGCCCAGACCGAGAAGGTGCGCGCCACCTACGGCGACCGGCTGCCGAACGCCGAGGAGCAGGCCCTCAGAGAGGTCGACGGCCTCTCCAGCCTGCGCCAGAGCGTCGAGCGGGGCTATCTGCCGGCCGACAACATCGACCCCTCCTACGTCGACGTGACGGGCCGGCTGATCGACGCCCTCGGACTCGACCGCGACACCACCTTCGCGTCGACGTTCACGGGCAGCCAGCTGGACTCCCTGCTGCGCGCGGACGCCGCCCACGGCGCCTTCGAGACGAGCGTGTTCTCCGCGACGACCGGGGACCCCAACGCACTGATCGAGTTCACCAACGCGGTCGGCTCCTACGACCTCTACACCCACCAGGCCGACCGCTTCGGCCGGTTCGCCACCGAGCGCCAGGCGCAGCAGCTGGCCGGCATCGACCACACCTCCGCGCAGCAGAGCATTGCGCAGGCCTACGCCGAGCTGCAGATCGATCCCACGCAACTGGAGGCAGGGTCGCGGGCCGAGATCCGCAAGGCGGTCCAGGACGCGCTCACCGACTACCCCCGGTACCCCGAGCAGGCTGCCGCCCGGCTGAAGATCACCACCTCGCTGATCGGCCAGATCGCCGACCGTGCCGACCGCGAGGCCTCCACCGCCAAGTGGCACGCGGAGCTACTGCTGTACGGCGCGCTGGTGGCGTTCGCGCTGTGGATCGCTTTCGCGGTGCTGGTGCGCCGCTCGGTGGTGCGGCCCGTGCAGGCGCTCACCGGGGCCGCGCAGGAGGTCGCCGAGGTGGCCCGGCGCGAGCTGGACCGGGTGGCCGACGACGACGCCGAGGACGACGGTCCGCCCCGGCTGCGGGACATGCCGGTCACCGCGCGCGACGAGATCGGTGACCTGGCCGCGGCGTTCAACCGGGTACAGACCACCGCCGCGGCCCTGCTGGAGCGCCAGGTGCTCAGCCGGCGCAACACCGCCGAGATGTTCGGCAACGTGGGCCGCCGGGTCAGCAACCTGACCACCCGCCAGCTCGCGCTGATCGACGCCGTGGAGCGCGGCGAGACCGACCCCGCGCTGCTGGAACGCCTCTACTCCATCGACCACATCGCCGTACGACTGCGCCGCAACGCCGACAGCCTGATGCTGCTTGCGGGCATCCGCGAGACGGCGCTGGACGGCGGGCCCCTCGCGCTCTCCAACGTGGTGCGGGCCGCGCTCGGGCAGATCGAGGGCTATCGGCGGGTCCGGCTGTACGCCGCCTCGGACGCGATGGTCGAACCCGACATCATCGGCGACCTGACCCTGATGATGGCCGAACTCGTGGAGAACGCGGTGTCGTTCTCGCCCGAGGGCAGCCCGGTGGAAGTGACCGTCCGGTCCGGTGCCGAGGGCGCCCACGTCGTCGTCACCGACCACGGCCTCGGCATGGGCGCCGAACGGCTCACCGAGGAGAACGCCCGTCTGATCCGCCGTGAACGCCTCGACCTGGTGCCGACCAAGGTGCTCGGCCTGTTCGTGGTCGGCGCGCTGGCCCGCCGCTGGGAGATCGGGGTGGAACTGACCCGTACACCCGGCGGCGGTGTGACGGCCGAGGTGACGCTCCCGTCCTCACTGCTGCTGACGATGAGCCCGGTGGCGGAGCCGGTCGCCGTGGCACCGACGGCAACGGACGTCCCGTCCGGACCGGTGCCGTCCGGCTCCGCCACGGAGAAGCCCGAACCGGCCGCGGAGCGGCCCGAACCCGCCGGGCAGCAGACCGAAGCCGCCGGGCAGAAGCCCGACTCCGCAGGGGCGAGCACCGAACCCGCGGTCCCCCTGCCCCGCCGTGTCCCGAGCCGCGAGAGCGCCGCCCCCGCGGAGCAGCCTCAGGTCGCCTCCTCCGGCACCGCACGCCCCCTGCGCCGCCGGGTGCGCGGGGCGACCCTCCGGACCACCGCCGGCGCCACCCAGGCCGCACCGCAGACGGCACGCACCCGCGACGCCGAGGCCGAGCGCAGCGCACTGGAGGAGTTCGAGGCGGCGGTGGAACGCGCCCATCGGGACAGCGACACCGGAAGCCACGCGCGACCGCGCCCCGAGGACACCTCCTCCGCTCCCCCCACGCCGACCCCGCCGCACGACCCGAACCACCTTCCGGAAGGAGCCGAGCAGTGAGCACGTCGACAGGTGACACCCCGACGGGCGGCACCGCGCCGACCGACCTGCAGGCAGCCGCAGCCGACTTCACCTGGCTGCTGAACCGTTTCGCGACCGAGACCGCAGGCGTCGTCGACGCGATCGCGGTCTCCTCCGACGGCCTGCTGATCGCCGTGTCGGAGCTGCGCGATCGCGCCCACTCCGAACGGCTCGCCGCGATCGTCTCGGGCATCACCAGCCTGGCCGCCGGTGCCTCCGGCAACTACGGCCTGGGCGGCCTGAACAAGGTCATCATCGACCTGGAGGGCGGCCATGTCATCGTCTCCGCGATCGGCAGCGGCGCCGTCCTCGGCGTGGTCACCGACAAGGACGCCAAGCTCGGCAACATCGCCTACGAGATGACGGTGTTCGCCAACCGCGCCGGTGCGGCGCTCAGCCCGCAGCTGGTGCTGGAGCTGAAGAACACCGTCGGCGCCACGCGCTGAGGCGCGCGCCCGGACAGGAGGAGTGGACAGCCATGGCGGACGGCACCCAGCCCCCGGGCCCGGACCCGGTCGGCCCCGCCCCCGCCGTACGGCCGTTCCTGGTCACCGCCGGCCGGGTGGCGGATGCCGCTCCCGGCCGGTCGATGCCCGTGGAGACCCAGGTGGTGGCCACCGCAGCGGGTCTCGACGCGCTCGGCCGGCTCTCCTTCGAGCGGTACGACATCATCGCCGCCTGCCGGCTGCCGCAGTCGATCGCGGAACTCGCGGCCCGGCTGCGGCTGCACCTCAACGTGGTCCGTGTCCTGGCCGAAGACCTGCGCGAGGCGGGGCAGCTGACGGTCCACGTGCCCGACGTCGAGGCCACCCACGACGCCTCCGTCCTGCGCAGGGTTATCGACGGCCTCCGGGCCGTCTCCGACTCCCGAGGGGTACCGAGTGACACCGACTGAACCGCTCACCCGGGGCACGGCCGCACCCGCCGCCGTACGGCCGCCGCTGCCGGTAAAGATGGTGATCGCGGGCGGCTTCGGCGTGGGCAAGACCACCACCGTAGGCTCGATCTCCGAGATCGAGCCGCTGACCACCGAGGCGTCGATCACCGAGGTCGCGGCGGGCGTGGACGACCTCACGCACACCCCGCGCAAGACCACCACCACGGTGGCGCTGGACTTCGGCTGCATCACCATCGACCCGACGCTGAAGCTGTACCTGTTCGGCACGCCCGGGCAGGAGCGGTTCGGGTTCATGTGGGACGACATCGTGGAGGGCGCGGTAGGCGGTCTCGTCATCGTCGACACCCGCCGTCTGGACGACTGCTACGCGGCCGTCGACTACTTCGAGCACAAGGACATCCCGTTCGCGGTGGCGGTCAACGCCTTCGACGGGAAGGTGGAGCACTCCCTGGACGAGATCCGCTGGGCCCTGGACGTCTCCGACGGCGTCCCGGTGGTGGTCTTCGACGCCCGGGAGCGCGGCTCGGTGCGGGACGCGCTGCTCGTCGTACTCGAACTGGCGCTGGCCCGCACCGAGCAGTGACGCCTCAGTTGCTCCGGCGCACCCCGGGCGAGACCGCGATCCGGGACACCGCCCAGAACACCAGGAGGGTCGCGAGCGCCATCCCGGCGACCAGGGTGGCGCCGCCGACGACCTTCTCGTAGTTCTTCTGGAAGAGGCCGTCGATGATGTAGCGGCCGAGGCCGCCAAGCCCGATGTACGCGGCGATGGTGGCCGTCGAGACGATCTGGATGGCGGCCGACCGCACTCCGCTGAGGATCAGCGGCAGCGCGACCGGGAGTTCCACCTGGAACAGGACCCGTGACTCCGGCATCCCCATACCCCGTGCGGCGTCCACCGGGGAGGGGTCGACGGACCGGACCGCCTCGTAGGTCGTGACCAGGATCGGCGGGACGGCGAGCACGACCAGCGGGATCATCACGAGCGACATGCTGAAGCTCAGCCAGGTGACCAGCAGCACCAGCAGGCCGAAGGTGGGCAGCGCCCGGGCCGCGGTGGCGATCAGCGCGAGCGCGTTGCCGCCGCGCCCGTAGTGCCCGGTGACCAGGCCGATCGGCAGCCCGATGACGGCAGCGAGGGCGAGCGCCTCCAGGGAGTACTCGATGTGCTGGACGACGCGGTACGGGATGCCGTCGTAGCCGTGCCAGTGGCCGCTGTCACTGAAGAAGGCGTTGACGAAGTTCAGGACGTTCACCGGGCCGCGCGCTCCTTCGGCATCCAGGGGGTCAGCAGGGCACGCACGGCGACCAGCAACGCGTCGGCCAGTACGGCCAGAGCGGCGGTGGTCACGACGGAGTTCACCGCGAGCAGGGGCCGGTTGTAGATCTGGGCGTCGTGCAGCAGATTGCCGAGGGCGCCCTCGTTGCCGATCAGCGTGCCGACGCTCACAAGAGAGATGCTCGACGCGGTCGCCACCCGCAGGCCCGCGAGGATCGCCGGTACGGCGATGGGCAACTGGACCTGGAAGTAACGCCGTACGGGTCCGAAGCCCATGGCCGTGGCGGCGGCGAGGGTCTCCGGTGGCACCGAGCGGACACCGTCCACGATCGCGGGGACCAGCACCACCAGGCTGTACACCGCGAGCGGGATCATCACGGTCGTCTCCGTCATGCCGGTGTAGTCGATGAGGACCACGAAGAAGGCCAGGGACGGGACGGCGTACAGCACGGTGGTCACACCGAAGACGGGCGGGTAGAGCCAGCGGAACCGCACGCACAGCTGGGCCAGTGGCAGCGAGACGAGCAGCCCGGCCAGCACCGGCAGCAGGGCCTCCCGCAGGTGCAGGCCGATCAGACCGAAGTAGCTGTTCTGGAGATCGCTCGGGATGTCGAAGAAGCCGCTCATCGCGCAGCCTTCGCGTCCTGCCGGCCCGCGGTGTGGGCGGCGCGGATCGCCTCGCCGATCACCTGCTGGGAGACGACGCCGACGGCGCGCCCCTCACCGTCCACGGCGACGGCCCAGCCGACCGGGGAGAGCACGGCCCCGTCGAGCGCGGTGCGCAGCGAGTCCGTGCCGGGAACGAACGGCCGCCCGAACGGCAGCAGCCGCTCCCGGTCGATCTCCCCGGCGGCGAGGTCGTCCGGCGCGCCCCAGCCGAGCGGCCTGCCGTCGACGTCCGTCACCAGGAGATGGGGAGCGGTGCCCCGGGAGGCGAGCTTCTCCGCGCCCGCGTCGATCGCGACGACGGGAGCGGTCTGCAACTCCAGTTCGGCGGACGGGAAGAAGGAGAGCCGCCGGATGCCCCGGTCCGCGCCGAGGAAGTCCTCCACGAAGGAGTCGGCGGGCGCGCTGAGCAGCTCGGCCGGCGGGGCGAACTGGGCCAGCCTGCCGCCGGTGCGCAGCACGGCGACCATCGTGCCCAGCTTGATGGCCTCGTCGATGTCGTGCGTGACGAAGACGATGGTCTTGCCCAACTCGTCCTGAATGCGAAGAAGTTCGTCCTGCAGGCCCTTGCGCACGATCGGGTCGACGGCGGAGAAGGGCTCGTCCATCAGCAGCACCGGCGGGTCGGCGGCGAGCGCCCGGGCCACGCCGACGCGCTGCTGCTGGCCGCCGGAGAGCTGGTACGGGTACCGCTTCGCGAGCGCGGTGTCGAGCCCGACCCGCTCCATCAGCTCCGCCGCCCGGGCCCGCGCCTTCTGCCTGCTCCAGCCGAGCAGGCGGGGCACGGTGGCGATGTTGTCGAGGATGGTGCGGTGCTGGAAGAGACCGGCGTTCTGGATGACGTAACCCATCGACCGGCGAAGGGTGTTGACCGGCTGCTGCCGGATGTCCTGGCCGTCGAGGAGGATGCTGCCCTCGCTGGGCTCCACCATCCGGTTGATCATCCGCAGGGTCGTCGTCTTGCCGCAGCCGGAGGGGCCGACCAGGACGGTGATCGCACGATCGGGTATCTCCAAAGACAGCCCGTCGACGGCCACCGTGCCGTCCGGGTACCGCTTGGTGACTGCATCTATCCGTATCAAAACGCCGCGCGTCCTTCGGTTTTGGCGAGACCTGGGCCGTTGCGGGAGAGTGTAGACGGCCAGTGTTGCGGCAGTTTGGCCAGCAACCACTCCTTACCTCCGCGCCCTTCTGCGGCCTCAGCCGGCCCCCGCCATCTGCATCCCGCCCGTCCGCACCACCCGCCGCCCCGCGTCGACCGCGAACACCTCGCAGCCGGTCCGGGCCGCCGCCCAGGCCACGCCCTCCTCGCCCAGGGCGAAGGCGGCGGTGGCGGTGGCGTCCGCCTCGGTCAGGGTCGGGGCCAGCACGGTCAGGCTGAGCAGCCCGGTCGCCCGGCGTCCGGTGCGCCCGTCGAGGATGTGGTCGCCGCGCTCGTACCGCCCGGAGGTCGCCACCGCCCCGTCGGTCACCTCCAGCACCGCGCACACCCGGCCGGCGTCCTCGGGGTGCCGTATCCCCACGCGCCACGGTCCGCCGGAGACGACCACGTCGCCGCCCGCGTTCAGACAGAACCGTCGTGCCCCGGCCGCCGTCAGCAGTTCCGCCGCCCGCTGCACCGACCAGCCCTTGACCACCGCGCAGGGGTCGAGCCCCCGGCCGGGCAGCCGGGCGTCGAAGGCGCCGCCGGTCGCGGTCCGGTACTCCTCGCACAGGGCCAGGACCTCGGCGAGGTCCGCGCTCACCGCGCCGGGCACCGTCTCGCCCCGGTCCAGCCGGCACACCTCGCTGTCCGCCCGGAAGGGGCTGAACCGGCGGTCCACCGCACGCAGCCAGGCGAACGCCTCGTCGGCCACGGTGTCCCAGGCTCCCCCGTCGTCGATCCGCAGCGACACCGGGAAGCCCATCACGTGCTCGACCCGCCGCAGCATCTACGCCTCGTCCAGTGCGGCCTGCAGGGACTTGCGGTACCCCTCGCTGGTGACCGTGGCCCCGGACACCGTGTCGACATCGGCACTCTGCGCCTTGAGCGTCTCCTCGATCAGCTTCGGTACGGCGCCCTCGGTCTGGGGACTGTCCGGCTGCTTCAGCATCCGCACGGAGCTGATCCGGTCCCCGTCGAGGGTCACCTCGACCTGGACGTCCCCCTTCTCGGTGGTGACGGTCGGTCCGGCCACGGCCCGGCCGGACGAGGAGGTCCGCGGGGTCGCGGTGGTCGCGGGCACCTCGGTGGCCGTGGTCCCGTGCGACGGCTCGTAGCGCCACAGCGGGATCAGTCCGGCGACCGTGAGGGCCAGGACGGGCAGTGCTCGCTTCACGGTGTCGTTCTCCTCATCCCGCCAGGCTGAAGCGCTCGAAGTGGATCTGCCGCTGGGGTACTCCCATGTCGCGCAGGTTGCGCAGGACTGCGGCGGTCATCCCGGGCGGGCCGCACACGAACACGTCGCGGTCGCCGATGTCCGGGACCAGGCGGGCCAGTTCGCGGGGTGTGAGCGGGTCGGGGGCGGCCGGCCCGGTGATCAGGTGCAGCCGGCCGCCCTTGGCGGCGGCCAGCTCGGACAGCTCCTCGTACAGGACCGCGTCCCGCTCCGCCGTCACCCGGTAGAGCAGGACGGCGTGGCCGTCGATCTCCTCCAGCAGGGCGCGGATCGGGGTGATGCCGACCCCGCCCGCGATGAGCAGGGTGTCGGGGCGGGTGCGGTGCAGGGTGGTGAAGGCGCCGTAGGGGCCCTCGGCGAAGACCCGGGTGCCGGGCGCGATCCGGCGCAGGGCGGCCGTGCCGTCGCCGGCGGTCTTGACGGTCAGCCTCAGCTGCCGTCCGTCGGGGGCGGCCGACAGGGAGAACGGGTTGGCCTGCCACCAGCGGTCCCGGGTCAGGAACCGCCAGAGGAAGAACTGCCCGGCGGCGGCCGGCAGCCGGTCGAGGTCGCGGCCGGTGACGTACACCGAGACGACGGTGTCGGACTCGGGGACGACGGCCGTCACGCGCAGCCGGTGCCGCAGGTTGCGCCACAGCGGCAGGACCAGCCGGCCCACGAGCACCGCGCCGAGGGCCGTGCCCCACACCGCGTACCAGTAGGCCCGTGCGGCGGCGGACGCGGTGAAGGTCGTACCGGCAGCGACCTGGTGGCTGAAGGCCAGCAGCACGGCCAGGTAGGTGTACAGGTGGATGAAGTGCCAGGTCTCGTAGGCGAGCCGGCGCCGGGCCCAGCGCGCGGACACCACGCCCACCACCACGATCAGGGCGAGCGCGACGACCGCCCGCAGCACGCCCTCGGTGGTCTCGGCGAGGTCGACGAGCTGGTCCACCGGGTCCAGGGAGGACGACCGGGCGTACCCGAAGGTGATGAAGACCAGGTGCGCGAGCAGGGTCCAGAGCACGGCGAAGCCGGTCCGGCGGTGCCAGGAGGTGAGCCGGTCCATGCCGATGCGGCGGTCCAGCCAGGGCAGCCGGGCCACCAGCAGCAGCTGGAAGACCATGACGAGGGCACCGTAGAGCCCGGCGAGACGGCCGATGAGGATCAGCGCGTTGGAGCCGAGGCCTGCTTGCAGGAACAGGGCGGCCACGACCACCGCGTTGGCGGCCAGCAGCGCGTACAGGCCGGTGCGGGCCACGACCCGGGGGCGTATCGCCGTGGGGGGCGCGGGACGGGACTGAAGGGTCGTCACAGGCGGACAGCTCCTTGATCGGGACCTGGGAGTCGAGCTTCGCCCGGGGTTGCTGTCGTTTTCCTGTCGGACGACTTTCAACTGGATATCGATGTGCCCGGCGGGCACGGCCGGGTCTGGCGCGACGGAGCCCGTGACGGAGTATGAGCGGGTGGAGAAAGTACGACTGCTGGTCGTGGACGACGACCCGCCGATCGCCGACCTGGTCGCCACGGTCGCCCGGTACGAGGGCTGGGAGGCGGTCACGGCGTACTCCGGCGAGGAGGCGCTGACCCGGGCCGCCGAGTTCCGGCCGGACATCGTCGTCCTGGACCTGATGCTGCCCGATGTCGACGGCTTCGGCGTTCTCGACCGGCTGCGCGGTTCCGGGACGATGGTCCCGGTGGTGTTCCTCACCGCGCGCGACGGCGTCGCCGACCGGGTCGCCGGGCTCACCCGGGGCGGGGACGACTACCTGGTCAAGCCGTTCGCGGTGGCGGAGCTGATGGCCCGGCTCCGTACGGTGCTGCGGCGCAGCGCCGGTCCCGGCTTCACGCGGTCCGTGCTGCGGGTGGCCGACCTGACCCTGGACGAGGACACCCGCGAGGTCCGCCGTGCGGAGCGGCTGCTCGCCCTGACGCCCACCGAGTTCGAGGTGCTGCGCCATCTGATGCGCAGGTCGCCGTCCGTGCTGACCAAGGCGCAGATCCTCGACCACGTGTGGGAGTACGGCTTCGGCGGCCGCTCGAACGTAGTCGAACTGGTCGTCAGCCGGCTGCGCCGCAAGCTCGACGAACCGGGCGCCGAGCCGCTGATCCACACCGTGCGGGGCTTCGGGTACGCCGTGCGGCAGGCGGCCCGGTGATCGCCCGGCTGCGCCGCGCCTACGGCAGACTCCGCCTCGGGACCCGCCTGGCCCTGGGCCTGGGCGCGCTGTCCCTGGTGGTGTTCGCGGTGGTCGGCACGGCCCTGACGACGTACATGCGGGACTATCTGTCGGACCAGCTCGACGCGCAGCTGGGGCTCGCCCAGGTCGCCCAGTCCAGGAGCATCGCGGAACAGGGCACGCTCCAGGGCAAGAAGTACTACCGCTGGTACTACGCCGTGTACGACGTGTCGGACGGCACCCCCGTCCTGCGCAGGCCCGAGGAGAGCACCGACCTTCCCCGGGACATCGCGGACGTCACCGCCGTGGCCCGGGCGCAGATCGCCGCCGGCACCGAGGTGCTGCGCACCGAGCACCTCGCGGGTCAGGGCGATTACCGGCTGCGTGCCTGCGCGGTCGAGCCCGGTGTGGTCCTGGTCAGCGGCGCGCCGATGGACGACATCGACAACACGGTACGGCGGCTGGTCACGGTCCAGGTGGTCGCCTTCGGTCTCGCGTTGCTGGCGCTCGTGGTGTTCGGCCGCAGGACGCTCAGGCGCGGTCTCAAACCGCTCAGCGACATGGCGCACACCGCCCACGGCATCGCCTCGCACGATCTGACGGAGTCGGCGGCGCGGCTGCCGGTGCGGGCGGACGGGCGGGACGGCGGCCCGGAGGTGGCGGAGCTGCGCACCGCCTTCAACACGATGCTGGACCACATCGACGACGCGCTCGCCGTGCGCGCGGAGGCCGAGCAGCGGCTGCGCCGCTTCGTCGCGGACGCCTCGCACGAGCTGCGCACGCCGCTGATGTCGGTCAGGGGCTACGCGGACCTCTTCCAGTACGCCGCCGCCAACGCCCCCGGGGAGCGGGAGAGGCATCTGGCCCGGCTGCGCGCCGAGGCCGCCCGGATGGGCGTCCTGCTGGACGACCTGCTGCTGCTCGCCCGCCTGGACGCGGCGGAGGTGGACGCGCCGCTGCGGATGCAGGCCGCGGATCTGGTGGAGCTGACCGAGGAGGCGGCCGCCGCCTTCCGGGCCGGCCACCCCGAGCGCCCGCTGACGGTCGCGTCCGGGCCGGCCTCGGTGCAACTGCGCCTGGACCCGCACCGCATCCGGCAGGTGCTGGACAACCTGCTCACCAACGCCGCGGTGCACACCCCGGCCGGTACGAGCGTGTCGCTGGCGGTGTCCGTCACGCCGGACGCCGCCCTGGTCCGGGTCGCCGACGCGGGCCCGGGCATCCCGGCCGCCGACCGGGACCGTGTCTTCGACCGCTTCTACCGGGTGGACAAGGCCCGCAGCCGGGACCGGGGCGGCAGCGGCCTTGGGCTGCCGGTGGCGCGGGGGCTGGTGGAGGCGCACGGCGGAAGCCTCGCGCTGGACCGGGAGGAGGGGCTGACGGTGTTCACGGTCGGCCTGCCCCTGATGCCCGCGCGCTGAATGACCTCCGCCTCCTTCAGGGCGGTTCCCCTGACCCCGGGCATCCCTCACCATGGAGGGTCCGGGGCATGGCGAGGGGGCGGTCTGCGCAGGCGGAGAAGGTCGACGCGTTCGTGCTGACAGCGATCGAGCCCGAGTACCTGGCCGTCGCCGGCCAGCTCGGCCCCGGCCGCGAAAGACGACCGTCCGGTGGGAACAGGTCAACCAGCCGCCCCCGAAGGACAGTTCAGGAACCCATCACCTCGGCGCCGTCCGCCACCGCCTGGCTCTCCCGCCTCGGATACGGCCGCGCCGCCAGGACCGCCACGTCGTCCTCCGCGTGGCGTGCATCCAGGTTGGTCAGGATGGTGTCCAGGACGTCGTCCACGCCGTGGCCGGTGAAACGCAGGGCGGACAGGCGGGCCATGGAGCTGTCGATGTCCTCGCCACGGCGTTCCACGAGCCCGTCGGTGAAGAGCACCAGTGTCTGGTCGGGGGCCAGCTTGTGGGTGGCCGACTCGTAGCCGCCGAAGCCGGTGCCGAGCGGCGGTCCGACCGGTACGGACAGCGGTGCGGTCCGGCCGTCCTCGCTGATGAGCACGGGCGGCAGATGACCGGCGCTGGCGAGCGTGACCTGCCCCCGGCCGGGGTCGATCCGCGCCAGCAGACAGGTGGCCGGCCTCCGGTCGGCCTCGCCGGAGGCGATGTCGTCCATCTGCCGCAGCACGCGGTGCGGGGGCAGGTCGGAGGAGGCGATGTAGCGCAGCGAGGAGCGGTAGGCGCTCATGTCGACGGCGGCTTCCAGGCCGTGCCCCATGACATCGCCGACGACCAGCAGGGTGCGGCCGAAATGGAGCCGTACGGTCTCGCACCAGTCGCCGCCCACCAGCACCCTGCTGCTGCCGGCCGGGAGGTAGCGGATCGCGACGTCCAGGTTCGGGTGCGGCCGGCCGGGCTCCGCCAGCAGCGCACGTTGCAGGTCACCGGCCGTCTGGCTGACCAGGTCGTAGGCGCGAGCGTGCCGGATGTGGGAGGCGGCGCGTTCGGTGAGGAGGGCCAGCCGCTCGGCCTCCGAACGGGTGAACCGCGCTCCGTGCCGCCCCGCGACCAGGACGCCGTACTGGTCGTCGCCGATGGTCAGAGGCACAGAGATCGCGGGGCGGCCGGGGCTGCCCGGCGGCTGCTCGGTCCAGGGCTCCGGTTGTCTGTCGGCCGCCGGGGTGCCCACCTCCCGGGCCACGGCGGTGGCCCAGCGGACATCGGGCAGCGCGTCGGGATCTCCGGCGATCGCCTCGTACCCGGAGACGGTCTTCCCGGTCCGGCGCATGACCGCGGCCGCGCCGCCCACCAGCCGTACGACGGCCCGGGTCAGCTCGTTGCAGGTGGTTTCCTCGTCGAGCGTCGTACCGATCGCGGCCGCGGCCGCCCGCAGGACGGTCAGCCGGGCCTCCTCGCCCTCCGGCTCACCGGCGCCGTCCGCGCGGTCGCCGTCGGCGGGCACGGACCTGCGACGGGCCTGGATCCAGCGCGCGACACCCATCACCCTCACAGAATCTCAAACAGGAGCGGGCCGGGCACCAGTCACTGGTGTCCCGGCCGCCCCCGAAGCCCCAGAGGCGTCAGGACTCATCCGGCGTCAGCCGGAGCGAGATGCTGTTGATGCAGTACCGCTGATCGGTGGGCGTCGAGTACCCCTCACCCTCGAACACATGACCGAGGTGGGAACCGCAGCGGGCGCAGCGCACCTCGGTGCGGACCATGCCGTGGGTGCGGTCCTCGATCAGCTCCACCGCGTCGGTGTCCTTCGGGTCGTAGAAGGACGGCCAGCCGCAGTGCGACTCGAACTTGGTCGTGGAGGTGAACAGCTCGGCCCCGCAGGCGCGACAGGAGTAGACGCCCTTGGTCTTGGTGTCCGTGTACTCACCGGTGAAGGCCGGTTCGGTGCCGGCCTGGCGCAGCACGGCGTACTCGGCCGGTGTCAGCTCCGCGCGCCACTGCTCGTCCGGCTTGTCTACGTCGTACGACATGAGCCTCAGCCCCTTTACTGCTGCGACAGGCGGTCCAGGATCTGCGGGCCCAGGTCGGTCACGTCGCCCGCGCCCATGGTGAGAACGAGATCACCGGGCTTCGTCATTCCCGCGATCACCGCGGGGATCTCGGCCTTGTCGTGCACGGCGGAGACGTCGGCGCCCGCCGCGCGCGCGGCTTCGATGATCAGCTCGCTGGTCACCCCGGGGATCGGGTCCTCGCGGGCCGGGTAGATGTCGAGCACGACCGAGGCGTCGGCGAGCGCCAGCGACTCGCCCATCTCCTTGCCCAGCTCCTGGGTGCGGGAGAAGAGGTGGGGCTGGAAGACGACCAGGATCCGGGAGTCGCCGGCGGCGCCGCGCATGGCCTCCAGGTCGGCGGTCATCTCGGTGGGGTGGTGGGCGTAGGAGTCGATCACCTGCACACCGGCGGCCTCGCCCTTGAGCTGCAGGCGCCGCTTCACTCCGGTGTAGGCGGCCAGCGCGGGCGCCAGCTCGGCGGCGGGAATGCCGAGGGCGGCACCGGCGGCCAGCGCGGCGACCGCGTTGAGTGCGTAGTGGCGGCCGGGCACGGATACCCCGAAGGTCAGCTCCTGCCCGTCCAGCACCGCGGTGACCTGGCTCTTCAGCCCCTGCGGCAGCACGGACAGGACCCGCACATCGGCGTCCTCGGCCGCGCCGTACGTCACGATCCGCACCGACCCGTCCAGCCGCCGCGTGAGCTCCCGCGCACCTTCGTGGTCGGCGGAGATCACCAGCGTCCCGCCGGGCACGATCTTCCCGGCGAAGGTCTCGAAGGACTCGTAGATCTCGTCCATCGAGGCGTAGTTCGCGTGGTGGTCCAGCTCGACGTTGAGGACGATGGCGACCTCGGGCGCGTACTTGTGGAAGCTGCGGTCCGACTCGTCGGCCTCGGCGACGAAGATGTCGCCCTCGCCGTGCAGCGCGTTCGAGCCGGGCGCGTCCAGGTCGCCGCCGATGGCGTACGACGGCTCGCGGCCCAGCTCACCCAGCGAGACCGCCAGCATCGACGTGGTCGTGGTCTTGCCGTGGGTACCGGCCACGGCGATCGGCCGCAGCCCGCCCATCAGCGCGGCCAGCGCGTCGGACCGGTGCACCACCGGGATGCCCAGCTCGGCGGCGCGGGCCAGCTCCGGGTTGTCGTTGCGGATGGCCGACGACACGACGACGCAGCTCGCGTCGTCGGCGAGGTGCCCGGCGGCGTGCCCGATGTGCACGGTCACACCGAGCGCCCGCAGCGCCTCGGCGGTCGCCGACTCCTTGGCGTCGCTCCCGGCCACCTCGGCCCCGCGCTGCGCGAGGATCTTGGCGATACCCGACATCCCAGCACCGCCGATGCCGATGAAGTGCGGTCGGTCCATGGCGGCAGGAAGTCCGGGTGCCATGCAGGTCTCCATAAGATCCGGTACGAGGCTGGGCGCCCCTAGCCTATGCGCTGAAGGACCGGGCACCTCGCAAGAGCCGCGGGGGCAGCCGGCCCGGGAGGCAACGGGCCGTGCCGGTCCGCGGCTGAGCCGCGTGGGCGCGACCGGCCGCAAACGGCGCCGCACCCACGGACGCGACGCCCCCGCAGCGCCTAGGCCTTGCTGTGCGAGAACAGCTTCAACACCGGCACCCCCACCTTGTGCCGGGCTCTGGAAGCCCAGTCCCGGTGGAAGAACTCCTCCACATAGTGCGGGTCGGTCAGCACGATGACCTCATCCGCGCCGGACTCGGCGACCAGGGACTTCAGCGCATCCAGCGGATGATCCTCGACCAGCCGCCCCACGGCCTCGCTGCCGGCGGCCCGCAGGGCCTGGAGGGACACGTCGAGAGCCTGCTGCCCGACGCTCCGCGCCTCGTCGCCCTCGGGCGTCCTGCCCTCACGCCGGGCCTCCTCGAGTTCGCCGAGCGCGATGTCGTCGATGGCCCGCAGCAGCCGGTCCGCCTGGTCGCCGCGCGGCTGCAGGAGTACATGGAAGGAGACCTGCTCGTCCCCGTGCAAGGTGGTGACGAACTCCACGTCGGCGGACGTCAGTGCCTTCTCGATCATCAGAACGCTTGTGAACACGCGGCGCCTCTTCCCTCCGTGGGCCCGGCATGGCCCTGCGGAAACCATCCTGCCCCGTGTCGCACGGGTTGTGCCGGACCTAGTCTGCCCGTCCGAAGCTAAACGGAACGGTAGATTCCGCCGTTTTCAGGACCGGCGGTAACGACTGAACAGGAATCCGTCCTCCTCCAGCAGGGACTCGAGTCCGAAGCGGCGCGGAACGGTGACGGACGGCCCTCCGGCGATGCGCTGCGCGTCCCCCGCGCTGAGCATCGGCGACACGGTCAGGCACAGCTCGTCGAGCACGTCCGCGGCCACCAGCTGGCCGAGCAGCCGGGGCCCGCCCTCGGTGAGCTGCCGCGTGTGACCGAGGTCGGCGAGAGCGCGCACCGCACGGGCCGGGTCGACCCCCATGCCCTCCCCGGCGACGACCACCCGGGCACCGGCCTTCTCGGCGGCCGCGACCCGGTCCGGGGCCGCGGTGGCACCGGTGAGGATCACGGTGGGCACCAGCGGCGAGGTGAACAGGGGGAGGGAGAAGTCCAGGTCCAGGCCGGCGGTGACGATCGCGATCGCCGCGGCGGGGCGCTGTCCCGCGGCCTGCCGGGCCGCCGCGAACTCCGCACGCGCGCGTGCCGGGCGGTACCCCTCCTGCCGTACCGTTTCCGCGCCCACCACGATCACGTCCGCGAGCGCCCGGAGCGTGCCGAAGATGCGCATGTCGGCCGCGCTGGAGATGGGCTGGGAGTGCCCCTCGTGCTGGGCGGCGCCGTCGAGGGTCGAGACCATGTTGGCCCGCAGCCACGGCTGCCGGGCCCCGGAACCCGTCTCCGGATACGCGTAGGCGGCGGCCAGCTCGGCGAGGCTCCACTCGCGGTTCACGAGTGCGTCGGCACCGGCGGGCCCGCCGGGCCCGCCCGGCACGGGAGCCCCTGCCGCCCCGCCCACCTCCTCCCTCTCCGCGCCCCCACCGAAGGCCTGGGATGCTGTTTCGTAGGTCACAGGGAACAGGCGTCGCATGACGTGCAGTGTGACACGGCGCTTAGCATGGGTAACCGTGTCGTCCTCCACCACCGCCCCCGGTTCCAGCCCTCTGACCGATGCGGGCCCCCTCTCCCTGTGCACCCGCGAGCCACACGTCCCCGCGGACCGGCTGGTCGCCGAGATGGTGCCGCCGCCGCGCTTCGACTCGGTGCGCTTCGCCACGTACATCCCGGACCCGAACCAGCCCAGCCAGACCGAGGCCGTGGGGGTGCTGGACGGCTTCGCGGCCGGGCTCGGCGGCGCTCATGCCTCCGGCGCCGGCCGGCGTGGCCTCTTCGGGTTCGGCAGGGCCAAGGCGCCCAAGGCCCCGGCGGGCCCCCGCGGTGTCTACCTGGACGGCGGCTACGGCGTCGGCAAGACCCACCTGCTCGCCTCCCTGTGGCACGCCACCCCGGCCGAGCCCGCGCTCAAGGCGTTCGGCACCTTCGTGGAGCTGACCAACCTGGTCGGCGCGCTCGGCTTCCAGAAGACCGTGCAGACGCTCAGCGGGCACCGCCTGCTGTGCATCGACGAGTTCGAGCTGGACGACCCGGGCGACACCGTGCTCGTGTCCACGCTGCTCGGCAAGCTGGTCGAGGCGGGCGTGGCGCTCGCCGCCACCTCCAACACGCTGCCCGGCAAGCTCGGCGAGGGCCGGTTCGCCGCCGCCGACTTCCTGCGCGAGATCCAGGGCCTGTCCGCCCA
Organism: Streptomyces sp. NPDC044064; assembly: GCF_056434245.1. NCBI lineage: Bacteria > Bacillati > Actinomycetota > Actinomycetes > Kitasatosporales > Streptomycetaceae > Streptomyces > Streptomyces sp. NPDC044064. The sequence goes on from NZ_JBWKFN010000013.1 coordinate 78,872, forward strand.
CTTCCGTGCCCTGCGCATCGACGGCGAGGACTACCGCCACCGCGGCCTGCCCGAGGCTCCCGCGCCGTACTCGGACGAGCAGGTGACCAAGGCGGCGTACGCCACCGCGGGCGCCTCGCTGGACGACTTCCCGCATCTGCTGGAGCACCTGGCCAAGGTGCACCCGAGCCGGTACGGCGCCCTGACCGACGGGGTGAAGGCGGTGTGCCTGACCGACGTGCGGCCGGTGCCGGACCAGTCGACGGCGCTGCGGCTGGTGGTGCTTGCGGACCGGCTGTACGACCGCGAGGTCCCGGTGCTCGCCTCGGGCCTGCCCTTCGACCAGCTGTTCAGCGAGGAGATGCTGAACGGCGGTTACCGCAAGAAGTACTTCCGCGCGATATCCCGGCTCACCGCGTTGGCCCGGGACGCGAAGGGCCTCGTCGGCTCGTAGTCAAGAGCCGGATCTCGCCACCCGACCGGCATTTTTCACGCTCTCTTGGGCTCGTAACGCCCAGTTAACCCTGCAAAGGACTTTGCAGGGTTAACGTGTTTCTTGACCAACCATTGACCAATGCTTGGTGCGTGGAAGAGGCGTGAACTCCTGGGAGGAGGGTGCATGTTCCGAGGTACGACAGCCCGGACCCTGCTTGCCCTGCTCGCCACCACCCTGCTCGCCCTGCAGTTCTTCGCACCCACGGGAACCTTCGCATCCGCGCATACGCTCAGCCATGCGAAGGCCAAAGCCGCACCCGAAACCGTGCGCCCCTCGCACGCCGTGCGCAACAGCACGATCGCACTCCGTGACGGCGGCTGCACCCAGAATCCCGGCGGGGGCCACCACCTGCGCGACCGGCAGCGCGGCACCGCCTCCGGCTGGGCGCAGGAACACCCGCTCATAGCCCGGCAGACGGCGACCCCACGATCGCCGGGCGCGTCCGGTGCCCCGCACCACCGCACCACGAGATCCTCCAGAGCCCACTCCCCGGCAGCTCTTCAGGTCTTCCGCTGCTGAGCGACGGCTCATCCCCCACGAACGCCGTGCAAGCCCGACGCGCCGCTGCGGTGCGCCAGGAGGAGTCAACACACATGCAGCCCCTCATCGACAACGCCCGTACCTTCGGACAGCGCCCTGAGGAGTTCGCCAAACTCGCAGAAGGCCAGTCCCCGCAGGTCCTGTTCATCACCTGCTCCGATTCCCGGGTCGTCCCGGCCCTGATCACGGGCGCCCGCCCCGGCGAGCTCTTCGAGCTGCGCACCGCGGGCAACATCGTCCCGCCGTACACCTCGCGGCACCCCAGCGGCGAGGCCGCCACCATCGAGTACGCCGTGGAAGTGCTCGGCGTCCGCGACATCGTCGTCTGCGGCCACTCGCACTGCGGCGCCGTCGGCGCGCTGGTGCGCGGCGACGACCTGACCGCCGTGCCCGCCGTCCGCGACTGGCTCGCGCACGCCACCCCGCGCCCGGCCGGCGCGGCCGAGGACCCGGAGGTCGCCGAGGGCGTCCAGAGCCATGTCCTCACCCAGCTGCTGCGGCTGCGCTCGTACCCGTGCATCGAGCGGAAACTGGCGCAGGGTCAGCTGGACCTGCACGCCTGGTACTACGAGGTGCACACCGGCGCCGTACGCACGCACCGCCCGCAGTCCGACACCTTCGAAGCCCTGTGAGCGCGCCGATGAACAGTCCTCTCATATCCCGTTTCCCTCATCTGAGGCAGGACTTCGCCGCCTCCCTCGTCGTGTTCCTGGTCGCGCTCCCGCTGTGCGTGGGCGTGGCCGTCGCCTCCGGAGTACCGGCCGAACTCGGGCTGGTCACCGGCATCGTGGGCGGCCTGGTCACCGGGCTGATGCGCGGCAGCAGCCTGCAGGTGTCCGGGCCGGCCGCCGGACTGACCGTGCTCGTCTTCGAGGCGGTCAAGGAGTTCGGGCTGCCGATGCTCGGCGCCATCGTGCTCACCACCGGCGTGCTGCAGCTGCTCATGGGCGCGCTGAAGCTGGGCCGGTACTTCCGGGCCATCTCGGTCTCGGTCGTCGAGGGCATGCTGGCCGGAATCGGCCTGGTCCTGATCGCCGGCCAGCTGTACCCGGCCATGGCGGCCAAGGCTCCCGACTCGGGCCTGGGCAAGATGGCCGGGCTGCCGAGAGCACTCCTGGACGCCCTCGGCGCGGGGCCGGCCCTCACCTCGCTCGCCCTGTGCGCCGGCACCGTCATGGTGCTGGCGCTGTGGAAGCACGCACCGGCCAAGGTGCGTACGGTGCCCGGTCCGCTCGCCGCGGTCGGCCTCGCCACACTGGCCGCCCTGGTGCTCAGCCTGCCGGTGGCCACCGTCGAGGTGAAGGGGCTGCTGGGCGCCGTCCAGCCGCCCCCGCTCGACGCCTTCACCGGGTTCGCCGGTGTCGGGGTGCTAGGCACGGTCGTCGCGTTCACGCTGATCGCGTCCGCCGAGTCGCTGTTCAGTGCGGCGGCCGTGGACCGGCTGCACAACGGTCCGCGCACCAAGTACGACAAGGAGCTGATCGCCCAGGGCGCGGGCAACACGGTGTGCGGGCTGCTCGGCGCGCTGCCGATGACCGCCGTGATCGTACGCAGCGCGGCCAACGTGCAGGCGGGCGCCCGGACCAAGGCGTCCCGCGTACTGCACGGCGTCTGGCTGCTGCTGTTCGCGGCCCTGCTGCCGGGCGTGCTCGCCTGCATCCCGATCCCGGCCCTCGCGGGCATCCTGATCTACTCCGGCGCCAAGCTGGTGCCGGTCCGGGCGCTGGTCGTGCTGTGGCGCGGGCACCGGGGCGAGGCGCTGGTCCTGGCCGTCACCGCGGTGTCGATCGTGGCGGTCAGCATGTTCGAGGGCGTGCTCATCGGCCTCGCGCTGGCGATCGTCAAGACGGCCTGGGAGGCCTCGCACCTCCGGCTGGACATCGTCGACAAGGGCGCGGGTCCCATCGAGGCGTACCTGTCGGGCAACGCGACCTTCCTGCGGCTGCCGAAGATGCTCGACAGCCTGGAGTCACTGCCCCAGGACCGCCCCGTCCGGCTCGACCTGTCCGGCCTGCACCACCTGGACCACGCCTGCCGCACGGCCCTGGAGAACTGGGCCGAGCGCCACAGCGCGTCGGGCACCGAGCCGGTGGAGGTGACCGCACCCGAGGAGCCTGCCAGAGCCACGGTCGCCTGATCCGGCCCGGCCTTTCTGTACGCCCATGGCTTCCGTACCGGCCCGGAACTATCGTTACAACAGCGGACAAAGCAAGGCCTCTCCCTGAGGAGGTCACCATGCTCCAGGATCTGCTGGGGGCGCTTGCGGCGCTGGGTTCCGTCGGGGTCGTGTACTTCGCCATGGCGGCACGGGTCATCAAGCAGTACGAGCGGGGGGTGCTCTTCCGGCTCGGGCGGGTCACGGGTGAAGTGCGCGAGCCGGGCCTGAACCTGGTGATCCCGTTCGTGGACCGGCTGCACAAGGTGAACATGCAGATCGTGACCATGCCGATCCCGGCCCAGGAGGGCATCACCCGCGACAACGTCACGGTGCGCGTGGACGCGGTCGTCTACTTCCGGGTGGTCGACTCGGTGAGCGCGCTGATCAAGGTCGAGGACTACAAGTTCGCGGTCTCCCAGATGGCACAGACCTCGCTGCGGTCGATCATCGGCAAGAGCGACCTGGACGACCTGCTGTCCAACCGGGAGAAGCTCAACCAGGGCCTGGAGCTGATGCTCGACAGCCCGGCCGTCGGCTGGGGCATCCAGGTCGACCGGGTGGAGATCAAGGACGTGTCCCTGCCCGACGCGATGAAGCGGTCCATGGCCCGCCAGGCCGAGGCCGACCGGGAGCGCCGGGCCCGGATCATCAACGCCGACGCCGAACTGCAGGCCTCCAAGAAGCTCGCCGAGGCCGCCCAGCAGATGTCCGACACACCGACCGCGCTCCAGCTGCGGCTGCTGCAGACGGTGATGGCGGTGGCGGCCGAGAAGAACTCCACGCTGGTCCTGCCGATCCCGGTGGAACTGCTGCACTTCCTGGAGAGAGGCCACCAGCAGGAGAGAGGCCAGCAGGAGGAGAATGGCCGGCAGGAACTCGCGCCGCACGCGGACGGAGGCCATCCCTCCGGCTAGCGTGCCGGGCATGCGCAGAGGTTGGGTGATCGCCGTGGCCGTGATGGCCGTCGTACCGGGTTGCGCGGACGGGGGCGGCTCGTCCTCGGCCCCCTCCCCCACCACCACCCTGAGGCTCACGGTCACGAGCCCCGCGTACACCGACGCCGCAACGATCCCGAGCCGCTACACCTGCGACGGCGAGAACGTCTCACCCCCGCTCGCCGTCACCGGGGTACCCCCGCGGACCGCCTCCATGGCCTTTCTGCTCCAGGACCCCGACGCCCCGCGCGGCACCTTCACGCACTGGCTGGTGTGGGACATCGGCCCGCGCACCACGCACCTGACGGCCGGCGAGCGCCCGCAGGGAGCGGTCGAGGGCCGCAACGGCTTCGGGAAGACGGGCTACGGCGGCCCCTGCCCGCCCCGCGGCGACAGCCCGCACCATTACGTCCTCACGGTGTACGCCGCCGACCGCCGCCCGGACCTCGCCCCCGACGCCACGCCCGCCGACCTCCTCCGGGCCCTGTCCGGCCACACCCTGGCGACGGGCACCCTAAGCGGAAGGTACGGCCGCTAGCCGCCCGTACGCCGTGCGTACGCCGTACGGGCGGCATGACCTCGGAGTCGAATGTCATATCACCGTATAACCGGTCATTCAGTCCTACTTTCGTACGGTGATTGCATCAGCACTCCGTATCACCGCCGTCTGCGCCCTGGGCGCGGCCCTCGCCGCCTGCGGCACCGCGGGCACCCCCGGCCCCGCACGGCCGGCCCACGCCAAGCCGGCCGCCTCGCGGCCGCCCGTGCTCGCCCCGGGTCCGGGCGGTCAGACCCCGGTGTTCGAGCACGGCCCGCGCACCCTGGGCAAGACCGTCGCACTGACCTTCGACGCGGACATGACCGCCGACCAGGGGCCCCGCGCCGCCTCCGGCGAGCACTTCGACAACCCGGACCTGATCGGCACCCTGCGCACGCTGAAGGTGCCGGCGACCATCTTCATGACCGGCCGGTGGGCCGAGCAGTACCCGGCGCAGGCCCGTTCGCTCGGCCAGGACCCGCAGTTCGAGGTGGCCAACCACTCCTACAGCCACTACGCCTTCACCACCGACTGCTACGGCCTGCCGACCGTCGAGCCGGACCGGATGCGCAAGGACGTCGAGCGGGCGTACGCGGCCTTCCGCGCGGCGGGCGTGCCCCACCCGCTGCCGTACTTCCGCTTCCCCGGCGGCTGTTACGACCGTCAGGCGCTGCGCGCGCTCAGCGGGGTCGGGGTCACCGCGGTGCAGTGGGACGTGGTGAGCGGTGACGCGTTCGCCACGGACGCCGATGCGGTCGTCCGGCAGGTGCTGGACGGGGTGAAGCCCGGGTCGGTGGTCGTCATGCACTGCACCCGCAGCGCCGCCCCGACGACCGAGCAGGTCGTCCGCACGGTCGTACCGGAGCTGCGCAAGCAGGGCTACCGGTTCGTGAAGGTCTCCGAGCTGATCGGCGAGACGAACGGCCACCGCTGACCGTCCTGCGCCGAGGGCATGAGCGACCCGGCGGGCCGTCGGCCGACGGAGGCTGTGCCCCGTCCGCGAGTGGCAGGAGGCACAGCGCACCGCCTGTTCAGGGTGAGCGGCGGGCGGTGAGCGCGCACGCCGCCGCGAAGGCCGCGGCGGTGACGAGGGCGGACCCGGCCAGGGGCAGCAGCGGCACCGGGATCCGGCCGGACTGCGAACCGGTCACCAGACCGCTGACCGCGGCCTGGGCCGGGGAGCCGGCGACCACCACCGACAGCAGCGCGGCCAGCAGCATCGCGGGCACCGCGCGTCCGGTGGAGTGCAGCACCGGCCGGTTGGTGACCGCACCGACGGCACTGCCCAGCAGGGCGCAGGCCAGGGCGGCCAGGAGCCCGGCCAGGCCGGCCCCCAGTGGCGGGACACGGGTCCGGTGGCCGTTGCTCACCGGGTCGCTGATCAGCGTCATGACCAGGGTCGCCACCACCCCGAGCGCCGCCGAGGCGAACAGCGCCGTCAGCAGGCAGGCCAGGTGGGCCCGGACGGGGCCGCGCGCCGCGGCGACACAGGCACGGGCGGCGTCCGGCTCGCCCGTGACACAGATCCGCACCAGCCAGGCGGCCACCGGCAACAGACCCGCGGCCGCGTAGCCGAGCGAGTCGAGCACCGGCTGACCGCTCTGCACGCCGACCCCGAGGAAGGCGACGTAGAGGATCACCGGCGGCAGCCAGCGCTGAGAGCGCAGCAGCAGATCGGCCTGGTAACGCAGGAGAGCGGTCATGGGCGGCTTCCGGGTTCGAGTGGGGTGGCGCCGTCCGGCTCGACGCTCACCACGTGCCAGGGCGGGCGGGCCGTCAGCAGGGCGCGCAGGAGAACGTCCGAATGGGAGTCGGGGACGGCGAGGCGGTGGACGCCGGGGGCCGTCTCCTGCGCCGAGGCGACCGTCCGCACGGTGTCGGGCGGCAGCTGCGCTCCCGGCGGTCCCTGCACGGTGACGCGGGTGAGCGGCCCGGCGGGCGGCGAACTCCCGCCGTCCGCACCGGGCTTGATGCCGCCGCCCACGACGGTGTACGTCGCGTCGGGCACTCCGGCCAGGCGGCGCGGGTCGTGATCCACGAAGACGACGGCACCCCCGGCCGCGGTCCGCTCGGCGACCGCCCGCTCCAGCTCGGCGCGCGCGGCCGTGTCCAGCCCGGTCCACGCCTCGTCCAGGACCATCAGCTCCGGGTCGGCGAGGAGGGCCTGCGCCACGGCGACCTTCTGGCTGCTGCCCTTGGAGAGGCGTGACATGGGCGTACTCGCGTAGGCTGCGGCGCCGAACCGCTCCAGCCAGCTGTGTGCGGCGTCAGCGGCGGTCTTCCGGGAGAGGCCGTGGACGGTGCCGAGGTGGGTCAGGTAACCGGACGCGGTGAAGGGCAGGGCCGAGGGGAAGCGCTCCGGGACGTAGGCCGTGCGCGGGCGCCCGGTGACGCGGCCTTCGGTCGGGGCGTCCAGGCGGGCGATGACGCGAAGAAGGGTTGATTTTCCGGTGCCGTTCGCTCCTTCGATGCGGGTCAGGGTTCCGGGGGTGAGCGTGAGGTGGATGTCTCTTAACACCCAGGGGCCGCGGATGCCGTAGCGGCGGCCTACGGCGGTCAGTCGTAGGTCATGTTGCATGGGGAGATTTTGTCCGGTCCCGCCGCAGGGGCTGATCCTGGGTCCGGTCTTCGAGACGTCCGGGCCGGTCGCGCCCGGACGTCGGAGCCGCAAGAACTGCACGGTCCCGCGCCCCTTAAGGTTGGCTGGTGTGAGCCACGTTCCCGCGCCCCCGAGTGACAGTCCCTTCCAGACCGAGCCCAACCCTCGTGACGAGGCACGGCAGTACGTGCTGCCTCTTGTCGTCCGCATCGAGCGCAGTGCTCCTCCCGCCCGTACCGATGCGCTGGAGACGGCCGCTCGGGCGGTGCTTCTGCTGCTGAGCGACGAGCGGGCCGCCGGGGACGGCGAGTGGGCCGAGGCTGTGCGGGACTGGGAGGACGCGCGGATCCGGAAGGTCGTACGGCGGGCCCGGGGATCGGAGTGGCGCCGGGCCGAGACGCTGCCCGGGATCACGGTGCAGGGCAAGTCCGCCGAGGTGCGGGTCTTCCCGCCGGTTCCGCTGGACGGCTGGCCCAAGGATCTGGCGAAGCTGCAGGTGTCGGGGACCGAGCTGGACGATCCGGAGCCGCCCGTCGGGGCCGGTCACGGCGTGCCGGTGCTGTGGCTGAACCCGGAACTCGAGATGTCGGCCGGGAAGGCGATGGCCCAGGCGGGGCACGGTGCCCAGCTGGCCTGGTGGGCGCTGTCCGACGAGGAGCGGACCGCGTGGCGGGAGGCCGGCTTCCCGTTGGCCGTCCGCACCGCCGATCCCGCCGAGTGGGGCCGGCTGACCGGCAACGGGCTGCCGCTGGTGCGCGACGCCGGCTTCACCGAGATCGCGCCGGGCTCCTGCACGGTGGTCGCCGACCACCCCGCGCTGCGGTAGGGGTGCCGGTGACTCGCCTCGACGGGCGCGTCGAACGGGGCAACCGGACCCGGCAGTTGGTGCTGCGCCGGACCGTGGAGATCGCCTCGGTCGAGGGGCTGGAGGCACTGACCGTCGGCCGGCTGGCCACCGAGCTGGAGCTGAGCAAGAGCGGGGTGTTCGCGCTCTTCGGCTCCAAGCAGGAACTGCAGCTGGCCACCGTGCGGGAGGCGGCCCGGATCTTCACCGAGCGGGTGATCCGGCCCGCGGGCGAGGTGCCGGCCGGCGTCGGACGGGTGTGGCAGCTGTGCGAGTTGTGGCTGGAGTACTCGCGGGGGCGGGTGTTCCCGGGCGGCTGCTTCTTCTACGGCGTCATGGCCGAGTTCGACGCCCGGACGGGCCCGCTGCACGACGCGGCGGTCCGCGCGCAGCGCGACTGGTCGGCCCATGTGGAGCGCACGATCGAGGAGGCCCGCACGGCGGGTGAGCTGCGCGCCGACATGGACGTCGCCCAACTGGCCTTCGAGCTGGTGGCGTTGCTGGAGACGGCGAACGCCCTGTCCGTACTGCACGACGAGGAGACCGCCTACCGCAGAGCCCGGGCGGGCATCGCACGGCGGTTGCGGGACGCAGCGGTGGGAGAGGTCCCGGTTCCCGAAGTCCCTTGAGGGGACGAGTCGCTGAGGACTGCGGCGGGGCGCCGATTAAAAACTAGCACGACCGTTCGCACAGTTTTATGCTCGTCCGCATGACCGTCACCGAGAGCGACATCGTGGAACTCGACCGCATCGCCGTGCACGAGGCCGTGCGGATGGTGGGACTGGCGGAGGAGTCGGACTGGGAGCGGGACACTCCGTGCGCGGGGTGGAGCCTGCGGCGGCTCGTGGCACACATGACCGCGCAGCACCTCGGCTTCGCGGCGGCCGCGCGGGGTGCGGGGCACGAGGCGGCGCACTGGCGGGAGCCGGAGGACATGCGGGATCCCGCCGGGGTGCACCGGGTGGCCGCCACCGCCGTACTCGCGGCCTTCGCCGAACCGGGCGCGGCCGAGCGCGAGTTCGCACTGCCGGAGCTGGGCGGGACCTTCCCGGGCGGCCGGGCCGTCGGTTTCCACCTCATCGACTACGTGGTGCATGCCTGGGATGTCGCCGCCGCCCTCGGCGCCCGCCTGGAGCTGCCGGACCATGTGCTCGACGCCGCGCTCGCCGTGGCGCGGCACGTGCCCGTCGACCCTGCCCGGCGCGGGCCGGGGTTCGCCTTCGCCCCCGCGCTGGAGGTGCCGGCCGGGTCCGGGCCCCTGGAGGAGGCGTTGCGCCTGCTGGGCCGGGTCCCGCAGGAGTGGCCGGTGCGGGGGTGAGGAGCGGCGAACCTCAAATGTTGCTCTGAAGGCAGGGGCGCGGGGGTTGGGGGCCGGGCGCCGGGGCCATACCCCCGTCACTCGGAGACAGAGGGGGTGGAGCGGTGCGGCGACTGGGGACGGGAATCGGCTGGCGGCCGGAGATCGCGGACGCCGTGGAGCGCATGCCGGGCATCGACTGGGTGGAGGTCGTGGCGGAGAACATCTGCCCCGGACACCTCCCGGACTCGCTGCTCGGGCTGCGCGAGCGCGGGGTGACCGTGATACCGCACGGCGTCTCCCTCGGCCTCGGCGGTGCGGACCGGCCCGACGAGGGCCGGCTGACGGCGCTGGCCGAGCGGGCGGAGGCGCTCGGCGCGCCGTTGGTCACCGAGCACATCGCGTTCGTGCGGGCGGGCGGCGCGCTCACCGCCTCCCCGCACCTGGAGGCGGGCCATCTGCTGCCCGTGCCGCGCACCCGGGACGCGCTCGACGTGCTCTGCGAGAACGTGCGGATCGCACAGGACGCGCTGCCGGTGCCGCTCGCCCTGGAGAACATCGCCGCGCTGTTCTCCTGGCCGGGCGAGGAGATGACCGAGGGGCAGTTCCTGGCCGAGCTGGTCGAGCGGACCGGGGTGCGACTGCTCATCGATGTGGCCAACCTGCACACCAACCACGTCAACCGGGGCGAGGACCCGGCCGAGGCGCTCGCCGCGCTGCCCCTGGAGGCCATCGCCTACGTCCATGTCGCGGGCGGCTTCGAGCGCGACGGTGTCTGGCACGACAGCCACGCGCACCCCGTGCCGCGTCCGGTGCTCGACATCCTGACCGACCTCGCGTCCCGGGTCGCGCCGCCCGGGGTGCTGCTGGAGCGGGACGAGAACTTCCCCGAGCCGGCCGAGCTGGAGCGGGAGTTGGGGGCGATCCGGGGGGCCGTGAAGGCCGGCCGGGGAGCCATGGCGGCCGGCCCGACCGCGCCGGCCGGTGGTACGGCGAAGCCGGGCGGGGGCGTCGCCGTCCTGGCTCCGCCCGAGGCCCGGCAGCGGCTCGGTGTCGCGCAGGCCGCGGTGCTGTCCTCGCTGGTGGCCGGGACGCCGGTGCCGGAGGGGTTCGACCGGGTGCGCATGGGGGTGCAGGCGCGGGCGCTCGCGGCGAAGCGGGCGGATGTCGTGGCCAAGGTGGCACCCGAGCTGCCCGAGCTGCTCGGGGAGGGATACCGGGTGGCGTTCCTTGCGTACGCGCGGGTGCGGCCGATGAGCGGGGGGTACCGGCGGGATGCGCTGGACTTCGCGGAGCATCTGCTGAAAGTCGGGCGCCCGGAGGATGCGAGGGCACGGCGCCGGCTGCGCGAGTGGTGGCTGGACCGGTCGGGTCCGACGCCGCGGCCGCCGGGGCTGACGGCACGGGCGAAGGTACTGCTTCGGAGACGTTGAACAGCGGCGCGACCAGCCGGAACGCACCCGGAACCGGCCCGCGGGCCGCTGCTCGACGGCGCGGTGCAAGGTCGCCCCGAACGCCGAAGTAATATGCCAAGCCCGCCCCCGCCGCACGAACCCCCGGGGCGCGGAGCAGGAGGCACCATGCGACCGCGACCCCCCATCAAGGGCCGAGGCATATTCAACGGCACAGGACTCATCATCACGGGCCTGGCGGCGACCACCGCAGCGCTGCTCTTTCCGGTCTGGTCCTACGCCGACCGATCGGGCACGACCGACGCGAACACACTCAGCACACAGACCGTGACGACCCCGTACGGCCCGCTGTCCGCGCAGGACCGGGACCTCGTCACCAAGGTCCGGCTCGCGGGCCTGTGGGAGCTGCCCGCCGGACAGATGGCGGAGCGGAAGGGGACCACACAGGCCGTACGCGACGCCGGGCAGCACCTGATCAACGGCCACACCTCCCTCGACGCACACGTCCGCACCGTCGCCACCCAGCTCGGCATCCCCCTGCCCGACGAGCCCAACGAGCAGCAGAGGCAGTGGCTCGTGACCCTGAACTCGGCGCAGGGCCAGGACTTCGACCGCAAGTTCACGAGCATCCTGCGCCTCGCGCACGGCCGGGTCTTCTCCCTGGTCGCCCAGGTCCGCGCCGGCACCCAGAACACCCTGGTCCGCGACCTGGCCGACGACGCCAACGCGACCGTGCTGGACCACATCAAGATCCTGGAGGCGACCGGGTACGTCGACTTCTCGGCGCTCGCCCGGGACCTCGCGGCGTCCGCCTCCCCCGTACCCACTCCCCCGGCGGTCGACCCCGCCTCCGCGGTTCCGGTGGCGCCCTCGCCGTCGGCGACGTACTCCCTGCCGCCCGCCGCCGTCGGCCCACCCCCGACGAACAGCCCCTGACCTGCGGGAAAAACGGAACGTCACAGACCTGCAACACTCGGTCCGGATGGTGAACAAGGCATGGCGTTTCCCAGGCCCCTGGCATAGAAACACGTCATGTTCTGGGTCCTTCTGCTGCTCCTGGCCTGGGCGTTCGCCGGTATCACGTGCACCCGGCTGTGCCTGGCCGCCGTTCGCGCCGTGGCTGTCGACACGGACCGCACCGCCGCGGACCACGGTCGTGCCCTGACGCTGTACGAGGCGGCGTTCCTGTCCGGCGGCCCGGCACGCGTCGCCGACGTGACCATGGTGTCCATGGCCCGGCAGCGGCGGCTGCTGCTCGCGCACACCGGGTGGGCCACGGTCGTGGACCCGCGGGGCCACGACGAGATGGAGCAGTCCGTCATAGGGGCGATAGGGCCCGAGGGGCAGTCCCGGATCGCGCCGGTGCGGGCCGCCGCCGCCGGTGCGGAGGCCGTACTCCGGCTCGCCGACGGTCTGGTGCGCGCGGGACTCGCGGTGCCGGACGGCGCGCGTACGACCGTGGCGGCGGGAGTGCGCCAGGTGCGCGGCGCCGCACTGGTCGTGTCGGCGCTGGGTCTGACCGCGCTGCTGATGCCCGGTCAGACCGGCATGCCGCGCCTCCTCGTCGCCCTGTGGTTCGCGCTGCCGCTCATCCTCACCCTGAGCTGTCTGGCCATCGCCCGGGTCGAGGTGCATCCGTACTCACGCTGGGCCTCCCCCGCCGGACAGCGGCTGCTGGGTGCGCTGCCCCGGCGTTCGGCCGGTGACGGTGACGAGCGTTCCTTCCTCACCTCCGTCGCCGTACGCGGTGTCCGCGCGATCGGCGAGCCCGAACTGCGAGCGGCCTTCACCCACCGCGACCAGCCCTGGCGGGAGTGAGGCCGGGCCCGGGGGCGCATCGGGGGCATTGACCGCGACACCCGCCGGGCGGTGCTTGCCTTCACCGACGACCGAACGAAACATCCCTTCTGTCGTCGCCGGGGCCGTGGCAGCCGTGCCATCGCCGCCGCGCGCGGAAGGGATACGCGATGAGAGCTGCCGCCCTGTACTCGGCCGCCGGTTCCTTGCTCCTGACCACCCTGGCCGCGGCCCCGGCGGGCGGCGCCCCGGCCGTTCCCGGCGCGACGGAGCTGCACGGGGCCGCGGTGGCCGCCGCGCGCGCCCGTACGGCCGGGATCGACTTCGCCAAGTGCGCCGCCGAGATGCACGCGCCGGCCGGCCTGCAGTGCGGCACGGTGAGCGTTCCGCTGGACTACGCCCACCCCTACGGCGAGCAGATCGAGCTGACCGTCAGCCGGGTGCGCGCCACCCACAAGGACCCGCACAACAGCAAGCGGAAGGTGCCCCGGCAGGGCGCCCTCGTCTACAACCCGGGCGGCCCCGGCGCGTCCGGCATGTACTTCCCGATGATCGGCACGTTCCCCGAGTGGAAGCGGATCGCCGCCGCCTACGACCTGGTCGGCTACGCCCCGCGCGGGGTGGACCGTTCGGCACCGCTGTCGTGCGTGGACCCCAAGCACTTCTTCAAGGGACCCACCCAGTCGCCGACCCACCCCTCCGAGCAGTACAAGCGGCAGCGCATCGACCAGGCGAAGGCCTACGCGCGCGGCTGCGGCGAACGGTCGGGCGGCAGGCTGCGGTTCTACAACTCGCTCAACAACGCCCGTGACCTGGACGTCCTGCGGGCGGCGCTGGACGAGGAGCGGCTGACCTTCATGGGAGCGTCGTACGGCACCTACATCGGCGCGGTGTACGCGACGCTGTTCCCCTCGCACCTACGGCGGATGGTGCTGGACTCGGCGGTGGACCCGGACCCGGCGAAGGTCTGGTACCGCGACAACCTCGACCAGTCGGCCGCGTTCGAGGACCGCTGGACGGACTTCCGCGAGTGGGTCGCCCGGCACGACGACGTCTACCGGCTCGGCGACACGGCGGCGAAGGTGCAGCGCAGTTACGACACCGCGCGCGGGCGGCTGGCCGCGAAGGCCGCGGACGGGAAGGTCGGGCCGGGGCAGCTGCAGAACGTGTTCCTCGGCGCCGGGTACTACGACGACTACTGGCCGAGCCGGGCCGCCGCGCTGTCGGCGTATCTGAAGGGCGATGCGAAGCCGCTGGTCCGGCTGGCGGCGCCGAGCCCGGAGACGGCCACCGAGGCCGAGAACGGCAGCGCGGTGTACACGGCCGTCGAGTGCAACGACGCGGCCTGGCCGACGGACTGGAAGGTGTGGGACCGGGACAACACACGGCTCGCGCGCGTGGCGCCGTTCGAGACCTGGGACAACGCGTGGATGAACCTGCCGTGCGCCTACTGGCCGGCACCCCGGCAGCAGCCGCTGGACGTGCGCACCGGACCCGGTGAGCTGCCGCAGGTGCTGATCCTGGCGGCCGAGCGGGACGCGGCCACGCCGTACGCGGGGGCGCTGGAGATGAACCGGCGGCTGGCCGGCTCGGTGCTGGTGACCGAGCGGGACGCGGGCACGCACGGGATCGGGGGCGGCCCGAACCGGTGCGTCAACGCGCACCTGGACGCCTACCTGCTGGAGGGCCGGCTCCCGGGGCGGCACACGGCGTGCGCGCCGCGCCCGGAACCGCAGCCCGAGGCGCCTGCGGACAACGCCCCCAGGAAGTCCCTGCGGGACTCCCTGAAGGGCAAGGCCGGCTAGGCGAGCCCGGCGACCAGGTCGGCCACGGACTTGCGGCGCCCCGTGAAGAACGGAACCTCTTCGCGGACGTGCATGCGGGCCTCCGAGGCGCGCAGGTGACGCATGAGGTCGACGATGCGGTACAGCTCGTCGGCCTCGAAGGCGAGCACCCACTCGTAGTCGCCGAGCGAGAACGAGGCGACCGTGTTGGCGCGCACGTCCGGGTAGCCGCGGGCCATCTTGCCGTGGTCGGCGAGCATGCGGCGGCGGTCCTCGTCCGGCAGCAGGTACCACTCGTAGGAGCGCACGAACGGGTAGACGCTCACGTAGTTGCGGGGCGTCTCGTCGGCGAGGAACGCCGGGATGTGCGAGCGGTTGAACTCGGCGGGGCGGTGCAGCGCCATGTTCGACCAGACCGGCTCCAGGTGGCGGCCCAGCCTGGTGCGGCGGAAGAGGTTGTACGCCTCCTGCAGCTGGTCGCTGGTCTCGGCGTGCCACCAGATCATGAGGTCCGCGTCGGCACGCAGGCCGGAGACGTCGTAGGTGCCGCGGATCGTCACGTCCTTGGCGGCGAGCTGGTCGAACAGCTCCTGGACCTCGTCGGCGTAACCCGCGCGGTCCTCCGGCAGCACCTCCTTCAGCTTGAAGACCGACCAGAGGGTGTAGCGGATGACCTCGTTGAGGTCCTTGGCCAGCTTGCCCTTGTTCGGGACCCTGCCGGACTCGGTGGTGGGGGCGTCGTCACTCATGGTCCCTATTCTCCCGCTCCGCCGTGCAGGCTCTGCACCGGGTTGGCCGTCAGTTCGCGGACCCCGCTCAGGTCGCCGCCCAGCTGGTCCACCGCCGCGTAGGCGCTCGCGATGCACGCGGGGATGCCGACGCCGTCGTACTGCGCGCCGCACACCGCGAGGCCCGGCAGCTCGGCGACGTGTTCGCGGATGCGGGCCACGCGCGCGTGGTGGCCCACCGGATACTGGGGCAGGCCGTCGGTCCAGCGGGTCACCCGGGTCTGCAGCGGCACGGCGGCCAGTCCGGTCGCCTCGCGCAGGTCGTGCCGGGAGACCTCGACCAGCTCGGCGTCCTCGCGCTGGAGGATCTCCGTCTCGCCGTGACGCCCGACCGAGGTGCGCAGCACCACCACGTCCGGGTCCTCGTCCGCGATCCAGCCCCACTTCTGGGAGGCGAAGGTCGACGCCTTGATGGTGCGGCCGTCGACGGGCGGCACCAGGAAGCCGCTGCCCTCGGGGAGAGCGAGGCCGGAACGCCGGTAGGCGAGGGTGATCAGGGCCATGGAGGCGTAGTCGACGGTGGCGAGTTCGGCGGCCGCGGCCGGGGCCTCGGCGCGCAGCAGGCCGGCGGCAGTGTGGGCGGGGACGGCGAGGACGACCGCGTCCGCGTACAGCACGCGGTCACCGGCCACGACGCGCCACGCGGCGTCCGGCCGCGGTGCCCGGGCATCCTCGTGCGCATCCGTGGCCACGCCGTCCGGCGCCCCGTCCGAGACGCCCGGATCCGCCGCGGTCCGGCGCAGCTCCGTCACCGGTGTGCCGGTCAGGATCTCGCCGCCGCGCGCCCGCACCGCCTCGGCGACCGCGAGCGGCAGCCGGCCCACCCCGCCCTCGATGCCCATGAACACGGGCCCGGTCTGCTGGGCGGCGATGGCCTTGGCCTGGATGTCGCGGACGGCCGCCGTGAGCGAGTCGTGGGTGCGGGCGGCCTGGAAGAGCTGCGGGACGGCCGAGCGCATCGAGATGCGGTACGCGTCGCCCGCGTACACCCCGCCCAGCAGGGGCTCGACCAGGCGGTCGACGACCTCGCGGCCGAGCCGCTGCGCCACGTACTCCCCCACGGCCACGTCGTCGCCGACCTCCGTGCGGGGCAGTGCGGCGTCGCGCTCGATGCGGGCCAGGCCCTCGTCGGACAGGACACCCGCCAGGACGCCGGCCGTGCCGGGGACGCCCATCACATGGCCCTTGGGCATCGGGCGCAGGGCGCCGCGCGTCCAGATCGAGGCGGTCGCGGTGGCCGGCGGCCGGAGCTGCTCGGCGAGGCCCACCTCGCGGGCCAGGGCGACCGCCTCGGGCCGGCGGGCGAGCATCGACTCGGCGCCCAGGTCCACCCTTACGCCCGCGATCTCGCCCGGCAGCAGCTTGCCGCCGACCCGGCCGGAGGCCTCCAGGACGGTCACACGCAGCCCGCGCTCCAGCAGCCGGTGGGCCGCCGCCAGCCCGGCGATACCGGCTCCGACGACGACGGCGTGCCCCGCGTGCGTACCCGTTGCGCTCATGGCCCCACTCTCTCAGACCTCTCCGGCACCCCCGCCCCAGGCCCGGAGCCGGGACGAGTCCGGACCGTGACCGCATCGGAACCGACGCGATCCAACGTTCCCCGCGGCACCGGCGTCGAAGGAGCGTCGTCACAAGTCACCGTCATCGGGGGTCCGCCCATGCGCACACCGCACTCCGCACGTTCCGTCCAGGTCCTGGCCGGGGTCCTGCTCGCCGCCGCCCTCGCGCTCGCCGGGTGCAGCGGTGCGGACGACTCGGGCGACTCGAAGTCCGCCGCGGGGCGCCCGGCACCGCAGGCGGGCGCCGCCGGGGCCAAGGCGGAGGACGCCAAGTCGGCCCCGGGAGCGCCCAGGCCGATCCCGAGCGCCATCATCCGCACCGCCTCCCTGACCGTCGAGGTCAAGGACGTGCCCAAGGCGCTGGAGGCGGCCCGCACCACCGCCGCGACCGCGGGCGGCTACGTCGGCAAGGAGAGCACCAGCCGGGACGCCGAGGGCCACGAGCAGACCCGGGTCGTGCTGCGCGTGCCCACCGAGAAGTACGACGAGGTCCTCGCCGACCTGCAGGGCTCCGGCAAGCTGGTCGAGCGCACGGCGAAGGCGCAGGACGTCACCGACCAGGTCGTGGACGTGGACAGCCGGATCAAGTCGCAGCGGACCAGCGTGGCCCGGATTCGCGAGCTGATGGACAAGGCGACCAAGCTGAGCGACGTCGTCACCCTGGAAGGGGAGCTGAGCAGCCGGGAGGCGGACCTGGAGGCGCTGCTCGCGCAGCAGGCGTCCCTGAAGGACCGCACCGGCCTCGCCACCATCACCCTGGCCCTGTCCGAGACGCCCGTGAAGAGGGCCGCCGGGGACGACACCCCCGGCTTCGTGGACGCCGTTTCGGGCGGCTGGCACGTGTTCGTCACGATGCTGCGCTGGATCGCCCTGGCGCTCGGCGCGGTCCTGCCGTTCGCCGCGCTCGCGGCACTGCTGGCGCTTTTGTGGCTGCGCGTCGTACGCCCCCGCCGGCCGCGCCACGCCCAGCCCGCACCCGCGGCGCCGACCACCGCCCCGTTGCCCCGGACCCGCCCGGTTCCGGACCCGTCGAGCGCGCCCGACGAGGACTGAAATGATCTCGCCCTCTAGCGTGTTCACATGAGCATGAGTAGCGGGCGGGGCGACAGGGAACGGCTGGTCGTGATCGGCGGTGACGCCGCGGGGATGTCCGCGGCGTCGCAGGCGCGCCGGATGCGGGGGCCGGACGAACTGGAGATCGTGGCCTTCGAGCGCGGCCACTTCTCCTCCTACTCGGCGTGCGGGATCCCGTACTGGGTCGGCGGTGACGTGCCCGAGCGGGACCGGCTGATCGCGCGCACACCGCAGGAGCACCGCGCGCGGGACATCGACCTGCGGATGCGGACGGAGGTCACGGAGATCGACGTCGCCGGCCGTCGGGTACGCGCGCGTGACCTCGCTTCCGGGGACGAGTCCTGGGTGTCGTACGACAGACTCGTGATCGCGACCGGTGCCCGCCCGATCCGCCCGGACATGCCCGGCGCGGACGCCCCGGGTGTGCACGGCGTGCAGACACTCGGCGACGGCCAGGCCCTGTTGGACTCGCTGGTCCACACGGGCGGCCGGCGCGCGGTCGTCGTCGGCGCCGGATACATCGGCGTGGAGATGGCCGAGGCGCTGATCAACCGCGGCTACGAGGTGACCGTCGTCAACCGCGGCAGCGAACCCATGTCGACGCTCGACCCGGACATGGGCCGCCTGGTGCACCGGGCCATGGAGGGACTCGGCATCACCATGGTGAACGACGCCGAAGTCACCAAGCTGCTCACCGGCGAGGACAGCCGGGTCCGCGCGGTGGCCACGGAGGACGCCGAGTACCCGGCGGACATCGTGGTCCTCGGCATCGGCGTACGCCCGGAGACCACGCTCGCCCGGGCGGCGGGCCTCCCCCTCGGCGCCCACGGCGGCCTGCTCACCGACCTCGCGATGCGGGTGCGTGGCCACGAGGAGATCTGGGCGGGCGGCGACTGTGTCGAGGTGCTGAACCTGGTCTCCGGGCAGGAGCAGTACGTCCCGCTCGGCACCCACGCCAACAAGCACGGCCAGGTCATCGGCACCAACGCCGGCGGCGGTTACGCCACCTTCCCGGGCGTGGTCGGTACGGCCGTCAGCAAGGTCTGCGACCTGGAGATCGCCCGCACCGGCCTGCGCGAGAAGGACGCCCACCGCGTGGGCCTGCAGTTCGAGACCGTCACCATCGAGTCGACCAGTCGCGCCGGCTACTACCCCGGCGCCTCGCCCATGACGGTCAAGATGCTCGCCGAACGCCGCACCGGCCGCCTGCTCGGCGTCCAGATCGTCGGCAGGGAAGGCGCGGCGAAGCGGGTCGACATCGCGGCGGTGGCCCTCACCGCGGGTATGACGGTGGAACAGATGACAGCCCTGGACCTGGGCTACGCCCCGCCTTTCTCACCGGTGTGGGACCCGGTACTGGTGGCGGCGAGAAAGGCCACATCGAAGGTACGGGCGACGTGACCGACCTGCAGGGCGCGGGGCTGCGGGGATGTACGGCTCCGCCGCACGGGCGCGACCGGCCGCGGATCACCCGCGCCCCGCAACGCGCCTAGGCCGTCCCGGTGCTGAGCCGCGGCAATGAGGTGACACCCGCACTCGACGTCACGGCCGCGGGCTGTTCGGCCGAAGGCTTCGCGTGAGAGGCGGACGTCCGAGTCGACCGCAGCCGATGGCTCACCGCCTCGTCCAGCGTCACGGGCCGCTGCATCTGCGAGGCCAGCCGCCCCGCCTCCTGGCCCAGCCGCGCAACGTCCTCCCAGGGGAGCCTCACCACCAAAGACAGCTCGGCCTCACCATCGGGCAGAGCATGCATCGCCGAAACCTGCGGAGCTTCCATCGCCTGTCCTCACGTCGGTTGAGAACAGATACGCGGGCCCGCCCGGCCGCGTTCACCGGTTCGCGCGCCGCATCGCGGGCACTACTTCTGTGTGGTCATCCCCGTCCATGACGTGAACCCCGCACGCCGCACGCCCTACGTGACGTACGCGCTCATCGCAGCGAACGTCCTCGTCTTCCTCGCCATGCCCGGCATAGCCGGCTCCGTGGCGGGCGGCAGCGATCTGGCGCAGCTGTGCCATCTGCAGGCGTTCATGGACCAGTACGCGGCGGTCCCAAGGGAGTTGATCCACCATCAGCTGCCACAGCTGGTCCCGACGGGCGGCGTGGGCGTGGGCCCGCACGGCCCGGGCTGCGTGGTGGGACCGGCCCGCTATCACAAGTCCCCGCCCCTGTCCGTGTTCACCGCGATGTTCCTGCACGGAAGCTGGCTGCACCTGCTGGGCAACATGCTCTTCCTGCTGATCTTCGGCAACAACGTCGAGGACCGGATGGGCCACATCCGCTACTTGCTCTTCTACGTCGTCTGCGGCTACGCGGCCGGTTACGGCTTCGCGCTGCTCAACGACTCCTCGCACGACCCGCTGATCGGCGCCTCCGGGGCGATCGCCGGAGTCCTCGGCGCCTATCTCGTGCTGTATCCGAGGGCGCGGGTGTGGGTCCTCGTCCCGTTCCTGGTCTTCCTGCCGCTCAGGCTGCCCGCCTGGCTGGTGCTGGGCTTCTGGTTCGCCCTGCAGGCGGTGTACTCCTCCGGGCACGGCGTCTCCGGTGCCGGGACCGTCGCCTACGCGGCCCATGTGGTCGGCTTCGTGGCGGGCATGCTGCTCGCCTGGCCGCTCAAGCCCGGCACCCCGCCGCCCCCGGAGCCGCCCCGCCTGCTGTTCGGCAGGCAGGCCCGGCCCCGTCAGGTGTGGTGACGGGGCTCCCTCCGAGCGGGTCGGCTCAGCGGGCGCTCGCCGAGTGGACGTAGTCCACGAGCCGGGTCAGCACGTCCGGGTCGGTGTTGGGCGGCACGCCGTGGCCGAGGTTGAAGACGTGGCCCTCGAGACCGGCGGCCGCGTCCAGCACCTCGCGCGCCCTGGCCTCGACGGTGTCCTTGTCGGTGAACAGGACGGTCGGGTCGAGGTTGCCCTGCAGCGCCTTGCCGGGGCCGACACGGCGGACGGCCTCGTCCAGCGGGACGCGCCAGTCGACGCCGACGACATCCGCACCGGCCTCGCCCATGAGCCTGAGCAGCTCACCGGTGCCGACACCGAAGTGGATGCGCGGGACGCCGTACCCGGCGACGGCGTCGAACACCTTCGCCGAAGCGGGCATCACGGACTTCACGTAGTCGGCCGGGGCCAGCGCGCCGACCCAGGAGTCGAAGAGCTGGACGGCCGAGGCGCCCGCCTCGATCTGCACCTTCAGGAAGCCGGCCGTGATGTCGGCCAGGCGGTCCAGCAGGTCGGCCCACAGCTCGGGGTCGCCGTACATCATCGCCTTGGCGTTCTCGTACGTACGCGACGGACCGCCCTCGACCAGGTAGCTCGCGAGGGTGAAAGGCGCGCCCGCGAAACCGATCAGCGGGGTCGAGCCCAGCTCACGGGTGAGCAGTCCGATCGCCTCGGTGACGTAGGGGACGTCCTCGGGGGTGAGGTCGCGCAGCCGGGCGAGGTCGGCGCGGGTGCGGATCGGCTGTTCGACGACCGGGCCGACGCCGGGCTTGATGTCGAGGTCGAGGCCGATCGCCTTGAGCGGGACGACGATGTCACTGAAGTAGATCGCCGCGTCCACGTTGTGGCGGCGCACCGGCTGCAGCGTGATCTCGGTGACCAGCTCGGGCCGCATGCAGGACTCCAGCATGGGGACGCCCTCACGCACCTTGCGGTACTCGGGCAGCGAGCGGCCGGCCTGACGCATGAACCACACGGGGGTGTGCGGCACGGGCTCGCGCCTGCACGCCTTGAGGAAGGCGCTGTCGTACGTGGCTGTCGGCTGCTGGCCCGTGGAGGCGTCATTGGCGGTCACGGGGCAAGTCTCGCACGGCGCCGTCGAGCGGAACGCACGTGGCCACGGCAACATCGGGCACGGGGTGTGTTGCCCTGCACAAAGCCCCGGTTCCCCTTACTCTTCCCCGCATGGCTGCGGCTCAGGGACGACTGTCGGACGGCGCTGGCGGAATGGACGACGCGAAGGGGAACGCGGAGGCGGAGGGGCATGCGGGTGCGGAGGGGCCGCCGGCGTTCCGGGCCGCGGTCGATGCGCTGCGGGCCGCGCGTCTGAGGCCGCAGGTCGAGGTGGAGCCGACGCCGGCTCCGCAGCGACTGGCGCCGTACGCGTACGCGGTGGAGGCCGTGGTGGCCGACGGCGAGCAGGAGCTGGCCGACGGCCGGCTGGTGCTCCTGCACGACCCGGCCGGGCACGACGCCTGGCACGGTACGTTCCGGCTGGTGACGCTGGTGCGCGCGGAGCTGGAGCCGGAGATGGCGGCCGATCCGCTGCTGCCGGAGGTGTGCTGGTCGTGGCTGACCGGTGCGCTGCAGGCGCGCGGGCTGACGTACGGCGAGCCGAGTGGCACCGTCACGCGTGCCAGCTCGCACTACTTCGGCGGTCTGTCCGAGCGCCCTGCCGCCTCGCAGATCGAGATCCGGGCTTCCTGGACGCCCCGCGAGGGCCTGGGCGGAGTGCCGGACACCGCCGGCCACCTGGCCTCGTGGTGCGATCTGCTGGCCCAGATCGGCGGGCTGCCCCCGGCCGGGCCGGGCGACGCCTCGGTGGTGACCCTGCCGCAGCGCAGGGGTCCGCAGTCCCGGTGACGTGATCCCGGCCGTATCGACGTACTCCTCACAGGGCTCCGTAATCCTCATGGACCCCTTGTTGACCATCTCTTTGTCGATACGGCCACTTTCCGCACTCGAATCGCACCGGCCCGAACCGACTCGATCTTCGGATGATCGATCGCGTGTCTGAATTGCACGGATTGTTACTCACTAGATCGTGATCATTCTCTAAAGGCGGACGCGTTTGCTGCCGAAGACGACTGTGACCTTCAAAGCACGGTTCGTCCCGGCTTCATCCCCACAAGCCGGCCCCGTCCCCCCACCCCAGGAGGCCTGGTGTCCGTTCTCCTCGAGCAGCCCGCAAGCCTGGTCGCCTACCGCCCGAACAAGCCGACCGCCATGGTGGTCGTGGCCGACCCGCGCGTCCGCTCCACCGTCACCCGCCATCTGTGGGCGCTCGGTGTCCGCGACGTCATCGAGGCCTCGTCCGTCGCGGAGGCTCGTCCCCGCATCGGCAACCCCCGCGACATCTGTGTCGCCGACGTCCACCTGCCCGACGGCTCCGGCCTGACCCTGCTGTCCGAGACCCGCGCCGCGGGCTGGCCCAACGGGCTGGCCCTTTCGGCCGCCGACGACATCGGCGCCGTCCGCAACGCCCTGGCCGGCGGGGTCAAGGGCTACGTCGTCACCGGCACCCGGACGAACATCGGACTCCCCAGCCGGCCCGGCGCCGCCCCCCTCGGTGCCGCCGCCCGGATGCACCGCCGCCCCCCGGGTGCCCCGAGCCACCCGGGCGGCTACCGCGAGCTGTCAGGACGCGAGGTAGAGGTGCTGCGTCTGGTCGCGGAAGGCCAGTCCAACAAGGCCATCGGCGTCTCGATGGGCCTGTCCGCCCTGACCGTGAAGAGCCACCTCGCCCGCATCGCGCGCAAGCTCGGCACGGGCGACCGGGCCGGAATGGTCGCCGTGGCCCTGCGCACCGGAATCATCCACTGAGCCCTGCCCCCTCCACCCCCGTCCTCGATCTCCCCGCCCCCGATCCCCCGATCCCCCCCTGAACCGCTAAGCCCTTGAGCCCCTGACCGACACCGCCGCCGAACCGCTCGGCGGAGCCGCTGGTTCACTCATGTGAACCGCGAGTTTCACCGGCCTGACTGGTTTACGACCCTCCGGTGCCCGTCGACGGAACGTTCCGTCGACGGGCGCTGTCCACACACGGATACCCTTGACAGGTGACCGACGCCCAAGAGACCGCAGCAGACAGCGCCCTGCGCACCACCGGAGGCACTCCTCCGGACGACGCCGGATCTTCTGTGACGGGGGCGCCGACGCCACTTCTCGAACCCCGCGAGGGCATTCCGCCGGTGATCACCGACGAGAACGCCCTCGCCGAGGTGATCGCGGCCTTCGCCGCCGGCTCCGGCCCCGTCGCCGTCGACGCCGAGCGCGCCTCCGGCTACCGGTACGGCCAGCGCGCCTATCTGGTGCAGCTGCGCCGCGAGGGCGCCGGTACCGCGCTGATCGACCCCGTCGCCTGTCCCGACCTGTCAGGTCTCGGCGAGGCACTGTCCGGCGTCGAGTGGGTGCTGCACGCCGCCACCCAGGACCTGCCCTGTCTGCGCGAGATAGGCATGATGCCGACATCGTTGTTCGACACCGAGCTGGCCGGGCGGCTGGCCGGGTTCCCCCGGGTCGGCCTCGGCGCCATGGTCGAGGGCGTCCTCGGCTTCGTCCTGGAGAAGGGGCACTCGGCCGTCGACTGGTCCACCCGTCCGCTGCCCGAGCCGTGGCTGCGCTATGCCGCCCTGGACGTGGAACTCCTCGTCGACCTCAGGGACGCCCTGGAGAAGGAGCTGGACCGGCAGGGCAAGCTGGACTGGGCGCGCCAGGAGTTCGACGCGATCGCGTCCGCTCCGCCCGCCGAGCCCCGCAAGGATCCCTGGCGCCGCACGTCCGGCATGCACAAGGTGCGCCGGCGCCGGCAGCTGGCCGTCGTGCGGGAGCTCTGGCAGACGCGGGACCGGATCGCCCAGCGGCGGGATGTGTCGCCGGGCAAGGTGCTCTCGGACGCGGCCATCGTGGAGGCCGCGCTCTCTTTGCCGGGCAACGCGCACGCCCTGGCCATGCTGAACGGGTTCGGGCACCGGGTCGGGCGGCGACAGCTGGAGCAGTGGCAGGCGGCGGTCGACCGGGCCAAGGCCCTGCCGGACTCCGCGCTGCCGCAGCCCGGGCAGCCGGTCGCCGGGCCGCCCCCGCCGCGGGCCTGGGCCGACAAGGACCCCGCCGCCGCGGCTCGGCTGTCCGCAGCCCGCGCGGGAGTGTCGGCTCTGGCCGAGCAGCTCAACATGCCCCAGGAGAACCTGGTCTCCCCGGACACCGTGCGAAGGATCTGCTGGGAGCCGCCGAAGGTGGTGGACGCCGGATCCGTCGAGGTCGCGCTGGCCGGTTACGGCGCGCGGGCCTGGCAGGTGGAGCAGGTCACGCCGGTGCTGGTGGCGGCGTTGTCGGCCAAGGAGGCCTGAGCGGCGCGCCAGGCCGCTCCTCACGCGAAACCGTCTCGGTACGGGCCGCGGAAGCGGAACAGGGACGTCGAGATCACGCCAAGATCCTGGGAGGGCATGCGGAGGACCCCGCGGGGCTCGACGGCGCCACCGGGAATGTGACGTTCGCCGCTCCCGCCGCCGGGACTGGGCAGCTACGTTACTCATAAGTAGCATGGGGCCTGAGCGCGCGCTCAGCGCATCGCAGCAGTGCCATCCCGCACCCTGGAGGAGAGCCATCGTGCCTCGTACCGTCAGGGACGTCGTCTTCGTCGACGGCGTCCGCACCCCGTTCGGCAAGGCGGGCCCGAAGGGCATCTACCACGAGACCCGCGCCGACGACCTCGTCGTGAAGGCGATCCGGGAGCTGCTGCGCCGCAACCCCGGGCTGGACCCGAAGAAGATCGACGAGGTCGCCATCGCCGCGACCACGCAGATCGGCGACCAGGGCCTGACCCTCGGCCGTACGGCCGGCATCCTCGCCGGTCTGCCGCAGTCCGTCCCCGGCTACTCGATCGACCGCATGTGCGCCGGCGCCCTGACCGCCGTGACGACCACCGCCGGTTCGATCGCGTTCGGCGCCTACGACGCCGTCATCGCCGGCGGTGTCGAGCACATGGGCCGCCACCCGATGGGCGAGGGCGTGGACCCGAACCCGCGCTTCGTCAGCGAGAAGCTGGTCGACGAGTCCGCCCTCTTCATGGGCATGACCGCCGAGAACCTGCACGACCGCTACCCGACCATCACCAAGCAGCGCGCCGACGAATACGCCGTGCGCTCGCAGGAGAAGGCCGCCAAGGCGTACGCCGACGGCAAGATCCAGCAGGACCTGGTGCCGGTCTCGGTGCGCCGCACCAACCCCGAGGCCGGCGAGACCGGCTGGGGCCTGGTCACGGCCGACGAGCCGATGCGCCCGGGCACGACCCTGGAGAACCTGCAGGGCCTCAAGACCCCGTTCCGCGTGCACGGCCGGGTCACCGCCGGTAACGCGGCCGGTCTGAACGACGGCGCCACCGCCTCGATCATCGCGAGCGAGGACTTCGCCCGCGAGAACAACCTGCCGGTCAAGATGCGCCTGGTCTCCTACGCCTTCGCCGGCGTCGAGCCCGAGGTCATGGGCTACGGCCCGATCCCGGCCACGGAGAAGGCCCTCGCCCAGGCAGGCCTGTCCATCTCCGACATCGGCCTCTTCGAGATCAACGAGGCCTTCGCCGTCCAGGTCCTCGCCTTCCTGGAGCACTACGGCATCGCCGACGACGACGCGCGCGTCAACCAGTACGGCGGCGCCATCGCCTACGGCCACCCGCTGGCCTCCTCCGGTGTCCGTCTGATGACGCAGCTGGCCCGCCAGTTCGAGGAGCAGCCGCACGTCCGCTACGGCCTGAACACCATGTGCGTCGGCTTCGGCATGGGCGCGACGGTCATCTGGGAGAACCCGCACTTCGAGGGGGACAAGTGAGCACCACCGCTGAGCTTCTGAAGGGTGCGGCCGAGCTGTTCCCCGACGAGGTCGTGACGTCCGCGCACGTACGCCACCTCGACCTGCCGTTCGGCGCCGGGCGCTACGCGCTCATCACGCTGGACAACGGCTTCGACCACACCAAGCCGACCACCTTCGGTCCGGCCTCGCTGGCGAACCTCAACACCGCGATCGACCAGGTCGAGGCGGAGGCCGCGGCCGGCGACATCGTCGGCGTCGGCATCACCGGCAAGCCGTTCATCTTCGCGGTCGGCGCCGACCTCAAGGGCGTCGAGCTGCTGAAGAAGCACGAGGACGCGCTGGCCATCGGCAAGGGCGGCCACGAGGTCTTCAAGCGCCTCGCGGCCCTCGCGGTCCCGACCTTCGCGTACTACAACGGTGCGGCGATGGGCGGCGGCGTCGAGGTCGGTCTGCACTGCTCCTACCGGACCGTCTCCAAGGCGATCCCGGCGTTCTCCCTCCCCGAGGTGTTCCTGGGCCTGGTCCCGGGCTGGGGCGGCTGCGCGCTGCTGCCGAACCTCATCGGCGCCGACAAGGCCGTCTCGGTGATCATCGAGAACAGCCTGAACCAGAACAAGCAGCTCAAGGGCCAGCAGGTCTTCGACCTCGGCATCGCGGACGCGATCTTCGAGGGCGCCGACTTCCTGGAGCAGTCGCTGATCTGGACCGCGAACGTGCTCAAGGGCGACGTCGAGGTCGAGCGCCCGGTGATCGACCGCGGCGAGGCCTGGGACCAGGCCGTCGCCAAGGGCCGCTTCATCGCGGACTCCAAGGTGCACGGGGCCGCTCCGGCCGCCTACCGCGCCCTGGACATCATCGCGGCCGCCAAGAACGGCGACCTGCAGCAGGGTTACGACGCCGAGGACGTCGCCCTCGCCGACCTGATCATGGGCGGCGAACTGCGCTCCGGCATCTACGCGTTCAACCTGGTGCAGAAGCGCGGCAAGCGTCCCGCGGGCGCCCCGGACAAGAACCTGGCCCGCCCGGTCACCAAGGTCGGCGTCGTCGGCGCCGGTCTGATGGCCAGCCAGCTCGCGCTGCTCTTCCTGCGCCGCCTGGAGGTGCCGGTCGTCCTGACCGACATCGACCAGGAGCGCGTCGACAAGGGTGTGGGCTACGTCCACGCCGAGATCGACAAGCTGCTCGGCAAGGGCCGGATCAACCAGGACAAGGCCAACCGCCTCAAGGCGCTGGTGACCGGTGTCCTGGACAAGGCCGAGGGCTTCTCGGACGCCGACTTCATCATCGAGGCGGTCTTCGAGGAGATCGGCGTCAAGCAGCAGGTGTTCGCCGAGGTCGAGGCGGTCGCCCCGGCGCACGCGATCCTCGCCACCAACACCTCCTCGCTGTCGGTCACGGAGATGGCGTCGAAGCTTCAGCACCCCGAGCGGGTCGTCGGCTTCCACTTCTTCAACCCGGTCGCGGTCCTGCCGCTGCTGGAGATCGTCCGCGGCGAGCAGACGGACGACGCCTCGCTGGCCACGGCCTTCGGCGTCGCCAAGAAGCTGAAGAAGACCGCGGTCCTCACCAAGGACGCCCCGGCGTTCGTCGTGAACCGCATCCTCACCCGCTTCATGGGCGAGATCCAGAACGTCATCGACGAGGGCACCCCGGTCGAGGTCGCCGAGAAGGCCATCGAGCCGCTCGGTCTGCCGATGTCCCCGCTGGTGCTGCTGGAGCTGGTCGGCCCCGCGATCGGTCTGCACGTCTCGGAGACCCTCAACCGGGCCTTCCCGGACCGCTTCACGGTCTCCCCGAACCTCGCGGCCGTCGTCAAGGCGGGCAAGCGCGGCTTCTACGTCTACGACAGCGGCAAGCCGGAGCTGGACCCGGAGGTCGCCGCGCTCCTGAAGCAGGGCGACACCGTCCTGACCGAGGAGCAGGTCCGCGACCGTGTCCTGGACGCGGTGGCCCAGGAGATCGGCCTGATGCTCGACGAGGGCGTCGTCGCCGAGGCCCAGGACATCGACCTCTGCCTCATCACGGGCGCCGGCTGGCCCTTCCACCTGGGCGGCATCACGCCGTACCTGGACCGTGAGGGCGTCTCGGAGCGCGTGAACGGCAAGAAGTTCCTCGCTCCCGGCGTGGCGAGCGTTCCCGCGTAACACCCGGTGACATGAAGGAGGGCCCCGCTTCGGCGGGGCCCTTCCGCATGGTCAGAGCGGCCGCCACGCCTGGAGCGCCAGCCCGGGTTCGTCCTTGCGTCCGGTCAGCAGGAGTTGGCCGGTGGACGGGGACAACGTTGCCGCCACCACCCGGTCGTCCTCGTCCACGGCCAGGGACACCAGCGCGTCCACCGGCAGCTGCGGACCCGACTCCGTCCACCACGCGCCCGCCGACTCCAGCTCGGTCGGGTAGGCGGCGAAGGCGACCCGGCCGCTCGCCGAGCGCTGGGCCAGCAACGTGCAGTCATGGCCGTCGAGCTCGCAGCGGACCGCCGCCACCCGGCCGGAACCCGCCGCGGGGAGCAGGGCGACCGGCTTGGTGCCGGGGCGCCAGGCACACAGGTCGCCCGAGTCGTCGGTGTAGTAGACCGTCGTGCTGTCGGGTGACGTGGCCAGGGCGTGCAGGGTGCCGGGGCGCACAGCCGTCTCCAGGGCTTCCTGGAGCACCGGCCGGGCGCCCGGCTCCTCCTGACGCCAGTACAGGACGACACCCGGGGCGGCCGCGTAGAGCTCGACCCTGCCGGACTCCCCCGTCACCGCCGCCAGACCCTCCTGGACCTCATGGCCCTTCAGGTCCCGCCAGGGTTCCCAGCCGCCCTTCTCCTTCTGTGCCAGCAGGCTCACCCCGCCGCCCTTGTTCCGTACGAAGACATGGGCGCGGCCCTGCACGTCCACGGCGACGGCGGGGGTGCCGGTGCGGTCGCCCTTCTTGTCCGGGTGGCCGATCGGGCTCCAGTCCAGGGCCGCGAGGCGTGGACGGAAGTGGGTGGAGTGCACCAGGCCCGACTCGCCCTTGGTGGTGGGCCGCCAGGAGACCAGGTGGGCGTAGCCGTCGGCGCCCTGGCCGACGGCGAGTACGGGGTGGAGTCTCTGGCCCCCGCCAACCTTGTGCGGGTCGCTCCAGCGGCCGCCGTCCGGGGCGCGCTCCGCCCGGCACAGGACGGCGTCACCCGACAGCTGGTAGACACTGAGGCGGCCGTCACGGCCGCGTAGGAGCCAGTCGCCGTTCACCGGTTCACTCTAAGCGGCCCTGGTCGCAGGCCGGGGCCCGCCCCCTCGCCGGTGGCGTGGGAACCTTGGCCCCATGGACGACCCCCTCGGTTCCCCGGACCCGGACGGCCCGCTGCTCGTGATCGTCGACGGCGCGAACGTCGTCGGGTCGCGGCCCGACGGCTGGTGGCGTGACCGAAGGGGCGCCGCCGAGCGGCTGCGGGACCGGCTGGCCCGCGAGGGGCTGCCGGGTCATGAGGGTGCCGTGGAGCTGGTGCTCGTGGTCGAGGGCGCCGCCCGTGGTGTGGAGTCGGTGCCCGGAGTGCGGGTCGCGGAGGCGCCCGGCAGCGGGGACGACCGGATCGTGGAGCTGACCGCCGAGTACCCCGGCCGGGCCCGTCTCGTGGTCACGGCCGACCGTGAACTGCGGCGCCGGGTGACCGAACTGGGCGCGGAGGTGACCGGGCCGCGCACCGTCCTCGGCTGAGCGGGCAGAGGCCGGTCTACCACTCGGTCAACGCCACGAACAGGGCGAGTACACCGGCGATCCCGACGACTCCGAGGGCGGTTCCGACGACGGCGGTCCACATGCGGCCGATCCCCCGGCGGGCGAAGTGGACGCCCGCGAGGCCGAAGGTGAGGGCGAGCGGTGCCGCCATGAACGACCACGGCAGTACGGCCGGCATGAGGGAGGGCCAGGCGCCGACGGCCGCGACGACCCCGAAGACGAGTGACGTGGGGCCCAGGGCGACGGCGGGTGAGTCCTTGTGGCCCTGCGCGGTCGGTACGTACATGAGACCCCCTGAGTTGAACGTGTTCAAATCACTGCGGCCAGCATAACAGCGGGGCCGCCGGGCACCACGCCAACTCCCCCTCAGCCACGCGGAATCCGGGCGTAGAGCACCGCCCCGTCCACCTTCCCCACCTCCTCGTAGCGCGCGTCCAGCAGCCGGCGCAGACTCGGCACGCGGTCGGGTGCGTACGGCTTGCCTCGGGAGTCGTCCACGACGAGGGCGGGGGCGTGCGCGGTCAGCTCCGCCCGGAAGACGGGCCAGGCGCCCTCTACCGCGTATTTCTCGCCGACCTCGGGGCCGTCGCGGCCGCCGCTGTAGTTGGTGAGCAGGCCCGCAGTGAGGTAGCGGCTGGCGGGAGTGCGGCGGGCCAGCCAGTACGTCTCCGGGTGCATGCCCCACACGAGGACGCGGTCGGCGGGCACGGTGCGCTGGGCCAGGGCCGCGGCGAGGCGCTGGGCGTGGGCGAGTTCGGGGCGCGGCGCGAGCAGGCCCCAGGCGAGGAACAGGGCGCAGCAGCAGGCCGAGGTGAAGACGGCGGCCGCCGGCCGCTCGCGGGGCGCCGCCCGCAGCGCGGCCGTGGCCAGCAGGGCCGCGGGCGGGGTGAGTTGCAGGTAGTAGTGGCCGAAGAAGTGGAAGCCGAGGGTGACGGCGACGGCAGAGGACGCCAGCCACAGCCACAGGTCGGCAGCGCCGGCCATGCCCGTGCGAACGGTGCGGGCGGCGCGCAGGGACCGTACGACCGGTGGGATCAGGCCCGCGCAGGCCACGGCCAGCAGTGCGGTGTTGGCCAGGCCACGGCCGAGGGCGTGGAGTTCCGAGCCGGTGAAGGAGGCGTAGGCGGCGGAGCCGGTGACGGTCCAGAACAGGAATCCGGCGGGGTCCGTGACCAGGGCCGCGCACAGCACCGGTACGGCGAACCCGGTCCCGAGCCGCAGCGCGCCCGCGCCCGGGGTGCCGGCGCGGTGCAGCAGCCAGGCCACCGGCAGCAGCACCGCGCCACCGGTCTGCTTGGCGAGGAAGGCGCAGGCGACGGCGGCCCCGGCCGCGCCCCAGCGGCCGCGGTCCGCGCACCACAGGGCCGCCGCCGTGGCGGGCAGTATGAACACCTCGAAGGTGGCGGCCTGCGCGTCCTCGGGGTTGAGGCCGACGGACACCAGCAGGTACAGCACGCCCGCGGTACGGCCCGCCGTACCGCCCCAACGGCGCCGCGCCAGGGAGGCGAGCAGGACGGCGGTGAGCGTCTGCGCGAGGACCGCCAGCACCCGGACCGGTGTGAGGGAACCGGAGCCGCAGACCGCGAAGGCGGCCTCGTACAGCCAGGGCACCAGCGGGGGTTTGCGGTCCACGACGGTCTCGTACAGGTGCCCGCCGTGAGCGAGGAGGCGGGCCTGTACGGCGAGATAGCCCTCGTCGGGGTTCCACACCGGCCCGACGAAGGAGGGCGCCCGGGTGACGCAGGCCAGGACCGCGAGGGCGGGCAGCAGCCGCGTCCAGTACGCCGTCCTGGTCGTCACGGGCCGTGCGGGGGCGAGCGGGGCGGCAAGCATGGGGAGCACGTTATCCGGCCTCGCAGTTACCACCGAAGCAGGACATACGGGGCCGTATCAGAGACCGGGGTGGTTACTTGTTGTCGCCCTTCGGCGGGTTCACGACCTGGCCGGCGGTGGTCTCCTCCTGCCCGGCGAGGCGGCTGTGCGAGCGGCCGTAGAGGAAGTAGACGAAACAGCCGATGACCATCCAGATGGCGAACCGGAGCCAGGTCTCGGCGGGCAGGTTCAGCATCAGCCACATGGTCGCGGCGACGGACACGATCGGGATGACCGGCACCCACGGGGTGCGGAAGGACCGGTGCAGGTCCGGGCGGGTGCGGCGGAGGACGACCACGCCGACCGCGACGACGACGAAGGCGAACAGCGTGCCGATGTTCACCAGTTCGGCCAGCTCGCTCAGGCTGGTGAAGCCCGCGATGACGGCGATGAGCACGCCGAGCAGGATGGTCGGCCGGTGCGGGGTGCGGAAACGCGGGTGGACGATGGAGAAGAAGCGGGGCAGCAGGCCGTCGCGGCTCATCGCGAAGAAGACCCGGGTCTGGCCGAGCAGCAGGATCATGCAGACCGTGGTCAGGCCGATGACGGCGCCGAAGCTGATCGCGCCCGCGTACCAGGGGTGGCCGTTGGCCTTGAAGGCGTCGGCGAGCGGGGCGTCGACGGACAGCTCGCTGTAGTGCTGCATGCCGGTGACGACGACGGACACCGCCACGTAGAGCGCCGTGCAGATGAACAGGGAGCCGAGGATGCCGCGCGGCATGTCCCGCTGCGGGTTCTTGGTCTCCTCGGCGGCGGTGGCCACGACGTCGAAGCCGATGAAGGCGAAGAAGACCACGGAGGCGGCGGTGAAGATGCCCAGCACGCCGAAGTTGGACGGCGCCCAGCCGGCGATCAGCTGGATGAGCGGCGCCTTGAGGGTCCCCCCGGCCGGCACCGCCTGCGCCTTGGGGATGAACGGCTTGTAGTTGTCGCTGTTGATGAAGAAGGCACCGGCGACGATCACGATCAGGACGACCGCCACCTTGATGGCGACGACGACCTCGGTGACCCGCGCGGACAGCTTCATGCCGATGACGAGGATGGCGGTGAGCACCAGGACCAGCCCGGCCGCGAGGACGTCGAAGCCGAAGCCCGTGGCCCCGTCCCGGCCGGCGAGATAGTCGGGCAGGTGCCAGCCCGCGTTGTCCAGCAGCGAACGCATGTAACCGGACCAGCCGACGGCGACCACCGCCGTGCCGAGCGCGAACTCCAGGACCAGGTCCCAGCCGATGATCCAGGCGGGCAGTTCACCGATGGAGGCGTACGAGAAGGTGTACGCCGACCCGGCCACCGGGACCGTGGAGGCGAACTCCGCGTAGCACAGCGCGGCGAGGGCGCAGACGACACCGGCCACCACGAAGCCCAGGGAGACCGCGGGACCCGCGGTCTCCTTCGCGACCTTGCCGGTGAGGACGAAGATGCCGGTGCCGATGATGACACCGACACCGAAGACGGTCAGGTCCAGCGCGGTCAGGGACTTCTTGAGCGCGTGTTCTGGCTCCTCGGTGTCGAGGATGGACTGCTCCACCTTCTTCGTCCGGAAGAGGCTGTTGCTCACGGGGCCTACCTCCCACGCGCTCGTCGTCCTCGACATGATCGAGAGGGCTGGGGATGCGTATGCCCCGGCACAGGCAGGTTCACGCAAAAGGACCGGCTCCGCCACCTGGGAAGGCGGCGAAACCGGCCATACGGGGCTTTCCCGAAATTGCCTAGTCGCGCGCGGTCTCCACGGAGTCGACCTCGTCGGCCGTGCGGTCGAACCGGCCGTCCAGCTTGGCGACCAGTCCGGTGACCTGGCGAGCGATGTCGGGCGCGGTCAGCCCGATCTCGGCCATGACCTCCGCGCGGGAGGCGTGGTCGAGGAAGCGCGGCGGGATGCCGAAGTCGCGCAGCGGCACGTCCACGCCCGCGTCCCTGAGGGCCTGGGCGATCGCGGAGCCGACACCGCCGACGCGGCTGTTGTCCTCGACGGTGACGACGACCCGGTGCCGCTCGGCCAGCGGGGCCATCGCCTCGTCGACGGGCTTGACCCAGCGCGGGTCGACGACGGTGGTGCAGATGCCCTGCTTGTCGAGCAGGCCGGCGATCTCCAGGCACATCGGGGCGAGGGCGCCCACGGAGACCAGCAGCACGTCCGGGCGTTCGGTGCCCGGCTCGCGCAGCACGTCCATGCCACCGACCCGGCGCAAGGCCGGTACGGCGGGGCCCACGGCGCCCTTGGAGAAGCGCACCACGGTCGGTGCGTCCTCGACGGCGACGGCCTCGCGCAACTGCGCCCGCACCTGGTCGGCGTCGCGCGGGGCGGCCAGCCGGAGCCCGGGCACGACCTGCAGGATCGACATGTCCCACATGCCGTTGTGGGAGGCGCCGTCGGTGCCGGTGACACCGGCCCGGTCCAGGACGAAGGTCACCCCGCACTTGTGCAGGGCCACGTCCATCAGGACCTGGTCGAAGGCGCGGTTGAGGAAGGTGGCGTAGACGGCGAACACCGGGTGCACACCGGCGTGGGCCAGGCCCGCCGCGGAGACGGCGGCGTGCTGCTCGGCGATGCCGACGTCGTACACGCGCTCGGGGAAACGCTTGGCGAACCGGTCCAGGCCGACCGGCTGGAGCATGGCCGCGGTGATGGCGACGATGTCCTCGCGCTCCTCGCCGAGCCTGACCATCTCCTCGCCGAACACCGAGGTCCAGTCGGCGCCGGAGGACGCGATCGGCAGGCCGGTGTCCGGGTGGATCTTGCCGACGGCGTGGAAGCGGTCGGCCTCGTCCTGGAGGGCGGGCTGGTAGCCGCGGCCCTTCTCGGTCAGGCAGTGCACGATGACCGGCCCGCCGAACCGCTTGGCCCGCGCCAGCGCGGACTCCAGCGCCTCGATGTCGTGGCCGTCGATGGGACCGACGTACTTCAGACCCAGGTCCTCGAACATGCCCTGCGGGGCGATGAAGTCCTTCAGCCCCTTCTTGGCGCCGTGCAGGGTCTCGTACAGCGGCCTTCCGACGACCGGGGTGCGGTCGAGGATGTCCTTCGTCCGGGCCAGGAAGCGCTCGTAGCCGTCGGTCGTGCGCAGGGTGGCCAGGTGGTTGGCGAGGCCGCCGATGGTCGGGGCGTAGGAGCGCTCGTTGTCGTTGACGACGATGACGAGCGGGCGGTCCTTGGCCTCGGCGATGTTGTTCAGCGCCTCCCAGGCCATGCCGCCGGTCAGCGCACCGTCACCGATGACGGCGACGACGTGGCTGTCCCGCTTCTTCAGCTGGTTGGCCTTGGCGATGCCGTCGGCCCAGCCGAGCACGGTGGACGCGTGGCTGTTCTCGATGACGTCGTGCTCGGACTCGGCCTGCGCGGGGTAGCCGGACAGACCGCCCTTCATCTTCAGCCGGGAGAAGTCCTGCCGACCCGTGAGGAGCTTGTGCACGTAGGACTGGTGGCCCGTGTCCCACAGCACCTTGTCCTTCGGGGACTCGAAGACGCGGTGCAGGGCGATGGTGAGCTCGACCACACCGAGGTTGGGGCCGAGGTGGCCGCCTGTCTTGGAGACGGCGTCGACGAGGAAGGTCCGGATCTCCCCTGCCAGCTGGTCCAGCTCCTCCAGGCTGAGCCGGTCCAGATCGCGCGGTCCCCTGATGCGGGTCAGCAGCGGCACCCGTGCCTCCTTGCAAGTAGAGCTGATCGAGCTGTTGCCGGGCTTGACGAGTCTAATGTTCCGGCTTTGTAGGACACGACAGTGCCCGGCACCTTTGAGGCACCGGGCAACTGTCCGACTCTAAGGCGCGCTACGCGCGACCCGCGGTCTTCTGTGTCTTCCGGGTGATGGAGTCGATGACCACGGTGGTCAGCAGAACCGCGGCGGTGATCATGTACTTCACCGGCTCCGCGATGGACTCCAGCTGAAGACCGTACTGGATCGACACGATCACCAGCACACCCAGGAGGGCGTTCCAGGTACGACCCCGGCCACCGAAGAGCGAGGTACCACCGATGACGGCCGCGGCGATCGCGTTCATCAGCAGGTCACCCGTACCGGCGCTCTGGTTGGCGGAGGCGATCTTCGAGGCCAGGAAGAGACCGCCGATCGCCGCGAACCCGCCGGAGATGGCGAACACGGAGATGCGCACCGCGGTGACGTTGATACCGGCACGGCGCGAGGCCTCGACGCTGCCACCGAGCGCGAAGATCTTGCGGCCGTAGGCGGTGCGCCGCAGGAGGAAGTCGGTGGCGACCAGGAACGCGAGGAAGATCACGGTGGCCAGCGGCAGGCCCTTGTACTGGTTGTACATGTAGGCACCGGCGAAGGAGACCACGGCCAGCAGGGCGGTGCGCAGGATCGTGTCGCTGAGCGGCCGGGACGGGACACCCGCGGCCTCCCGGCGGCGGTTGCCCAGGAAGGAGCTGATGAAGAACAGCGCGACCACGACGACCGCGAGCCCGTAGGCGGCGGCCACGTCCTCGAAGGTGTACGTGGTGAGCTTGCCGATCAGACCGTCGCTGTCGAGGTTGATCGTGCCGTCCTCGCCCAGCACCTTGAGCATGAAGCCGAGCCAGAACAGCAGACCGGCCAGGGTCACCGCGAAGGCGGGCGCGCCGAGCACCGCGAAGAAGAAGCCGTGCAGCGAGCCGATGGCGGCACCGACGGCGATGGCGACGAGCACGGCGAGCCACTCGGGCCAGCCCTGGTTGACGGTGAGGACGGCCGCGAGGGCGCTGGCCGCGCCGCTGACCGAGCCGACCGACAGGTCGATCTCACCGAGCAGCAGCACGAAGACGATGCCCACGGAGATCATGCCCGTGCCGACCATCGTGACCGTGATGTTGCTGATGTTCTGCGCCGAGAGGAACTCGGAGTTCAGGACCTGGAAGATGATGCAGATGATC
This sequence comes from Streptomyces sp. NPDC044064, assembly GCF_056434245.1. NCBI lineage: Bacteria > Bacillati > Actinomycetota > Actinomycetes > Kitasatosporales > Streptomycetaceae > Streptomyces > Streptomyces sp. NPDC044064. The sequence continues at coordinate 115,632 of NZ_JBWKFN010000013.1, forward strand.
GCGAGGCCCAGGACGACCGGGAGGGAACCCAGCTCACCGGCCTTCATCTTGCGCTTGAACTCGGTCCAGTAGCCGAGCAGTCCCTGCTCGCGGACCAGCAGGCGCGGGTCGACCGCGGTGACCGCGGCGGCCGCGGCCTCGGGGTTCACGACGGGCGCGTCCGCGCCGGCGTCGCTCTTGTCCACGTTCGCGGAGGTCTTGTCGATGCTCACTTGGAAACCTCCCCGGACGTGCGCGCCGCACGGCGGGTCACGGCGTTGTCGGTGGCGCCGGTGATGGCGGAGATGATCTCCTCCTGCGAGGTCGACTTGACCTCGAAGACGCCGTTGTTGCGGCCGAGGCGCAGAACGGCGACCTTGTCGGCCACCGCCTTCACGTCCGCCATGTTGTGGCTGATGAGGATGACGGCGTGACCGCGCTCGCGCAGGCGCTCCACGAGGTCGAGGACCTGGGCGGTCTGCTCGACACCGAGGGCGGCGGTGGGCTCGTCCAGGATGACCAGCTTGGGGTCGCCGAGCATCGAACGGGCGATGGCCACGGTCTGGCGCTGACCGCCGGAGAGCGAGGCGATCGGGATGCGGACGCTCGGGATGCGGATCGAGAGCGTGGTGAGCAGCTCGCGGGCGCGGCGCTCCATCTCCACCTCGTCCAGGACGCCCCACTTCCTCAGCTCGCGGCCGAGGAACAGGTTGCCGACGACGTCGATGTTGTCGCACAGCGCGAGGTCCTGGTACACCGTCGCGATGCCCAGGGCCTGGGCGTCGTGCGGCCTGCTGATCGAAACAGGCTTGCCGTCCCATTCGATGACGCCCTCATCGATGGGGTGCACGCCGGCGATCGTCTTGACCAGCGTGGACTTTCCGGCACCGTTGTCGCCGACAAGGGCGACCACCTCACCGGCGTGGATCTCAAGCTCTACGTCGGTGAGCGCCTGGACGGCACCGAATCGCTTGGAGACCCCGCGCAACGCCAGCACGGGCGTAGCGGACACGTGAACCATCTCCTTCGCCGCCTGACCCGGCGGGAGGTTGTGCAGAAGTTTGGGGGAATTCCGTCCGGCGCCCCGCGCCGAGCTTGCGGGGCTGTCCGATGCGCGGGGCGCCGGAGGAGCCTGAGTCAGTCCGTCCGGTCCCGGACGGGCGCTCGGGGTGCGAACGCCCGTGACCGGGAAGGGACTTGGGGACTGCTTAGTTGATGCCGAGCTTGTCGCAGGCGGACTTGTACTTGCCCGTGCAGATGTCGGCGGCCGTGTAGACGCCGTCCTTGATGACGGTGTCCTTGATGTTGTCCTTGGTCAGCGAGGTGACCGGGACCAGGACCGAAGCGACGTCCTTGGCGGAGCCGGAGGAGACCTTGTCCTTGGCGACCGAGTCGAGCGACTTGCCCTGGGCGAGGTACACGGCCATCGTGGCGGCGGCGTCGGCCTCGGGGGCGTACGGCTTGTAGACGCTCATGTACTGCTCACCGGAGACGATGCGCTGCACACCGGCCAGCTCGGCGTCCTGGCCGGTGACCGGGACGGAGAGGCCCGCGGCCTTCAGGGCGGTGATGATACCGCCGGCCATGCCGTCGTTCGCGGAGTAGACACCCGCGATCTTGCCCTTGCCGACCGCGGAGATCGCCGACTCCATCTCGGAGTTGGCGTTGTCCGGCGACCACTCCTTGGTGTCGTACTCCTTGGCGATGGTCACCTTGCCGTCGAGGACGGAGTGCGCGCCCTTCTTGAACATGGCGGCGTTCGGGTCCGTCACCGAGCCGTTGACCATGACGATCTTGGAGGACTTGGTGGCCTTGCTGCCCAGCGCCTTCAGCAGGGCCGCGCCCTGGGTCTTGCCGACCTCCTCGTTGTCGAACGAGGTGTAGGCGCTGATCGGGCCCTCGGCGAGGCGGTCGTACGCGACGACCTTGATGCCGGCGTCCACGGCCTTCTGGACGGAGTTCTGGATGGCCTTGGCGTCCACCGCGTCCAGGATCAGGACGTCCACCTTGTTGGTGATCATGGTGTCGACCTGCTGCGCCTGCAGGTTCGCGTCCTGACGGGCGTTGTTGTACTGGAAGTCCGCCTTGTTGTTCGTCAGCTCCATGATCTTCTTCTCGATCAGCGGCTTGTCGAACTTCTCGTAGCGGGCGGTCTTGTTCTCCGGAAGCAGGAGACCGACCTTGATGTTGTCGCCCTTCTTGGCGGACGCCGAGGAAGAGCTGTCGCCGCCCTTGGACTCCTTGGCACTGCCACAGGCGGCCAGCGAAACGGCCATGGCACCAGCAGCAACGGCGAAGGCCGCACGACGCATACGCATGTTCACTCTCTGAAACCTCCCTGACGAGGCCGCGTCGTTGCGGCCGAGGTGGCTGGAAGTCAACTCGGCCACACGTGCGACGTCAAGAAGTAAATCCTTAACGAGATGGCAACGGTGCCATCCGTTCTCTAAGTGAAGGCAGGCGCGGCCGCGGACAGCGAGCCGTTCACGGAGCCATCCAAAAGGGTCGAATCGCCCATCTCGCTGAGCGCGAGAGCGAGCGCCCCGAGCACCTCCGCACGGCCTCCAAGTGCCCCCGGGAGAACGGACAGTTGGCGCGCCGCACTGGGGATGGCATAGCGGCCGACAGACTCCCTGATGGGCCCGAGAACGAGCTCCCCGGCCTCGGCGAGATCACCGCCCAGGACCACCCGGCTCGGGTTCAGAAGGTTGCAGAGATTGGCCACTCCACTGCCGATATGGCGGCCGACGTCGGCGATCACCCGACGACAGCCCGGGTCTCCGTCCCTGGCGAGCCGTACGACGCCTTCCATCGTCAGGTCGGTGCCGTGACTGGACTGGAGCAGCGGGAGCACGTACCGCGCGGCCGCAAAGGTCTCCAGGCAGCCGCGGTTGCCGCAGCGGCAGACCGGGCCGGATTCATCGAGTGTAATATGTCCGATTTCACCTGCGGTGCCGCCCGGGCCGCGATAGATCTGCCCGTTGATCACCAGACCGGCGCCGACACCGCTCGCGACCTTGATGTAGGCGAGGTCGCGCACGCCCTTGCCGCTGCCCCAGACCAGCTCGCCCAGGGCGCCGAGGTTGGCGTCGTTGTCCACGTGCACGGGCACGCCGAGGCGCCCGCGCATCTCCTCGGCGGGCTTGGTGCCGCCCCAGCCGGGCAGGATCGCGGTGGACCCCAGAGTCCCCGACTCGACGTCGATCGGGCCGGGCACGCCCAGCCCCACTCCCGCCACCTTGGACCGATCCACGCCGGTTGCCGCGATCAGGCGATTGACCAGCTCTTCCGCACGGTCGAAGCCCTGGGTGGCGGAGGCGTCGACGTCCAGCGGCTCGGACTCCTCGGCCAGCACCTGGTGCGCGAGGTTCCCGATCGCGACGCGCAGGTGTGTGTGCCCGAAGTCGATGCCGATCACGATGCCGGCGTCCCCGCTCAGCGAGACGCTGCGGGCCCGTCGCCCGCCCGCCGACGTGGGCGTGACCTCTACCGTCCCGCCGTCCTTCAGCTCCCGCACGATGTTGGAGACCGTCGCCGCGGACAGGCCGGTCGTACGCGCGATCTCCGCCTGCGTGAGCGACCCGGCCAGCCGTACGGCCCGCACGACTCGTTCCAGGTTGGCTCGGTGCAGCGACGACTGCGACCCCGGAGTCTCCATCGACCCATCCACTCCCGCCATCGGCCGGGCGGCCCCTGTGCCGCCCGTGGCCCAGGTCACATCTGCGGAACCGGGCCACTTACAAGTTATGAACTCCAAGCTCGGCTGTAGGGGTTACCGCAGTCAAGTACTTGACGGAAATCGCTGTCACTTCCGTGGGCCGCCCCGGACACCTCGCGGACACGTGAATGCCACCCTGAGCAGGGCGGGAGACCATCCGCACAGGGTTACGGGACAGGGTGCGAGGCACACCACTCGACCCCCGCACCGAACCGGCCGGGTCGTTCGGCCCCGGAATCCGGAAGCGGTCCGTAACCGAACCGTGACCGTAGCCGGATGGACCACAAGCGAATAGCAACCGCGAACGCACGCTGCCGCCCGGCCCTGCCCGGTCCGGCCCACCGGATGGCTCGGTGGGGCGGCAGGCTCGGCGACACCGGTACCGGCAGCGAGACAGCGAGACTCCTGAGAGCTGCAGCCCGCATCGGCCGCGAGGCCGACAGCAACGTAGGACTCGGGGTCGTGGCGGCGAGACTGAGGCGGCGGCAAGGCGGCAGGGCCGGGAGACCGGGGGTCGAGGCGCAGCGGTGGCAGTCCGCAAGAGCTGAGGGTTGCCGGCACGGCGGTCGCGTAGGGATCGGGGGGGAGCGGGCCGCAGGGCCGTGACGGTGGCGGACTCGAGCTCAGCGGTGGCGAGACTGCGGCCGGCGGCAAGACGGCAGGCCGACGACCCGCACGCCGAGGGCCGGTGGCGGCAGATTGTGAGAGCTCGGGGCCGTCAGGGCAGGGGCCGCGTGGGGATCTGGGCCGAGAGGCCGGGCGGCCCAGGCCGAGGTTCGGTGACGGCGGATCGTGAGAACTCAGGGCCGGCCGTCAAGCCGACGGACGCGTCGGGAGCGCCGCACGGCCGTGGCAGTGGCGGGCTCGAGGTCAGCGGCGGCGAGACAGCCGCCAGGCCACAGGCCGCCAGGCCACAGGCCGCCAGGCCACAGGCCGCCAGGCCACAGGCCGCCAGGCGGAGCGTGAGGGCTCCGGGAGTGGCTCGGGCGGCAGCCCCCGGCGGCAGCCCCTGGCGGCAGCAGCACGGGGTTCGAGGGGTGGGGCCTGTGTGCGGCAGGATGGGGCGGTGCTTCCGGATCGACTGCTGTGGTGCGACCCGCGGCCCCTGCCCCGGTTCAACCGGCAGGTGCCGGTGACCGTGATCGTTCGTGATCCCGGGTTCCACGAGCCGGGGGACGAGGACGACTGTGCGAGGTTCCGGTACGTCTGCCGGGCGCACGGGCGGACTTATCTGCACGAGGCCTGCGGGGAGGGCCCCACCTGATCGCGCTGCACTGCGCGGAGCACGGGCCCGAGAAGCTGTGGCCGGACCCGCGCATGCTGATGTTTCCGGACGGCTTCACTCCCCCCGCTGAGCGAGGCCCGGCTGAGCTGGGCCCGCTCGTGAGGATGCGCCCTACTTCAGCGCGCCCGCGGTCAGGCCCGCGACCACCTGGCGCTGGAAGACGATGTAGGCCGCCAGGACGGGCAGCATCGCCATGACCAGGCCCGCGAAGAGGCCGGACCAGTCGCCCTTGTACCCCTGGCTGACCGCCAGCTGCACCAGCCCCTGGGTGAGGACGCGCTTGTCGGGGTCGGTGTTGAGGACCGTGGGGAGCATGTACTGGTTCCACTGGCCCAGGAAGTTGAAGATCCCCACGCTGATCAGGCCCGGCTTGGCCATCGGCAGCATGATCTGGAAGAACGTACGGGTGTGCGAGGCGCCGTCCACGAAGGCCGCTTCCGCCACCGAGGTCGGCAGCGTGCGGAAGAAGGCGGTCAGGAAGAACACCGTGAACGGCAGCGAGTACGCGATGTAGACCAGGATCAGGCCGTGGATCGTGTTCAGCAGCCCCATGTTGTTCACGACGTAGAACAGCGGGACCAGCGCCAGCATGATCGGGAAGCTCATGCCGCCGACGAAGAGGTAGTAGATGAAGCGGTTCCCGGGGAAGTCGAAACGGGCCAGTACGTAGGCCGCCATCGAGCCGAGCACCAGGGTGCCGATCAGCGAGCCGCCGACCACCAGGATGGTGTTCAGGAAGTAGTCGCTCATGTTGGCCTGGGTCCAGGCACGCGACCAGTTGTCGAAGTGCAGCTTGGTCGGCAGGGACCAGGGCGAGCCGAAGATGGCGCTGTCGTCCTTGAAGGAGGTCATCACCGCCCACAGCAGCGGCAGGACCACCATGATCGCCCACAGGATCAGCATGCCGTGGGAGAAGACGTTGAGGACGCTGCCCTCTTTCTTCCCGGCGGCCGGCTTCGCCGACGGCACGTCGACCTTGGAGACGGTCGCGCCGGACTCGGCCGGCAGCGGAGCGGAGGTCTCGGTCGTCTTCATCGCTTCAGTACTCCAGCCGCTCGCGACGGCCCAGCCGCATCACGATCGCGGCGAACGCGAGCGTGACGACGAGCAGGGCGACGCCGATGGTGGTGGCGTAGGCGGCCTGACCGTCCCGGAACGCCTTCTGGTACACGTACAGGACCATCACGGTGGTCGAGTAGTCGGGACCGCCCGGCCCGGTCGTCATGATCTGCACGACCGCGAACGACTCGGCGCCGAGCGCGAGGATGCCCATGTAGACCCAGCCGGACTGCACCGTGTCCCACAGCAGCGGCAGGGTGACGCGGAAGAACGTGGTGGCGCGGCTCGCGCCGTCCAGCAGCGCCGCCTCGTACAGCTCGGCCGGGATCGACGCCATGCCCGCCGAGAACAGGACCACGAAGAAGCCGACCGTGGACCACACGAGCACCGCCATCACGCACCACAGTGCGAGGCTCGGGTCGCCGAGCCACAGCGGCTGGACGCTGTCGAGGCCGATGCCGCGCAGGAGTGAGTTGATCGCGCCGCTGTCCGGGTTGTACGCGAAGGCGAACAACAGCGACACGATCGCGATCGACAGGACCTGCGGGAAGAAATAGACGATCTTGTAGAAGGAGGAGCCCCGGACACCCGTGATCACGGGGCCGCCCCTTCTCCGCCGTCCGCCCACATTGATCATGAAGGCGAAGAACAGCGCCAGACCGAGTGTCACCAGTGGCAGCACCAGAGCGAAGATCAGGCTGTGCTGCAACGACTTCCAGAAGATGTCGTCGTGGAACATCCTCTCGTAGTTGTCGAAGCCGACCATCTTGAATTCGGGGCTGAGGCCGGTCCAGTCCGTGAACGAGTAGTAGATGGACTGGATGAACGGCCACACCACGAAGAGCGCGTACAGTCCCAGGGGCAGTGCCAGAAACCCCACGATGAACCGGTACTTGCCGTGCTGCATCGCCACTCCGGTGCGGTAAAGGTGCTGGTTACTGGTGCTTGTAGTGCTTGATGGAGCTGTCCTTGGCCGCCTCGTCGGCAAAGCCCTGGATCTTCTTGATGGCCTCCGCCGGGGTGAGCCGGCCGGCCATCATCTCGCCGAGACCGGCCACACCGATCTTCTCCTTCTGCAGCTGCACGTACCAGTCCTGCAGCCGCGGGTTCACCACGTTGGATCCGGCCTTGTCCAGCGCCGCCACACCCGACTTCAGACCCGGGGTGAGGCTGATGCCGCTGGTGCCGCCGTTGTACGCGGTCAGCGACTTCACCTTGGCGGTGAAGTTCTTCGAGGACGCCTCGGAGAGCATGATGCGCAGCTGCTCCATGCCGCCCTCGGCGTTGGCCGCCTTGGCGGGCACGACGAAGGGCTCACCGCCGGAGGCCCAGATGGTGCCGAACGGCATCTTGTCCGAACCGTCGATGCCGGTGGGCGCGGAGACCGCGAGGTTGAAGTCGGACGGGATGACGTTGGCCGACTCGTTCTCCACCCAGGAGCCGTTCGGGATGAACAGCGCCTTGCCCTTGGCCCAGGCGGTCTGCGACTGGATGTGGTCCAGGCCCGGGGTGCCCTTGAGGATGTAGCCCTTCTTGTAGAGCTCGTAGTAGGCCTCGAAGCACGCCTTGACCGCCGGGTGCTTCCAGGCGTTCGGCTCCAGGTTGTCGATGGCGTCGAGCACCTCGCGGCCGCCGACCTTGCCGATCATCGGGTACAGCGAGAAGGGGAGGTAGTACGGGTACTTGCCCGCGTACGTCCAGCCCGCCATGCCCTTCTTCTTGGCCTTCTCGCACACCGCGAGCATCTGGTCCCAGGTCTCGGGGTACTCCGCGTCGAGGGAGTCCAGCGCCTTCTGCGAGTACCAGACGCCGTAGACGGTGTAGGCGTAGTACAGGATCCAGACCGGCTTGCCGTCGAACTGGCCCATCTCCACGATGCCCGGGCGCAGCGTGTCTCGGACCTTCTTGCCCGGGTCGTCGTACGACGGCGCGTCCAGCAGCGGGGTGAGGTCCGCCAGCTGGTTCTTGCCGACGAGGACGCCCATGTCCATCTGCTCGGCGCCGGAGTTGTCGATGAGGTCCGGCGGGTTGCCCTGGTTGAAGCGGGGCTGCAGGGTGGACTGGATCTTCTGGGTGGCGGAGAACTTCACCGTCGCCTTGGGGAAGTCCTTCTGGTAGATCTTCACGGCGTCCTGGGCGTACTCCTTGCCGAAGCCGCCGTCGAACAGGACGAATTCCATCTTCGCCGTCTCGTTGACGCCGAGCGGGTTCTTCGCGGTCTTCTTGCCCGCCTTCGCCTTGTCCTGGCCGTCGCCGCCGCTGCTCGCGCAGGCGGACAGCAGACCCATACCGGGGGCGGCCACCAGACCTAGCGCGGCCGAACGCTTGATCAGATCGCGGCGGCCGACGCCTTCGCCACCGTGGTGCGCAGTGGATCCCATGCTCAAGTCCTCGCCTTCTCCAGGACTCAGGCGGTGAACCGGATCCTCCCCGGCACCGCTGTCGGGTCGTGCAGGGTCATGCGGGAAACGCCGACAGGTATAGTCCACTTCCCGCCAGCAGAGCAAGATCGAATGCAAGGTCGGCGATGGGTCTTTTCCGAGTTGAGACCTCTCGGAAATATGAGCGACCTGTGGGTGACGCGGCGGAAAAATTGGCGACATAGGCCCCTGAATGCCACACCCAACACCCTTGACATCAAGGGCCACTTGACCACCTACTGGTTCCTGCGCATCGAAGTTGACAACGTTGTCCAGAGCGGGCGCAGGAGGGGAATCCGTAGATGCAGCGCAAGAGGCAGCGGAGAACTCGGCACAGATACGGTCCGGCGGTCGTCCTCACGGCCGCCTTTGTCATGGCCGTCGGCGCGCAGGGCGCCGCGGTCGCCCAGCCGGCCAGGGCCGCGGCCGCCGACCAGGAGTTCGCATCCTCGTTCGAGGCCGGTGACCCGGCGCCGGACTGGCTGAACACCGTCGACACAGCGCCGGACGGAAGCAAGCGCTCCGCGGGCGTGGACGGCGGCTACAGCACGGGCATTCCGGGCAATGTCACCGACCATGTGACCGAGGTCCGGGCCAGCGGCGAGAACGACGGCGCGGGCGAGGTGAAGGAGAACCTCGTCGACGGCGAGCCCGGCACCAAGTGGCTGACCTTCCAGCCCACCGGCTGGGTCGAGTTCGACCTGGACAAGCCCATCAAGCTGGTGACGTACGCGCTCACCTCTGCCAACGACTTCGACGAGCGCGACCCGAAGGACTGGACGCTCAGGGGCTCGACGGACGGCAAGGACTGGAAGACCCTCGACACCCGTTCCGGCGAGTCCTTCTCGGAGCGCTTCCAGACGAAGTCGTACGAGCTGGCCGAGCCTGCCGAGTACCAGTTCTTCCGGCTGGACGTGACGAAGAACAACGGCGCCTCGGACATCCTGCAGCTCGCCGACATGCAGTTCTCGACCGGCGGCGGGGGCGGCCCGGTGCCGCAGGACATGCTGTCGCTGGTCGACAAGGGCCCCAGCGGCTCGCCGACGGCCAAGGCCCGGGCCGGCTTCACCGGCAAGCGGGCCCTGCGCTACGCCGGGCGGCACACGGCGGCCGGCCGGGCGTACTCGTACAACAAGGTCTTCGACGTGAACGTGAAGGTCGCGGCCGACACACAGCTGTCGTACCGCATCTTCCCGTCGATGGCCGACGGCGACCGCGACTACGACGCCACCAACGTCTCCGTGGACCTGGCCTTCATCGACGGCACCTACCTGAGCGACCTGGGCGCGCTGGACCAGCACGGCTTCCCGCTGTCGCCGCGCGGACAGGGCACGGCGAAGGCGCTGTACGTCAACCAGTGGAACAACGTGCTCTCGCGGATCGGTTCGGTCGCGGCCGGCAAGACCGTCGACCGGATCCTGGTGGGCTACGACTCCCCGGGCGGCCCGGCGAAATTCCGGGGCTGGATAGACGACGTGGCGCTCAGGCCGGTGGCTCCCGAGAAGCCGAAGGCGCATCTGTCGGACTACGCGCTGACCACGCGTGGCACCAACTCCAGCGGAAGCTTCTCGCGCGGCAACGACTTCCCGGCCACGGCTCTCCCCCACGGCTTCAACTTCTGGACGCCGGTGACCAACGCGTCCTCGCTGAGCTGGCTGTACGAGTACGCACGTGCGAACAACGACGACAACCTGCCGACGATCCAGGCGTTCAGCGCGAGCCACGAACCGAGCCCGTGGATGGGCGACCGGCAGACCTTCCAGCTGATGCCGTCCGCCGTGCCCGGCACCCCGGACACCGGCCGTGAGACGCGGGAGCTGGCCTTCCGGCACGAGAACGAGACCGCGCGGCCGTACTACTACGGCGTCAGGTTCGAGAACGGCCTGAAGGCGGAGATAACGCCGACCGACCACGCGGCCGCGCTGCGCTTCACCTACCCCGGCGACGACGCGAGCGTGCTGTTCGACAACGTCACCGAGCAGGCGGGCCTGACCCTGGACAAGGAACACGGGGTCGTCACCGGCTACTCGGACGTGAAGTCGGGCCTCTCCACCGGCGCCACCCGGCTGTTCGTGTACGGCGTCTTCGACAAGCCGGTGACGGACGGCTCCGCCAGTGGGGTCAAGGGCTATCTGCGCTTCGACGCGGGCGCCGACCGCACGGTCACCCTGCGCCTGGCCACGTCCCTGATCAGCATCGACCAGGCGAAGGACAACCTGCGCCAGGAGATCCCCGACGGCACGTCCTTCGACACCGTGAAGAAGCAGGCCCAGCGGGCCTGGGACGGGCTGCTCGGCAAGGTCGAGGTGGAGGGCGCGACCCCGGACCAGCTGACCACGCTGTACTCCAGCATGTACCGGCTGTACCTGTACCCGAACTCCGGCTTCGAGAAGGTCGGCGGCAAGGACCAGTACGCCTCGCCCTTCTCCCCCATGCCGGGTCCGGACACCCCGACGCACACCGGCGCGAAGATCGTCGACGGCAAGGTGTACGTCAACAACGGCTTCTGGGACACCTACCGGACCACCTGGCCGGCGTACTCCTTCCTGACACCTTCTCAGGCGGGCGAGATGGTCGACGGGTTCGTGCAGCAGTACAAGGACGGCGGCTGGACCTCGCGCTGGTCCTCCCCCGGTTACGCCGACCTCATGACCGGCACCTCCTCGGACGTGGCGTTCGCCGACGCGTACGTCAAGGGCGTGAACTTCGACGCGAAGGCGGCGTACGACGCTGCGGTCAAGAACGCGACGGTCGTCCCGCCGTCCTCGGGCGTGGGCCGCAAGGGCATGAGCACCTCGCCGTTCCTCGGGTACACCAGCACCGACACGCACGAGGGTCTGTCCTGGGCGATGGAGGGCTACGTCAACGACTACGGCATCGCGAAGATGGGCGAGGCCCTCTACAAGAAGACCGGCGAGAAGCGCTACCAGGAGGAGTCGCAGTACTTCCTCAACCGCGCCCGGGACTACGTGAACCTCTTCGACCCCAAGGCGGGCTTCTTCCAGGGCCGGGACGCCAAGGGGGCCTGGCGCGTGGACTCCTCGAAGTACGACCCGCGCGTGTGGGGCTACGACTACACGGAGACCAACGGCTGGGGCTACGCCTTCACCGCCCCGCAGGACAGCCGGGGCCTGGCCAACCTGTACGGCGGCCGCACCGGCCTCGCGGACAAGCTCGACGACTACTTCGGCACCCCGGAGACCGCCTCGCCGGACTTCGTCGGCTCCTACGGCGGTGTCATCCACGAGATGACCGAGGCCCGGGACGTCCGGATGGGCATGTACGGCCACTCCAACCAGGTCGCGCACCACGTGATCTACATGTACGACGCGGCCGCCGAGCCCTGGAAGGCGCAGGCGAACGTCCGCGAGGCGCTGTCCCGGCTCTACACCGGCAGCGAGATCGGGCAGGGCTACCACGGCGACGAGGACAACGGCGAGCAGTCGGCCTGGTACCTGTTCTCCTCGCTGGGCTTCTACCCGCTGGTCATGGGCAGCGGCGAGTACGCCATCGGCTCCCCGCTGTTCACGAAGGCGACCGTGCATCTGGAGAACGGCCGGGACCTGGTGATCAAGGCACCGCGCAACAGCGCGCGGAACGTGTACGTGCAGGGTCTGAAGGTCAACGGCCGTCCCTGGACGTCGACCTCGCTCCCCCATTCGCTGCTGGCCAAGGGCGGCGTGCTGGAGTTCTTCATGGGGTCCAGGCCCTCGACCTGGGGCACGGGCAAGAACGCGGCGCCGGTGTCCATCACCCAGGACGACAAGGTGCCGACGCCCCGCGCGGACGTGCTCAAGGGGGACGGCGCGCTGTTCGACGACACGTCGGCGACGAGCGCCACGGTCACCTCGGTGGAGCTGCCGGTCGGCGCCGCCACCCGGGCCGTCCAGTACACCCTGACCTCGTCGGCCGACCACACCAAGGCACCGACCGGCTGGACCCTGGAGGGGTCCGCGGACGGCACGACCTGGAAGACCCTGGACCACCGCTCGGGCGAGTCGTTCACCTGGGACCGCCAGACCCGGGCGTTCACGGTCGCCGCACCGGGCTCGTACGCGAAGTACCGTCTGGTCCTCGACGGCGAGTCGACGCTGGCGGAGGTGGAGCTGCTGGCCTGACCGCGGCACGGCGAAGGGGGCGGACCCGCTCGGGTCCGCCCCCCTGTCGTGTGTGCGCTCAGCCGGTGGCGAGGGTGAACACGTGCAGGTCCGTGTTCTCCGGCAGCCGGACGCTCCTGACGGTCCGGCCGGCCGGCGCCGCGAACGGCTTGGTGGCGAAGACGTACGTCGCCACCGGGTCCTTGTCGGCGCCCGCGACGTTGCGGTACGCGGTCCTGGCGACGACCTCGTTGCCGTACTGGACGGTGCCGCCTCCGCCGCCGACGGTCCAGTCGGTGAAGGAGAGGTCGACGGTGTCGGTGGTGCCGTCGGTGTAGGTCACGGTCGCCTTGCTCTGCTGGTTGCCGTTGACCGCGCTGCCGATGAACGACAACTGGGTCGCGGGTTTGCCGAGTTCGACGGTCTGGCCGGTGGCCGAGGCGTTGTCCGGGCGGGCAGCGGGCGAGTTCGGCCAGGTGAAGGTCAGGCCGTCGACCGTGCCCTGCCCGCCCGGGGTGAGGCCGGCCGCGGCGAGGGCCTGGCGGGAGTAGCTCCAGCCGCCACCGTCGTAGTCGCCCTCGTCGTGCTCGCCCTCGTCGTCGGAGACGCCGGTGTTGTTGTAGGCGGCGAGAAGGGTGCCCGGTGCGGCCACGGTGAGGGAGACCGGCTGCTCGTAGGAGGTGTCGCCGGAGGTCACCTTCACGTTGACGGCGTAGAAGCCCTGGGTGGCGTCCTCGGCCGCGGCCAGGGTGATCTCCTGGGAGCCGTCCGTGACCGTGCCCTCGGCGGGCGTGGCAGTGACACCGGAGGGGGTCTCGACCCGGAAGCGCACCTGTGGGCCGGTGCCGCCGCCGAGTGCGAGGGCGCGGATGCCGATCTTCGTGCGCTCCCCTGGTGCGACCGTGGCGGCGGTGGGGCCGACGCCGATCTGGTACGGCTGCTCGCCCTCCCGGAAGGACGGCGGCGGGGAGGCCGCACCCCAGGTGCGGTCCGGGGTGGTGGAGAGGGTGTAGTCGAGGCGGCCGCCGTCGCGCACGAAGGAGGCCGGCAGCCAGGGCCGGTCAGCGGCCCGCCCGTCGACCTTCAGGGACCGGATGTACGGTGCGTCCGCCGCCGCCCCGGTCGCGTGCACGGAGATGTCGTTGCCCTGCGGGCGGTCGATCTCGATGCGCTCGAACAGCGGTGAGGCGAGGACGAGTTCGGCCCGGGAGGGCACCTGCGGGTACATGCCGAGCGCGGAGAAGACGTACCAGGACGACATCGCGCCGAGGTCGTCGTTGCCGGGGATGCCGCCGGGCTCGGTCGACCAGAGCTGCCGCATGGCCGCGCGGACGGTCTCCTGCGCCTTGTAGGGGGCGCCCGCGTAGTCGTACAGGTAGGGCACGTTCACGGACGGCTCGTTGTCCAGCTCGGACTTGGTGCCGCCCTGGCCGGTGAAGGCCCAGCCGCCGTCGCTCGTGTGGAAGAAGTCGTCGAGCCGGGCCAGCGCCTTGTCCGTGCCGCCCATCGCCGCGAACAGGCCCGCCGGGTCGTGCTGGACCATCCAGGTGTACTGGGCGGCCGTGCCCTCCACGAAACCGTTGCCGGTGTCGGGGGTGAAGCCGGTGACCCAGCTGCCGTCGGCCTTGCGGTTGGCGATGTAGCCACCGCTCTTGTCCGCCGCGATGTTGAAGTTGTTCTGCCACCACTGGGCGCGGCGGGCGAAGGCCGCCGCCGTGTCCTTCTCCCCGGCCGCCGTGGCGAGTTGGGCGAGGGAGAAGTCCGCGGTGGACATCTCCAGGGTCTCGGCGGCGCCGCCCCAGGCGTTGGAGACGCTGGGCATGTAGTGCAGCTTGAGGTACTTGTCGAGCGACGGGCGCTGGCCCACCGACAGCACCGGCTTGCCGGCCGCGGACAGGTCCTGCTGCGTGGGTACGGTCGCCGCCCGGACCAGCGAGTCCAGGGCGCCCCTCAGGTCGAAGCCGGTGCCGCCGAAGGCGTGGATGCCGGCCAGCGCGGTGGGCGACGGGTCTCCGTTCATGACGTGGGTGCCGCTCGCGCCGTGCAGCCAGCGGTCCCAGACCCCGCCGTTCTGCCCGGCGAGCTCGTACAGCGACTGGGCGATGTCCGACCCGGTGCGCGGGTCGAGGAGGGTGAGCAGCTGCACCTGGTCGCGGTAGACGTCCCAGCCGGAGAAGGTGCCGTACTGCGCGTGATGGCGACGGTCGACGGTGTGCGGCCGGCCGTCCGCACCACGGTATCTGCGGTCGGCGTCGCTGATGACGTTCGGATGCAGCAGGGAGTGGTACAGCGCCGTGTAGAAGGTGGCGCGTTCGGCGTCGGTCCCGCCGCCGACCCGGACCGCGCCCAGCCGGTCGCGCCAGGCCCGGCGCGCCGCGTCCGCGACGGCGTCGAAGGAGCGGCCCGCCGGGTTCTCCGCGGCGAGGTTCGCCTCGGCGCCCGCCTGGCTGACGTAGGAGATGCCGACCTTGACGTTCACCGGGCCGGTGCCCTGCGCGAACTGCACATACGCTCCGGAGCCCTTGCCCGCGACCGGCCGGCCCCCGTGCGAGAAGCCGCCCGTGCCGCCGGAGGCCTGCCGGGAGCCGGGGCTCAGCCTGTCGTCCTGCCAGGTGCCGGTGGCCGTGAAGGCCCGGTCGAAGCGGGCGGTGAAGTACAGGGTGTAGTAGGAGCGCCGGCCCTCGGGGTCGAGGTAGCCGCAGAAGTTCCCGGAGGTGACGGAGCCGGACACGGTGCGGGTGGCCGGGTCGACGGTGACCGTCGAGTCGGCCGAGCCCACCTCGGAGTTGGCGGTGCGCACCAGCAGCGAGGCGGGCTTGTCCGCCGGGTAGGTGAAGCGGGCCGAGCCGGTACGGGTGGTCGCGGTGAGGTCGGCGGTGACGCCGGAGGCGAGGCCCACCTTGTAGTGGCCGGGCTCGGCGGTCTCGTCGGAGTGGCGGAAGTCCGACGCGTAGACGGCGTCCTTGGTGTCGCTCGCCGGGGAGGACGTGACCTCGCCCGCGTACGGGAAGAGCGGGATGTCACCGCTGCCGCCCGCGCAGCCGGTGCCGGACATGTGCGTCAGGCTGAAGCCGCGGATGCGGGTGGCGTCGTACTGGTAGCCGCCGGGCGCGGCGGTGCGGACGGCGTCGCCTCTGGTGTTCTCCGGGCTGAAGGAGAACATGCCGAACGGGACGACGGCGCCCGGGAAGACGTTCCCGCCGTTCCTGGTGCCGATCAGCGGATCTACGTAGGGGGTCGGGTCCTTGACGAGACCGGGGGGAGCTGCGGTCGCCGCGAGGGCGGGGGTGGCGCCGCCGGTCGCGAGCACCGCGGCCAGCAGCAGGGACGTGGGAGTGAATCGCATGACGCGGCCCTTCCTCCAAACGGACGGGTCGCGCACCACAGGTCGCACAAGCCGCAGGGACAGTAACGTGCGCCACCGGTAACACGGAAGACCGCGTACGCCCGGCAGGCACACGCCTGGATCACTCGGTCGGGCTACCTCAAGTACCTTGACATCGTTGTCGGTTGAGGCGGTAAAGTCATGTACAGACCATAAGACAACGTTGTCGCGCCCCACCCGGCAGAGGCCCGCCCACGGTCTCGCCGCCACAAGCCAGCACCACCCGGGCAGGGATCACCCCCCTCGCCTGCCCGGCTCGCGGACCCGGTGTGCACGGCCACCGGGTCCGCCCAGAGCCGTTCAGGAGGGAGGCTCCGCCACGGACGGGTGCGGCGATCGCTCGCACTTCGGGAGGCCGGCATCGATTTGTCGCAGGCGTGCGCATCTACCTATGGGTGGTCTCGGACGTACCGTAGGAAGGCAGGGCGGGAGCGTCCGCGCGATCCGGGCGGGTTTCCGGTCCACCCGGGCCGCGCCAGGGCCTTCGGGACCTATGGGAGCGCTCCCACCCCTGTGCGTGAAGCAACCGCGCACGGCGTCGGGTGCAGCTGCCCGCCGCCGGCGCCGTGACACACGGACCGGCATACCGGCCGGAATGTGACGTCCATCGCTTGGACCAGCCGTAGTCACCCGGAAAGGCCGGTGCTAGAAATATCGCATGTGGGACCTTTTGGCCCGATTCAGGCACCTCTCAAGGCGTGCGGTGGTCGGCAAGAGCCCCCGTAGCGTCGCCGGGCAGGTCTTCGTCCTCCAGGTGGCGCTGGTGGTGGTGCTTGTGGTCTGTGCCGTCTTCGCCCTTGTCCTGCAGTCGGAGCGTGACACCAGCACGGAGGCCAAGCGGCGGTCCATCGCCGTCGCGCAGACCTTCGCGCACTCGCCTGGCGTCCTCCAGGCCCTGCAGACCACCGATCCGTCGAAGGTGCTCCAGCCGCTCACCGAGGCGGGGCGCAAGAGCGCGGGCGTCGACTTCATCGTCGTCATGGACACCAAGGGAATCCGCTACACACATCCGATTCCGAGCAAGATCGGCCATCGGTTCGTGGGCGAGATCGCACCGTCCCTGGCCGGGAAGGTCTACACCGAGAGCGTCCACGGCCCGCTCGGCCACGAGGTGCAGGCGACCGTGCCGATAAAGGACGACCACGGCAAGGTGGTCGCCCTCGTCTCCGCCGGTCTGAAGGTCAAGAACGTGACCAGCGAGGTGAACCGGCAGCTGCCGATCATCCTGGCCGCCGGGGCCGGAGCACTTCTGGTGTCGACCGGCGGGACGGCCCTGGTGGGCAGACGGCTGCGGCGGCAGACCCACGCCCTGGCTCCGGCCGAGATGACCCGGATGTACGAGCACCACGACACGGTGCTGCACTCGGTGCGGGAAGGCGTGCTCATCGTCGCCGAGGGCGGGCATCTGCTGCTGGCCAACGACGAGGCCAGGCGGCTGCTGGAGCTGCCCCCCGAGGCCGAGGGGCGCAATGTGCGGGAGCTGTCGGTCCTCGACCCGGAAATGGTGGAGCTGCTGGTCTCCGGGCGCGAGGCCACCGACGAGGTGCACTTCGCCGGGGGGCGGCTGCTGGCGGTCAACCAGCGCCCGACGGACCGCGCGGGAGGCCCCGGGGGAACCGTGGTGACGCTCCGGGACTCCACCGAGCTGCAGGCGGTGTCCGGCCGGGCGGAGGCCGCCCGGGAGCGGCTGGAGCTGCTGTACGACGCGGGACTGGGCGTCGGCACCACCCTCGACGTGGTCCGCACGGCCGAGGAGCTGGCGCAGCTCGCCGTCCCGCGCTTCGCCGACTTCGTCACCGTGGACGTGGCCGACGCCGTGCTGCACGGAGAGGAGCCGGCCCGCACGGCGACGGACATGCGGCGCGTCGCCGTGAACGGCATCCGGGACGACCACCCGCTCTACGAGAAGGGCCGGCTGATCGACTTCCTGCCCTCCACCCCGCAGGCGCGCGGCTACGGCGCCGGCCGCTCCGAGCTGGTGACCGACCTGTCGTCCGCGGTGGGCTGGCAGGCGCAGGACCCGCAACGGGCCCAGAAGATCATCGACTTCGGCATCCACACGCTCATCGCCGCCCCGATCAAGGCCCGCGGTTCCGTGCTGGGCATGGTCAACTTCTGGCGGTCCAAGCGGGACGCCTTCGACGAGGAGGAGCTGTCGCTCGCCGAGGAGCTGGTGGCTCGGGCCGCGGTCAGCATCGACAACGCCCGCCGGTACACCCGCGAGCACGCGCTGGCGGTCACGCTCCAGCGCAGCCTGCTGCCGCGGGCGCTGCCCGAGCAGAGCGCCCTGGAGGTCGGCTACCGCTACCTCCCGGCCCAGTCGGGTGTGAGCGGCGACTGGTTCGACGTGATCCCGCTGCCGGGGAGCCGGGTGGCGCTGGCCGTCGGAGACGTGGTCGGGCACGGTCTGCACGCGGCCGCGACGATGGGCCGGCTGCGGACCGCGGTGCACAACTTCTCCACGCTCGACCTGCCGCCCGACGAGCTGCTCAGCCATCTGGACGACCTGGTGGGCCGCATCGACCAGGACGAGTCGTCGTGCGCGGAGTCGGCCGGGGAGATCGTCGGCGCCACCTGTCTGTACGCGATCTACGACCCGGTGACACGCCGCTGTGTCATGTCGCGGGCCGGGCACCCGGCGCCCGCGCTGGTCCACCCCGACGGCAGCGTCACCTACCCCGACCTGCCGGGCGGTCCGCCGCTGGGCCTGGGCGGCATGCCGTTCCGGACGGCCGAGCTGGAGCTGGCCGAGGGCACCGAGCTCGTCCTCTACACCGACGGGCTCATCGAGGACCGCAGGCGCGACCTGGATGTGGGTATGGAGCTGCTGCGCCAGGCGCTGGCGGGGCATCCCGACCGGACGCCGGAGGACAGCTGCCAGGCGGTGCTGGACGAGCTGCTGCCCGAGCGACCCAAGGACGACGTCGCCCTGCTCATCGCCCGCACCCGGGCGCTGCCGCCCGAGAACGTGGCCGACTGGGACGTGCCGCGCGATCCGGCCGCCGTCTCGGGGATGCGTGGCGCCGTGTCCGAGAAGCTGGAGGAGTGGGGCCTGGCCGAGCTGGGCTTCGGCATGGAACTGGTGCTGAGCGAGCTGATCACCAACGCCATCCGCTACGGCTCCGACCCGATCCACGTCCGGCTGATCCGTGACCGCACCCTGGTCTGCGAGGTGGCCGACGGCAGCAGCACCTCGCCGCATCTGCGCTATGCCGCGACCACCGACGAGGGCGGCCGGGGCCTGTTCCTGGTCTCGCAGATGACCGAGCGCTGGGGCACCCGGTACACGCCCCAGGGCAAGGTGATCTGGGCCGAGGTGGCGCTGCCGGACTTCACTGAGCTCTTTGCGGAGTGAGGGGCTCTCGGCGCAGCGGCCGAGCGGCCGCGGGGAGATCGACCGTGAACTCGGTCCGGCCCGGGGCGCTGGTCACGCCGATGCCGCCGCCGTGTGCCGCCGTGATCCCCGCGGCGATCGCGAGCCCGAGGCCGGAACCGCCCTGGGAACCCGGCGCCCGGGAGCGTGAGGTGTCGGCGCGGGTGAAGCGTTCGAAGACGGTCGGCAGCAGGTCGGGCGGGATTCCGGGGCCGTCGTCGCGCACGCGGATCCGGTGGCGGCCCGCGGTGGACTCGACGGCGGCGGTGACCGTCGTACCGGGCGGGGTGTGCGTGCGCGCGTTGGCCAGCAGGTGGGCCACCGCCTGGTGCAGCCGGGCCGCGTCCCCGGTGACCGGTGCCGGGGTGTCCGGGCGCAGTTCCAGCCGCCAGATGTGATCGGCGCCGGCCGCCCGGGCGTCCCACACGGCCTCGGCGACGACTGCGGCGAGGTCCACCTCGGCGCTCTGCAGTGGGCGTCCCTCGTCGAGGCGGGCGAGCAGCAGCAGGTTCTCGACCAGGTCCGTCATGCGGGCCGACTCGGCGAGGACGCGGCGCCAGGCGAGGTCGGGGGCGACGCGGTTCATCAGCTCCGCGTACCCGGCGATGGAGGTGAGCGGGGTGCGCAGTTCGTGCCCGGCGTCGGCGACGAAGCGGCGCATGCGTTCCTCGCCGCGTCGGCGCTCGGCGAGCGAGCCCTCGACGTGGTCGATCATCCGGTTGAGGGCGGCGCCGACCTGGCCGGCCTCGCTGCCGGGGTCGGTGTCGCGTTCGGGCACCCGCGGCAGCGCGGTGACGTGGCCGTGTCCGAGCGTGACCCGGGAGACCTCCACGGCGGTGGCGGCGACCCGGTCGAGCGGGCGCAGCTGCCTGCGGATGACGGCCGCGCAGACGCCGCCGGCGAGCACGAGTCCGGCGGCCCCGACGATCGCCTCGATCTCGACCAGCCGGCCCAGCGTGGCCCGGACGTCGTCCATGGGCAGGCCGGTGAGGACGCGGATGCCGCTCGCGTCGAGGGTGGTGACGCGGTAGGTGCCGAGTCCGGGCACCGTCCGGGTGTGCACCGAGCCATCGGCCCGGATGCCGCTGAGGGCGGCGCGCTGGGCGGGGGTGAGGGTGCGCGGGGCCGCGTCCCGGGTGACGACCGCTGCGGAGACGAGGTGGCCGGCGGCGTCCGGCCGGGCGGCGAGCAGCCCCTCGGTGTGGCCGCCCTCACGGAGGAAGGCGAGGCCGGCGGGGAGTTCGGGGTGGAGTGCGGCCCCGTCCACGCTGTGTTCGGCCGCGGCGTTCACGCGGTCGTCCAGGGTGGCCATGAGATAGGCGCGCTGGGCGAGGACGGTGGTGAGGGCGAGCGCGGCGCACACACCCACGAGGGTGACGGTGACGAGGACCAGCAGGCGTGTGCGCAGCGAGCGGGCCCACGGGCGGCGGCTCATGTATCGATCCTGTCCCGGTCCGCTGGGGGAAGCCTGTGTTCCGTCTGAGGGTGGGTGATGACCTTCGCGACGCCCTTCGTGACGCCTCGCGCGATGCCCTTCGCCGTGCCCGGCCCGGACACGGCGAAGGGCCGCACCCCCGTCACCGGGGATGCGGCCCTGTACCGCTGTGCGCTGCCGCTTACTTGCGGATCAGGTTGCGCAGCACGTACTGCATGATGCCGCCGTTGCGGTAGTAGTCGGCCTCACCGGGGGTGTCGATGCGGACGACCGCGTCGAACTCGACGCCCGTGTCGGTGGTGACCTTGACCGTGCGCGGGGTGGTGCCGTTGTTGAGCTCCTCGACACCGGTGAAGGAGAAGGACTCCTCGCCGGTCAGGCCGAGGGACTCGGCGGACTGGCCCTCCGGGAACTGCAGCGGGAGGACGCCCATGCCGATGAGGTTCGAGCGGTGGATGCGCTCGTACGACTCGGCGATGACGGCCTTGACGCCGAGCAGCGCGGTGCCCTTGGCGGCCCAGTCGCGGGACGAGCCGGAGCCGTACTCCTTGCCGGCCAGGATGGCCAGCGGGATGCCCTGCTCGATGTAGTTGCGGGAGGCGTCGTAGATGAACGACACCGGAGCCCCTCCTTCACCTTCGGCGGACCGGGTGAAGTCGCGGGTGTAGCCGCCCTCGGTGCCCGGCGCGATCTGGTTGCGCAGGCGGATGTTGGCGAACGTACCGCGGATCATGACCTCGTGGTTGCCTCGGCGGGAGCCGTAGGAGTTGAAGTCACGACGCTCGACACCGTGCTCGGTCAGGTACTTGCCCGCCGGGGTGTCGGCCTTGATGGCGCCGGCCGGGGAGATGTGGTCGGTGGTGACCGAGTCGCCCAGCTTGGCGAGCACGCGGGCACCGGTGATGTCGGTGACCGGGGCCGGCTCCATGCCCATGCCCTCGAAGTACGGGGGCTTGCGGACGTAGGTCGACTCGGCGTCCCACTCGAAGGTGTTGCCGGTCGGGACCGGGAGGGACTGCCACTGGGCGTCGCCCGCGAACACGTCCTGGTAGGACTTGTTGAACATGTCCTCGCCGATGGCGTTGGCCACGACGTCGTTGACCTCGGCCTCGGTCGGCCAGATGTCGGTCAGGTAGACCGGGTTGCCGTCCTGGTCGGTGCCGAGGGCGTCCTTGGTGATGTCCACCTTCATGGAGCCCGCGATGGCGTACGCGACGACCAGCGGCGGGGAGGCCAGGTAGTTCATCTTGACGTCGGGGTTGATCCGGCCCTCGAAGTTCCGGTTGCCGGAGAGGACCGAGGTGACCGCGAGGTCGTGGTCGTTGACGGCCTTGGAGACCTCCTCCGGCAGCGGGCCGGAGTTGCCGATGCAGGTGGTGCAGCCGTAGCCGACGAGGTTGAAGCCGACCTTGTCGAGGTACGGGGTGAGGCCCGCCTTGTCGAAGTAGTCGGTGACGACCTTCGAGCCCGGGGCGAGGGTGGTCTTGACCCAGGGCTTGCGGGTCAGGCCCTTCTCGACCGCCTTCTTGGCCACCAGGGCGGCGGCGACCATGACGTACGGGTTCGAGGTGTTGGTGCAGGAGGTGATGGCCGCGACCGTCACCGCACCGTGGTCGATGGTGTAGGTCGTGCCGTCGGGGGCGGTGACCTGGACCGGGTTGGACGGCGCGCCGTTCGGGTGGACGGCCGGGGCGTCGGAGGCCGGGAAGGACTCCTGGCCCGCCTCGTCGGCGGTAGAGACGTAGTTGAGGACGTCCGTCTTGAACTGCTCGGCGGCGTTCGCGAGGACGATGCGGTCCTGCGGGCGCTTCGGGCCGGCGATCGACGGGACGACCGTCGAGAGGTCCAGCTCCAGCTTCTCGGAGAAGTCCGGCTCGGCCGTCGGGTCCAGCCAGAGGCCCTGCTCCTTGGCGTACGCCTCGACGAGCGCGACCTGCTGCTCGGAGCGGCCGGTCAGCTTGAGGTAGTTCAGGGTCTCGCCGTCGATCGGGAAGATGGCGGCGGTGGAGCCGAACTCCGGCGACATGTTGCCGATGGTGGCGCGGTTGGCGAGCGAGGTGGCGGCGACGCCCTCGCCGTAGAACTCGACGAACTTGCCGACGACACCGTGCTTGCGGAGCATCTCGGTGATGGTGAGCACGAGGTCGGTGGCGGTGGTGCCGGGCTTGAGCTCACCGGTCAGCTTGAAGCCGACGACGCGCGGGATGAGCATGGAGACCGGCTGGCCGAGCATGGCGGCCTCGGCCTCGATGCCGCCGACGCCCCAGCCCAGCACACCGAGGCCGTTGACCATCGTGGTGTGCGAGTCGGTGCCGACCAGGGTGTCCGGGTAGGCCTGGCCGCCTCGGACCATCACCGTGCGGGCCAGGTGCTCGATGTTCACCTGGTGGACGATGCCGGTGCCCGGGGGGACGACCTTGAAGTCGTCGAACGCGGTCTGGCCCCAGCGCAGGAACTGGTAGCGCTCCTTGTTGCGGCCGTACTCCAGCTCGACGTTCTGCTTGAAGGCGTCGTTCGTGCCGAACTTGTCCGCGATGACGGAGTGGTCGATGACCATCTCGGCCGGGGAGAGCGGGTTGATCTTCGCCGGGTCGCCGCCGAGCGCCGCGACGGCCTCACGCATGGTCGCGAGGTCCACGACACAGGGAACGCCGGTGAAGTCCTGCATGATCACGCGGGCCGGCGTGAACTGGATCTCCTGCGAGGGCTGGGCCTGCGAGTCCCAGCCGCCGAGGGCGCGGATGTGGTCGGCGGTGATGTTCGCGCCGTCCTCCGTGCGGAGCAGGTTCTCCAGCAGGACCTTCAGGCTGTAGGGAAGGCGGGCGGAGCCCTCGACCTTGTCCAGCCGGAAGATCTCGTACGACTCGTCGCCCACCTGCAGCGTGCTGCGGGCGTCGAAGCTGTTCGCCGACACGACAGTCTCCTTCATTGATGTGCGCGTACCACCGCAATCCTGCCGCCACGTCGTCTTGGCCGATCCGCTAAGGTAAGGCTAAGTTAGGTAACCCTTACTTGGGTGGCGGCTGCGGTGCGCCTCGGCAGATATCTCGATGTCGAGATAACTCTAGTACATGGGGGCTGAGAGGTCATGTCCGGCCGGGCCCGGCCCTGCCGTTTTTCGGTGGCGTCGGCCACAGGGCGATGGGCGAAGATCGCCACATGCCACTCGATACCGCACTGATCGGCCACTGGGACAGCTCCCCCTTCGACTACGGAGTGATGGAGGCGTCGGAGCTGGCGTTCCTCGACGACGGGCGGGGCACCGGCACACTGGCCAACGCCCTGGGCGAGGACGTCACGGAGTTCGCGTGGCACTGCCCCGAGCCGGGAGTGCTGGAGGTGCGCGACGAGCACGGCGGCGTCGAACGGGTCCGCTACACCGTCGCGCCCGCCCTGCCGGCGTACGCGACGGATCCCATGCCGGCGGTCCGCTTCGAGCCGGCACTCTTCTTCGCCCACGAGTACGCGAGGATTTGCACTGCAACCGTGTGATTGTTTGCGAAACCGGAACAGTGGACGAGTATCGGGCAAATCCTCTGCATCATCCCATATCGCGCCCATCTTCGCTGGTCATTGACGTCCCGTCACCCGAATGGACCCCCCAACAGGCGCCATCTCATATCTGAGATAACCTCAACCTCATGGCAGACGACTACCTCGTACGCATCGGCAAGCTCATCCGTGACGCCCGGCAACACCGTGGCTGGACACAGACGCAGCTCGCGGAGGCGCTCGGCACCAGCCAGAGCGCCGTCAATCGCATCGAGCGCGGGAACCAGAACATCAGCCTTGAGATGATCGCCCGCATCGGTGAGGCCCTCGACAGCGAGATCGTGTCCCTGGGCTACGCGGGTCCGATGCATCTGCGGGTGGTCGGCGGCCGTCGGCTCTCCGGCGCCATCGACGTGAAGACCAGCAAGAACGCGTGCGTCGCCCTGCTGTGCGCCTCGCTGCTGAACAAGGGGCGCACGGTGCTGCGCCGGGTGGCCCGGATCGAGGAGGTCTACCGCCTGCTGGAGGTGCTCAACTCCATCGGCGTGCGCACCCGCTGGATCAACGACGGGGTCGACCTGGAACTGGTGCCGCCGGCCGAGCTGGAGATGGCGGCGATCGACGCGGAGGCGGCCGTCCGCACCCGCTCGATCATCATGTTCCTGGGCCCGCTGCTGCACCGCATGGACGCCTTCAAGCTGCCGTACGCCGGTGGTTGCGACCTCGGCACGCGGACCATCGAGCCGCACATGATCGCGCTGCGCCGGTTCGGGCTGGACATCGCGGCGACCGAGGGCCAGTACCACGCGCAGGTCGACCGGACGGTCCGCCCCGACCGTCCGATCGTGCTGACCGAGCGCGGCGACACCGTGACCGAGAACGCGCTGCTGGCCGCCGCCCGGCACGACGGTGTGACGGTCATCCGCAACGCCTCCTCCAACTACATGGTCCAGGACCTCTGCTTCTTCCTGGAGGCGCTGGGCGTCAAGGTCGAGGGCATCGGCACCACCACGCTCACCGTCCACGGCGTGCCGAACATCGACGTCGACGTCGACTACTCCCCCTCCGAGGACCCGGTCGAGGCGATGAGCCTGCTGGCCGCCGCGGTCGTCACGGAGTCGGAACTGACCGTCCGCCGCGTCCCCATCGAGTTCCTGGAGATCGAGCTGGCGGTCCTGGAGGAGATGGGCCTCGACCACGACCGCAGCCCCGAGTACTTCGCGGACAACGGCCGTACGCGCCTGGTGGACCTCACGGTCCGGCCCTCCAAGCTGGAGGCGCCCATCGACAAGATCCACCCCATGCCCTTCCCGGGCCTGAACATCGACAACGTCCCCTTCTTCGCGGCCATCGCCGCGGTCGCGCAGGGCCAGACGCTGATCCACGACTGGGTCTACGACAACCGCGCGATCTACCTGACCGACCTCAACCGCCTCGGCGGCCGCCTCCAGCTCCTGGACCCGCACCGCGTCCTGGTCGAGGGCCCGACCCGCTGGCGCGCCGCCGAGATGATGTGCCCGCCCGCGCTGCGCCCCGCCGTGGTCGTCCTGCTGGCGATGATGGCGGCCGAGGGCACGTCGGTGCTGCGCAACGTGTATGTCATCAACCGGGGTTACGAGGACCTCGCGGAG
Source organism: Streptomyces sp. NPDC044064 (assembly GCF_056434245.1). Classification (NCBI taxonomy): domain Bacteria; kingdom Bacillati; phylum Actinomycetota; class Actinomycetes; order Kitasatosporales; family Streptomycetaceae; genus Streptomyces; species Streptomyces sp. NPDC044064. The sequence continues at coordinate 141,506 of NZ_JBWKFN010000013.1, forward strand.
CGTCTGAACTCGATCGGGGCGCAGATCGAGATCTTCCGGGACATCTGAGTTCGCTTCGACGGAACGTCGCATCGCGCCTCCCGGCCATCATGAATTCGGGTCGGGAGGCGGTGCGACGCTCGGCGCGACCATCGCCGAGGGCCTGGGCCACGTACACAAGCAGGGGCTGCTGCACCGTGACCTGGAGTGGCTCCGCAGGTGGTGGTGCGCCGTCCCCGCGGTGCCGGCACTCGCCGCGCTGCTGCGGCTGACCCTGTTGGGGCCCGGTCTCTGACTGATCATCATGGCCGCTCCCCGGCGGACTCCGCTGTTCAGCCGAATCACGCAGCGGAGTCCAGCGGAGCTTCAAGGGGCCTGCGCCTGCACCGGGCACCTTGCCGCGCACCAGGACCCGTCGTGAGCGCGACGGGCCCCGGAGCGCGTCGCGCAGCGATCCGGGGCCCGGGTGCTCACGGACTTTCAGATGACGTACGTGCCAGCCGCAGGACGGCCCGGTGGATGTCGAGGGCCGCTGTCGACCTGTTGAGCGTGATGTAGTGCAGGCCCGGTGCGCCCTCCGCGAGCAGGCGTTCGGCCATGGTGGTGGCGTACTCGACGCCGATCCGGTGGCCCGCCGCCGGGGTGTCGCGGGCCGCTTCCAGGTGGCGGGCCAGGCTCTCCGGGAAGGCGGCGCCGCTCAGTTCGGCGAAACGGCGGATCTGGCGTACGTCGGTCGCGGGCATGATCGCCGGGATGACGGGGGTGTGGCAGCCGAGCGCCGTGACCCGGTCCCGCAGTCGCAGGTAGTCCTCCACGTGGAAGAACATCTGGGTGACGGCGTAGTCCGCGCCGGCCCGGCACTTGGCCACGAAGTGCCGGATGTCGCTGTCCGGGTCGGGCGAGCGCGGATGTCCTTCGGGGAAGGCGGCCACGCCCACGCTGAAGTCGCCCGTCCGCCGCACCAGAGAGACCAGCTCGTGGGCGTACCGTAAGCCCTCCGGATGCGGGGTCCAGGGGCCGCCGGGGTCGCCGGGCGGGTCGCCGCGCAGCGCGAGGACGTCGCGCACCCCGGCGTCCGCGTAGCGGCCGATGATGTTCCGCAGTTCGGCCCTGGAGTGGCCGACCGCGGTGAGGTGGGCGACGGGCCGCAGTGTCGTCTCGGTGGCGATGCGCTGCGTCAGCTCGACGGTGCGGTCGCGGGACGAACCGCCGGCGCCGTAGGTGACCGACACGAACGTCGGCGACAGCGCCTCGATCCGGCGGACGGTGTTCCACAGGGTGCGCAGGCCCGCCTCGTTCTTCGGCGGGAAGAACTCGAACGAGTATGTGGGTGAGCCGCCGGCGAGGGCGGACCGGAGGGTGGTCGCGGGCGCCGGGGCCAAGGCGGCGGGTGCGGTCATGCGCCCTCCCCCAGGTACCCGGAGATCTCGTCCGTCGCCGTGCTGCCGTAGGCCTCGCCGATCGAAGTGAGCAGCTCGGCGGGCACGAGCTTGTACTCCTGGGTGCCGACGGAGCCCAGGACGACGGTGGCCAGGGCACAGCCGAGTTGGGCGGCGCGTTCGTACGACAGCCCCCAGCTCCACGCCGCGAGGAATCCGGCGCGGAAGGCGTCACCCACGCCGGTCGGGTCGGCGACGGCGCCGGCCGGTACGGCGGGGACGGCCAGCCGGGTGCCGCCGGCCGTGAGCAGGACGACTCCGTCGGCGCCCCGGGTCACGATCCACGTTCCGACGCGGGCCAGCACCTCCTCCTGCGTCCAGCCCGTCCGCTCCAGGAGCAGGGCGCTCTCGTACTCGTTGGTGAAGAGCAGGGCCGCGCGGTCCACCAGGTCGCGGGTCTGCGGCGAGGTGAGCCGGGCCAGTTGCTGGGAGGGATCGGCGGCGACCGGGATGCCGAGGCGGTGGGCGGTCGCGGTGTGCCGCAGCATCGCGGCGGGGTCGTCCGCGCCGACGAGGACCAGGTCGAGGCCGCCGCCCCGGTCCTGGGCCCCGGCGAGATCGGTCAGGGACGCCTCGGCCATGGCACCCGCGTAGAAGGTGGCGATCTGGTTCTGGTCGAGGTCCGTCGTGCACACGAACCGGGCCGTGTGCAGCGACTCGCTGACGCGGACGGACGCCGTGTCGACGCCTGCCTGCTCCAGGCGGTCCCGGTGGTCCGCGAAGTCGGCGCCCGCCGCGCCGACCAGGACCGGCCGCAGGCCCAGCCGGCCCAGGCCGAAGGCGATGTTGGCCCCGACCCCGCCCTCGCGGACCTCCAGTCGGTCGGCGAGGAAGGACAGCGAGACCCGGTCGAGCCGTTCGCTCAGCAACTGCTCCGAGAAGCGGCCCGGGAAGACCATCAGGTGGTCGGTCGCGATGGAACCGGTCACGGCGATCCGCATGTCACAGCCCGGCAGCGCTGCGGAGCGCGTCGACCCGGTCGGTCCGCTCCCAGGTGAAGTCGGGCAGCTCGCGGCCGAAGTGGCCGTACGCCGCAGTCTGGGAGTAGATCGGGCGCAGCAGGTCGAGGTCGCGGATGATGGCGGCCGGGCGGAGGTCGAAGACCTCGTCGATCGCCTTCTCGATCTTCTCGGCCTCGATCTTGGCGGTGCCGAAGGTCTCCACGAACAGACCGACCGGCTCCGCCTTGCCGATCGCGTAGGCGACCTGGACCTCGCAACGGGAGGCCAGGCCCGCCGCCACCACGTTCTTCGCCACCCAGCGCATCGCGTAGGCGGCCGAACGGTCCGCCTTGGAGGGGTCCTTGCCCGAGAAGGCACCACCGCCGTGGCGGGCCATGCCGCCGTACGTGTCGATGATGATCTTGCGGCCGGTCAGACCCGCGTCACCCATCGGGCCGCCGATCTCGAAGCGGCCGGTCGGGTTGACCAGCAGGCGGTAGCCCTCGGTGTCCAGCTTGATGCCGTCGTCCAGCAGCGCCTTCAGCTCCGGCTCCACCACGAACTCGCGGATGTCCGGGGCCAGCAGCGACTCCAGGTCGATGTCCGACGCATGCTGCGAGGAGACGACCACCGTGTCCAGACGCACCGCCTTGTCACCGTCGTACTCGATGGTGACCTGCGTCTTGCCGTCCGGGCGCAGGTAGGGGATGGTGCCGTTCTTGCGGACCTCCGACAGACGCTTGGACAGACGGTGCGCCAGGAAGATCGGCAGCGGCATCAGGGTCGGCGTCTCGTCCGAGGCATAGCCGAACATCAGGCCCTGGTCGCCCGCGCCCTGCCGGTCCAGCTCGTCGGTCTCTCCGTCTGTGGCGGAGCCCTCCACCCGGGACTCGTAGGCGGTGTCCACGCCCTGCGCGATGTCCGGGGACTGCGCGCCGATCGACACCGACACACCGCAGGAAGCGCCGTCGAAGCCCTTCTTCGAGGAGTCGTAGCCGATCTCGAGGATCTTGTTGCGGACCAGGGTCGCGATGTCCGCGCAGGCCTTGGTCGTGACCTCGCCGGCCACATGCACGAGGCCGGTGGTGATCAGGGTCTCGACCGCGACCCGGGAGGTCGGGTCGCCCCGCAGGAGCGCGTCGAGAATGGTGTCGCTGATCTGGTCAGCGATCTTGTCGGGGTGGCCCTCGGTCACGGACTCCGAGGTGAAGTAGCGGCTGGCCATCGGTGAACCCCTCCGAACGATGCCGCGGTCAGGAACGGAACTGATCGTGCGCATCGTGGGCGGGGGCGCTAATGCAGCGCTTGTGTCCGCCTCGCACCGGCGAGCCGCGCGCCGACGCCGGGTGCCTGCCGCGTGTGCTCGGGGCCGTCGCCGGACAGGATCGTCTGGTGCAGTCTGCGCAGCCGGGAGGAGGGTTCCAGCCCCAGCTCCTCGACCAGGGTGTCGCGCAGGCGCCGGTACGCCTCAAGGGCGCGCCAGCGGTGGCCGGTGCGGTGAAGTGCGGTCATGAGGTGCGCCCAGAGGTTCTCGTTGAGGGGGTAGGCCGCGGTGAGGGCCGTCAGCTCGCCGAGCAGGTCGCCGTGCAGTCCCCGCTCCAGGTCGGTCTCGATCCGGGCGTCCAGCAGGGAGAGCCGTACCTCGTTCAGCCGGACCACCTCCCGGCGCAGGACGGGGCCGGTCCGCACGTCCGCCAACGGTGCTCCGCGCCACAGCCCCAGTGCGCGTGCCAGGGTCCGGGAGGCGGCCTCGGTGTCGCCGCGGTCGGCGGCGGCCCGCCCCGCCTCCGCGAGCTGCTCGAAGGCGTGCACGTCGACGTGGTCCAGGGGCACGTCGAGCGAGTATCCGCCGTAGCGGGTGGCCAGCACGCTCTTGCCCGCGCCCGGCTCGCCGAGGGCCGCGTCCAGGCCCTTGCGGATCTGGAGCACGTACGTCTGCACCGTGGTGGCGGCGCTCGGCGGCGGGGCGTCCTTCCAGAGTTCGGTCATCAGGGTGGAGACGGTCACCATGCGCCCGGCTCCGAGAGCGAGCAGGGCGAGGATCTGACGCGGTTTGGCCGCGGTGGGTACGAAGGTGCCGCCGCCTGCCTGGGCTTGTAGAGGTCCGAGTAGCGCGATGTCCATCTGCATGAACTCCCTCTCCAATCGGCGTGCCGTGCAACAGCCCGCATTCCCAGGAGGCTTGCACCCGGGCGTCGTCGGGCCCAGTGCGCGCTTCATACCGCACCCCGTGAAAAACGCATGGTGCGCAAGTGACGAATGCACTGTCGTGTACTCGCCATGCGGAGCAACAATCCCTCGCGTCACCCCCCCTCTTGACGCGGTTTGCGAACCGCCGGCTGCCCTTCGGAGGAAATGTGGACGCCCTGTGCCCCGCCTCGCCCCTGCCCGCTGCCGTCCGGCCCGTGGCCGACCCGGCACCCGCTCCGGCCGGCTCCGAGGAGCTGACCGTCGTGAGTCTGCGGCATCCGTCCTCGGAGACGACCGCCCTGTTCACCATCTGCCTGCGTGACGAGTACTCGGTCGGAGCGTGAACACCGGGGAGCCGTCCGCCGTCGACCCGCTCGTGGGCTTCAGGAGCCACCTGCGGGTCGACGTGCTGCCCGGCCAGGCCGTCTATCTGTCGTCGTCCCGCGACGTCCTCGCGGTGCGCGGCGCCGGAGCGGAGACACTGGCTCCGCTCCTGGACGGTACGCGGACCGTGGCGGACGTGGTCACGGCGGCGCGCCCCGCCCTCGGGCCCGCGGACACCCGGCGCGGCCTGGAGCAGCTGGACCGGGCCGGACTGCTCAGTGCGACCGTGCCCGGCGCACCGGGTCCGGGCCGGGCGGAGCGGGCGTACTGGGATCTGGCGGGAGTACCCGGCACCGACGCGGACCACGCGCCGGTGGCCGTGACGGTGTGCGGCGGGGCCGACGCCGAGGAGATCCGGGCGCAGTGCCGGGCGGCCGGTCCGACCGTCGCGGCGGCGGAGCCGGAGGCCGCGCTCGGCCTGGTCTTCTGTGACGACTACCTCGACCCGGCGCTGACGGACGTACAGGCCCGGCAGCGCTCGGCCGGCCGGCCCTGGCTCCTCGTCTCCCCGAACGGCCCGGACCTGTGGATCGGGCCGTTCTTCGGCACGGACGGCGGCGCCTGTCACTCGTGTCTCGCTCATCGGCTGCAGGCGCACCGGCGAGGTGAGCTGCCGGTCCGTGACGCGCTGGGCCTCACCGGTCCGGTCTCGGTACCGCGGGCCTCGGTGCCGGCGAGCCGGGGGGCGGGGGTGCAGCTCGCCCTGCTGGAGGCGCACAAGTGGCTGGCGGGGCTGCGCCATCCGGGGCAGCAGGCCGTGCTCGTCCTGGACACGCTCACCCTGGAGTCCCGGCACCACCCGGTCCGGCGCCGGCCGCAGTGCCCCGACTGCGGGGATCCCGGCCTGGTCGCGGCGCACACCCGGCGACCGGTGCGCCTCGGGTCCCGGCCGAAGACCACGACCGGGGGCACCGGGCACCGGACGGCTTCCGCCGAACGGATGCTGGCGGAGTACGGCCATCTGGTCGGCCCGGTCACCGGGATCGTCCCGGAGCTGCGGCGCGACGACCGGGCACCGGAGTTCCTGCACTGCTACCTGTCCGGGCAGAACCTGGCCATGCCCGCGGCGAGCCTGGCGGCGCTCACCTCCAACCTGCGCGCGCTGAGCGGCGGCAAGGGCGTCACGGACGCCCAGGCCAGGATGAGCGCGCTCGGTGAGGCGGTGGAACGTTACTGCGGCACTCTGCAGGGCGATGAGGAGGTCGTCCTCGACAGCTTCGGCGCCCTCGGCGAGAACGCGGTCCACCCGAACGACTGCCAGCTGATCGATGCCAGGCAGTTCCGGGACCGCGCCCGCTGGAACGCGGGGCACTCCCCCTTCCACCATGTGCCGGCGCCCTTCGACGAGCGTGCCGAGACAGCCTGGACCCCCGTGTGGTCCCTGGTCGACGGCCGCCACAAGCTCCTGCCGACCTCGCTGCTCTACTACGGCGGCGGCACCGGGGCGGGCGGCACCGGCGGTCTCCTGGCCGACTCCAACGGCTGTGCCGCGGGCAGTTCGCCGCAGGACGCCCTGCTCCAGGGTTTCCTGGAGCTGGTGGAGCGCGACGCCGTCGCCGTCTGGTGGTACAACCGGCTCCGCCGGCCCGCCGTCGATCTGGACGCCTTCGACGACCCGTGGAGTGCCCGGCTGCGCACGGGACTCGAGGCCCTGCACCGGGAGGTCTGGGCCCTCGACCTCACGTCGGACCTCGGCATCCCGTGCGTCGCGGCCCTGTCCCGGCGCACCGACGGCCCGCGCGAGGACATCGTGTTCGGGTTCGGGGCGCACTACGACCCCCGGGTGGCGCTGTTCCGCGCGCTCAGCGAGATGGGGCAGCTGCTCCCGGCGGTGCTCGGCGCGCGCGAGGACGGGACCGGGTACGCGGTCGACGACCCGACGGCCGTGGCCTGGTGGTCGGGGGCGACGACGGCGAACCAGCCCTACCTGCTTCCGGATCCCGGACACGCGCCCAAGTCCCCGGCCGGCTACGGTTACCGGCCGCGGCAGGACCTGGCCGACGACATCGACGCCATGGTGGGTCTGATGCGCGACACCGGGCACGATCTGCTGGTCCTCGACCAGACCAGGCCCGACGTCGGCCTGCCCGTGGTGCGCGTACTGGCCCCGGGACTGCGCCACTTCTGGGCCCGCTTCGCGCCGGGCCGGCTCTTCGACGTACCGGTCCGGCTGGGCCTTCAGGAGCGTCCCACCGCGTACGAGAACCTCAATCCGATCCCGATGTTCGTCTGACCGCCCACCGGACGCCGTCCCCCTCGACCCCTTGAGTGGCAACCGTGACCCTGCGCCTGACTCCCTGCAGCGACTGGCCCGAACTGTGGTCCCTGAGGGAAGACATCTCCCTGTCGGTGCCGCCCACGGGACAGGCGGTCGAACTGCACAGCCCCGGGGTCGCCGTGCGCCTGGCGGATCCGACGGGTGTCATCGGCATGGCCCTGTACCGGCTCTGCCTGGGGCCAATCCGGCTCGGGAACGTGCTGGCGGGGCTCACCGACCTCCAACGCAGCGAGATCCAGCGGCTGTTCATCACCGTCGAGGGCCTGCTCATACGTTCGCTGGCCACACAGACCGGCCGCCCCCTGCTCTCGGTGGTTCCGCTTTCGCCGCAGGCGCAGTTCCGGCCGGCGCTGCTGCCCGCCCACCGGACCGTGATGCTGTCCCGCTCCGCGGCGCTACGACGCCAGGGGCACACGCACGTTCTGCAGGCGCCGCCGGGCCTGCACCAGGTGGTGCTGCACCTCGCCGACACGCTGCGGATCATCGAGTCGCTCAGGGCCCCGACGCGGGTCGGGGACATCACGGGTGCCGTCGGGGCGCCACCGTCCGCGGCGGCGGTCCTCGCGTTTCTCACCGCCAGCGGCACGGTCACCACGGGCTCCGTCGACGGGGCGCCGGCGGCCGGGTTCGGCGAGCGGCACGGCACCGCACCGGCCCACCCCCCGCCCGGGACGGACCAGGGCCAGGGCCACGGCGGCCGGGGGTGGGACGACGGTCCCCCGGTGCGGCCCGAGCCCGGCGGGCGCTCCGCGCTGCGCCGCCCGGACCGGCAGGCGACCGCAGGATCCACCGGTACGGAGAATCCCTTCCTTGCCCGCGGTGCCACCGGCACGAATCGCCCGCTTACTCACTAACCCGCTTACCTTCGCCTACCTTCGCTTACCGCCACGAGCCGTTCGCCGCTTCTGCGAGGCTTACCGAATTCTCATCCCGACTCGCCCCGAGCGCCCCGGCCCTGCCTGCGGGGACGCCGCAAGTCGCGGGGTCCTCGGCGTCCAGCCGGAGGCCGATCGGGGCCGTCGAGACGATCGCCGTCCGGATGCCGTGGTCGTCGAGCATCCGGACGGTGCGGGGCACGCTCCACGGCACGGGCCGCGCCTTGTACAGGCCCTTCTCGATCAGCCAGTTCCGGTAGGCGGGCGGCAGCACGTGGTGGTGGGTGTCGACGCGGCCTTCAGCCATCGGTTCTACCTCGCTTCGGTGACGGAGACGCTGACTCTGTGGGCCCGCGGCAGCAAGCCGAAGCGAGATTGACAACGGGGACTAGCGGCGGATTGGAGGATGGGTGGGACGGCCGGGGCGGGCGTGCGGGGCACCCCCGTGGTCCCGCACCCCCGCGTCGGCCGAGCGCCTTCTCGTCCCCGCCGGCCGGTCCGCCGGACAGGCACTAGCTCAGTGCGGACGCCGACGGTACGACCACCCCGTAGAGGTCCTCGATCGTGGCGAGGGCGCTGTGGTGGACCTGCTCGGCAGAGACCTCCGCCACCGCCGTCCGCAGCGGCCGGGTCGCGCAGGAGTCGGCCACGACCGTGGGCCGGTTGCCGCGCAGGAATGCGCCCTGGGCGGTGAAGGTCACGCACATGTGGGTCATGAAACCGGCGATGACGACGTCCTTGTGGCCGGCCGCGTCGACCAGATCGCCCAGGTCGGTGCCGAGGAATGCGTCGGGCAGCTGCTTGACGACGACCGGCTCACCGTCGGCCGGGGCGACGCGGGGGTGGATCTGCCCGATCTCGGCCCGGATGTCGTACGGGGTTCCCTCGCCGCCGTCGTTGATGACGTGCACGATGCGCGCACCGGCGGCGCGGGCCCGGGCGAGGAGGCCGGCGGCGGCGTCGAGGGCCTCCTGCCAGCCCTCCAGCTCCATCACACCGCGCGTGTAGGTGTTCTGGTAGTCGATCAGGATCAGTGTGGCCTCGGCCGGCGAGGCCGGGGTCTGGTCGAGTCCGTTGAGTTCACGAAGAGTTGTCGTAGTCACGGCTCCACGCTAGGAGCCGCCCGACATGGCAACAATGTCATGTAACTTGCAGATCCGGACATCACGGGGGGGGGCGGAGTTCATGGGCGGCATCAACCGGCTGATCGTCGTCATGCTCTTCACCGGTGTCGACCTGCTCGACGTCACCGGCCCGCCGGAGGTCTTCTCACTGCTCCGGCGGGAGACGGACGACGAGACCGGGTACGAGGTCGTCCTGGCCGCCGAGACCATGGACCCGGTCACCACCGGTGCCGGGGTGCGCGTCCTGCCCGACACCACCTTCCGGGGGGTGTCCGGGCGCGCGATCGACACCCTGCTGGTTCCCGGGTCGGTGGAGGTCGACGACGAGCGGCGGGTGCACGCCCTCGCCGATCCGTCCGTCGTCGCCCGGGTGCGGGAACTCGCCGGCCGGGCGCGGCGCGTCGCCTCCGTCTGTGTCGGCGCCCATCTCCTCGCCGCCGCCGGGCTGCTGGACGGCAAGCGCGCCACCACGCACTGGTCGACGGCGCAGCAGCTGGCCGCCGATCATCCGGCGGTCGAGGTCGACGCCGACCCGATCTTCGTCCGGGAGGGCGCCGTGTGGACCGGCGCGGGCATCACCGCCTGCCTCGATCTGTCGCTGGCCCTGGTCGCCGAGGACTTCGGCGAGGCCGTCGCCCTGCGAGTGGCCCGGCAGCTGGTGATGTACCTCAAACGGCCCGGCGGGCAGAGCCAGTTCAGCGTCCCCATCGAGCCTGCGTCGACCACGCGCCGCATGGACGGCCTGCGGCACCACATCGCCCGGCACCTCGCCGCTCCGCTGACCCTCCCCGACCTCGCGGAGCACGCGCACGTCAGCGAGCGGCAGCTGAGCCGGATCTTCCGGACCGAACTCGGCATGACCCCCGCGGCCTACGTCGAGTCCGCCCGCGTCGAGGCGGCGCGCAACCGGCTCGAGACGACGGACGACACTCTCGAACGCGTCGCGTCCGCCTGCGGTTTCCACACCGTCGACACGCTCATCCGGGCGTTCCGCCGCAGGCTCGACACGACGCCGACGGAGTACCGGAGCCGGTTCCGGCACTCCGTCTAGTCCCCCGGTACGTCAGCCGGCCGGCACCGGGACCCGGTCCCGCCACGGGATGCGGGCGGCGGCCAGGGTGACGATCAGGGCCGAGGCCGCGACCGTGGCCATGCCCAGGGTCAGGCCGCCCGCGCCCGCGACGAAGCCGATCACGGCAGGTCCGGCCAGCAGTCCCGTCGTCCCCATCGCGGCGACCAGGGACAGCGCGTCCGAGCCGCGTTCGGCGGCGGCGACGTACACGCACGGGGTCACGGCGGCCGCGCCGAGTCCCACGCAGGCGAACCCCAGCAGGGTGGGCACCACCCCGCCGGCCGGCAGGGCCAGGGCGAGGCCGATGCCCGCCACGGCGCTGCCGGTGCGCACCACGCGTCCGTCGCCCCAGCGGCTGCGCCAGCGGTCCGCGCGCACCCGGGCGAGCAGCATCATGACCGAGACGACCGCGATGCCCAGTGGCGCCACCGTCGAGGAGGCCTTGACGACGTCCCGCATGTAGAGCGTCGACCAGTCGTTCATGGCGCCCTCGGTGATGGTGCCGAAGGCCATGGCGCAACCCATCAGCAGGGTCTTCCCGGACGGCAGGGCCGGGCGCCCCCGCTGCTTCGGTGCCGCCTTCGGACCGGCGGGCCCGGCATCCGTACGCGGGAGGAGGCCGGGGCGCGCGTAGCCCAGCAGAAGCAGCAACAGGGCCGCGGCCACCGCGAAGTGGGCCGGGACGGACGCCGTCACGGCGGTGATGCCGGAGGCCAGCAGGGCGGCGGCGAGCAGACCCGCGCTGAACGTGGCGTGCAGCTGGGACATGGCGGTGCGGCCGTACGCCGCCTCCAGGGCGGCGCCCTGGGCGTTCATGGCGACGTTCAGGCAGCCGACGGCGACACCGTCCGCGCAGATGACCAGCAGGGCGAGCGGATAGTTCGGCACCACCGAGAGGGCCGCCAGCAGCGCCACCAGGCACAGGGCCGAGGCGAGGGAGAGCCGCCGTGAGCCGAGCCTGCGCATCAGGACGGCGACGAGCGGGAAGGAGGCCGCCGCGCCCGCGCCGCAGGCCATCAGCAGCAGCCCAAGTTCCCCGGCGCCCAGGTCCAGCCTGGTCCTCAGCGCGGGCAGCCGGGCGGCCCAGGTGGCGTACTGGAGCCCGAGGAAGCAGAACAGCGCCGCGATCGCCCACTTGGCACGGCGGAAGTCGGAGTTCTCCATCAGCTCGCCTCCCGGTACGCGGCCACCCGGGCCGACATGTAGACCGCGTCGCTGCCGTAGCTCGACGGCAGCCGGGCCTCGTGGTGCGCCCGGTAGCCGTTGGCCCGCCAGAAGGGCTCCTTGCCGCCGACCGCGATCAGCGACATGGTCCGGAAGCCGCGGGTACCCGCCGCGTCCGTCAGGTGGCGCACCAGCCGGCTGCCCAGCCCCCTGCGGCGCAGGGGCGCGCCGATGACGAGGTCGTGCAGGTGGAGGTTGGCCGAGTGGTGGGCCGTGCGCTCGGCCCTGGTCAGGTCCGGGTAGCGGAACATGGGGTACGGCAGGGCCAGGACGTAGCCCGCGATGCGGCCGTCGAGGTCCAGCACGAAGCAGGTGCCCGCCGCGGCCCGGGACCGCAGCGCGGCCTCGCCCTCCGTCAGCGCGGTGTCCGCGTACGCCCCGGCCTCCAGGGCGGCGACCTGGGGCCAGTCGGCCTCGGTGATGCCCCGTACGAGGTCTGTCATCTCAGTGTTGTCCTTCCGGGCCGCGGGTGCAGACGCACGGCAGCGGGCGGATGCCGTTGAAGCCCTGGGTCGTGTAGCTGGTGGCGTAGGCGCCGGCGGACAGGATCCAGACCGGGTCGCCGGAGGCGAGGGTCCCAGGGACGCGCACCGGGTGCCGGCCGCCGCCGTAGGCGTCGTCGCTGTCGCAGGTCGGCCCCGCGACGACGGCGGAGACATGGTCACCGTCGTCCTCGCCGGCCCGGGCCGGGAAGACCAGTCGGTAGCTCAACTGGTCCATCTCATAGAGGCCGTTGAACTTGCCGACGCTCAGGTACAGCCAGCGGGCGTGCGTCCCGTCGGGCTGTGCCCGCCCGGTCAGCCGGTACACATGGGCGCGGACCGCTCCGTGGTCGGCGACCAGGTGCCGCCCCGGTTCCACGACGAAGCCGAGCGGGGCGGCGGTGAGGCCGTTCAGGCGCTCCATGCCCTCCCGGATCACGGTGAAGATCTTGTCCAGGGGCGGGTCGAGCGGGTTGCCGTGGCGGTCGAGGTAGCCGAGCGCGGGCAGGCCGCCGCCCAGATTGACGTGGTCCGGTACGACCCCCAGCCCCTCCAGCCTCACCAGTACCTCGGCGACGGAGTCGAGGGCCTGCTGCCAGGCCTCGCCGGTCAGCTGCTGGGAGCCGACGTGCACGGACAGGCCGGCCGGGACGAGTCCGGACGAGCGAGCCGTGGTGAGGACCTGGACGGCGTCCTCGGCCGAGCAGCCGAACTTGCGGCTCAGGCCCCACAGGGCGCCGTCCCCGCTGGTGGCGAGCCGGCAGAACACCCGGGCGCCCGGGGCGTGTTCGGCGACGGCCAGCACGTCCTGCACGCTGTCGGTGGCGAAGGTGCGCACGCCGAGCCGGTTGGCCGCGGCGATGTCCGTGTCGGACTTGACGGTGTTGCCGTAGTGGATCCGGTCCACGGGCACGCCGGTGTGCAGGGCCTGGACGATCTCGGCGGGGCCGGCCGCGTCGAAGCCGGCGCCCCGGTCGGCGAGGCACCGCAGCACCTCGTCCACCGGGCAGGCCTTCAGCGCGAAACGGACCTGGACGCCGGGCAGCTCGGCCAGCAGCCGGTCGTACTGGGCCTCGATGCCGTCGAGGTCGTAGACGATGCGGTCCGCCGGGGCTGCGGCCAGGGCGGCGGCCAGCCGCGGGCTGATCTCCACGCTCACCAGCCCTCGTGTCCGGCCGCCTCGACCAGCTGCGGCCAGGCCTCGGTCAGCACGGCGAAGTCCTCGATGTCCGAGCAGGCCTCGGCCAGCAGCTGCAGGCGGCGCCCGGCCAGCAGCTCGGCGAACTCCTCGTAGCGGCCGCCCAGTTTGCGGTAGGCGACGTCGAGACGGTCCAGGCGCCACACGTTCTCGGCGCGGTCCAGGGCGGTGCTCTCGCGCAGGAACTCCACGATCCGGCCGGCGCGTACGTGCTGCCGGTCGTCGAGGAGCCGGGCGCCCTCGGCGGCCATCCGGCCGTAGACGTGGTGGAAGTAGTGCATCGACAGCAGGAACTTCACGAACCGGGTCTGGTAGGCCAGGAAGCCCGCGTCGGTGCGGCGTTCGGGGGTGTAGAAGTTCTCGATGTGCCGGTTGTGCAGGATGCCGGGGAGCGTGGCGTCGTGGACGAGGTGGATGAGGAAGTAGTCGCTGCCGATGGTGTCGGTGGCCGGGGGCAGCGGGATCCGTTCGTACACGTCGCGGTGGAGGGCGATGTTGCACATGTCGACGCGCATCGGGTCCACCAGGGTCAGGGTGGCGTGGTCGCCGGTGAAGGGGGCCGTGCCCGCTCCGGTGAAGGACTCCTCGACCAGCTGCCGCCGATCCTGCGGTGACGAGCCGGCGGGCGCCCACAGGCCGACCACGTCGTGGTAGACGCCCTCGTCCAGGCGCCTCATCCCGGCTATGTCGACGGAGAGTTCACCGATGAAGGAGGCCCCGGCGAGCGACACCGGACGCTCCGCGTGGGCCGGGTCGAGGTCCGTGCGGGTGACGGAGGACGCGGCCTGCGCGGCGGGCCTGCCCAGCCACGGGAGTTCGTGGTGGACGGGGAAGACCGGCTCACCGTCAAGGAGTTGGTAGGTGCTGTCGGAGTCCCTGCGGTGCACCGAGTGGCAGCCGAGGGCGGCGGCCAGCAGGAAGGCCCGGTCGGTGCAGGAGCCGTAGGAGACTCCGGCGGGGAGCAGCAGACCGAGCAGCCGGTCCGGGTCGCGCAGGCCGGCCCGCCGGATCACGCGGCGCAGGAAGTCGCGCTGCGGGCCCTCGCCGAGGTGGTGCACGGTGACGTTCGCCGCCGGGGGCAGTGCCGCGACGACGCGGGCATGCTCGGCGCGGGTGCGGTCGTCGGCGGAGTCGAGGACGAGCAGCTGGACCTCCGCGCCGAACCGCCGGGCGGCGTAGTCGGCTTCCCGGTGGATCGCGGTGATGGTGGCGGAGCAGGCCCGGTTGGTGGGCAGGCACAGGCAGATCCGGTTCACCGCGCCGCCCAGGAGTCGAGGCCGAGCAGCTTGCGGCCCAGGTCGTCCAGTTCGGCAGGGCCGTACCGGAGCGCCTCCGGCCTGCGCGCGTCGCCGAGCAGGGTGCCGTTCCAGTCGGGGGTGCCGAGGGTGCGCCAGGACTCGACGCGTGACCTCCGCAGATCGGTGTGTTCCTCCAGGGCGGGCATCATCGACAGGTACTGGACGGCCCGGACGGCGCCCGCGGAGTGGTTCGGTGCCACGCCGTGCGCCAGCAGGCCGTTGAAGATCAGCAGGTCGCCGGCCTGGAGGTCGGGGCGGACCACGGGGAACTCGGTGCGGTCGGCCGCGGGCCGGATCGGGTCACGGCCGGCCGGCTGGGCGACGCGCCACTCCTCGAAGCGGCGGAACAGCTCGGGCGCGCACTGGAAGCCGCCGAGTTCGGGCCGGGTGTCGTTGAGGGCGATGATGCCCTGGACCCGCTGCGGCAACACGGCGAGCGTGGTGTCGACGTCCCAGTGCAGCTCGATGTCGAAGCCCTCGTCGGTCGGCTCGATCAGGGAGCGCGAACGGGTGCGGACGTTGGGCGGGTTGAGGTTGAGCCGGTCCAGGGTGACCCACAGCTCCTCGCAGTCCCACACGTCCACGAAGGCGTCGTACACGCGCTGTGCCTGGCGGCTGTCCCAGATCAGCTGGTGGTGGTACGCCTCCACGAAGCCGTAGATGAACAGGTGCTGGTCGAGTTCGGAGCGGAACTCCGGTTCCTCGTACCAGGTTTCGGGTCGGTCGGGGTCGAGGCCCTGGAAGTCCCAGGCGAACTCGAGCAGGCTCTTCGCCTCGCCGGGGGTGATGGCCTCCCGGACGACGACATAGCCGTACGTCTGCCAGAAGGCGAAGTCCTCCTCGGACAGCACCCGCAGGGGGCGGGACTTCTCGAGGTCGCGCAGGGGGGTCGGGGCGAGGTACGTCTCGCCGTCCGCACTGAAGTAGGGGCGGCCGGACGCCGCTCGGTGGAGGTAGGGGGTGGGCTTGTGCATGCCGTCACTCCGTGGTGATCGAACTGAAGCGCCCTCCCAAGCTGGACTAGACCAATTGAGGTGTCAACGATTACCGGTCGGTACCCCCGTCAAAGTGCCGCCCAACTGCCGCCCAATTGCCTCCGGTTGGACAACGCAAAGGCCGACACCGGTGAGGCTTCCGGTGTCGGCCTGAGCGGGTGACAGGTGAGGTTCAGCCCCTGACGACCGCCTCCGCCGCCGCGATCCCGCAGACGCGGGCCGCGCCATGGGTGGCGATGTGCAGGGCGCCCCGCGGCGGGGCCTGCGGTACACCCATCTCGACCACGACGGTGTCCGGCCGGGCGGCGAGCAGCGTGTCGAGGGCGGAGCCCATCCAGGCGTGCCGGTGCTCGTCGCGGACCACGGCGACGACCCGCCGCCCGGCCGCTGCCACGAGGGCCTCGGAGCCCGCGTCGGGCCCGCCGAAGGAGCCGGCGGTGCTGCCCGGCAGCAGCCTCAGCAACTCGGCGGCCACGCCCCAGGGGGTCTCGTCACCGACGGCGATGTTCGGCGCGGGATTGAACTGGGCGACGTGGACCGATTCCGTGACCGGCGCCGCGGAGCCCTCGCGGGTCACCGCGAGGGCGCGGCGGGCCGCGGTCAGGCCGATCTCCGGTTCGGGTACGGCGGCGCCGGCGTCGTTCTTCGCTCCGGCGGTCCACCGCGCCAGCGCCCGCACCCGGGCGGCCGCGTCGGCCAGACGCTCCTCGGGCAGTTCGCCGGAGCGTACGGCGGCCACGAGCCCGTCCCGCAGCTTGAGCACGGTCGCCTCGTCGCACAGGCCGCCGCCGACGCAGATCGCGTCCGCGCCTGCCGCGATCGCGAGGACCACGCCGTGCTCCAGGCCGTACGTCCCGGAGATGGCGCGCATCTCCATGCCGTCCGTGACGATCAGGCCCTGGTAGCCGAGTTCGCCGCGCAGCAGCTCGGTCAGGATGCGCCGGGAGAGGGTGCCGGGGCGCTCCGGGTCGAGGGCGGGGACGAGGATGTGCGCGCTCATCACGGCCCGGGTGCCGGCCGCGATGGCGGCGCGGAAGGGCGGCAGTTCACGGGCGTACAGCGTCTCCGCGTCCACGTCGATGCGCGGGACCGCGTGGTGGGAGTCGACGTTGGTGTCGCCGTGCCCGGGGAAGTGCTTGGTGCAGGCGGCGACGCCGGTGGACTGCAGGCCCTCGACCCAGGCGGCGGTGTGCCGGGCCACCAGCGCGGTGTCCGAACCGAAGGCGCGCACCCCGATGACGGGGTTGTCGGGGTTGGCGTTGACGTCGGCGGACGGCGCCCAGTCGAAGTTGACACCGCAGGCGGCCAGCCGCCGGCCCAGCTCGCGGGCCACGCCCCGGGTGAGGCCCGGGTCGTCGACGGCGCCGAGGGCGTGGTTGCCGGGGAAGGAGGAGCCGGTGCGCACGTCCAGACGGGTGACGTCGCCGCTCTCCTCGTCGATGGCCACCAGCAGGTCGTCCCGCTCGGCGCGCAGCTCGGCGGTCAGTGCGGTGACCTGCTTCTCGGTGACGACGTTGCGGCCGAACAGGGCGACGGAGGCGAGGCCTTCGCCGAGGCGGCGGCGCACCCAGTCCGGCGCGGTGGTGCCGTCGAATCCCGGCTGCAGCACCGCGAGGGCGTCCCTGGTGAGGGTGTCTGAGCCAGTGGCGAGCGTTGTCATCGGCGGTGTCATCCCTTCACGGCGCCGTCGGTCAGACCGCTGACGGCCTTGCGTTGCAGGAAGATGAAGAGGATCAGGATGGGCAGCGCGAACAGGGACGAGGCGGCCATCGTGGCGCCCCAGTCGTCGCCGAAGGCGGTCTGGAACTGGGAGAGCCAGAGCGGCAGGGTCTGCTTCTCGATGTCCTTGTTGAGAATCAGGACCAGCGGGAACTCGTTCCAGGCGGTGATGAAGCCGAACAGCGAGGTGGCCATCAGACCGGGCGCCAGCAGCGGGAAGATGACCTTGACGAAGGCCTGGGTGCGGGTGCAGCCGTCGACCATCGCCGACTCCTCGAGCTCCTTCGGCACGGCGGCCACGTAGCCGCGCAGCGTCAGGATGGTCAGCGGCAGCACCATGATCGCGTAGAAGACGGTGAGCGGGACCAGGCTGTCGAGCATGTCGTTGTCGCGGACCAGCATGTAGATGGCGATGACCATGACCTCCCAGGGCGCCATCTGCGCCAGCATGAAGGTCACGATGAAGCCGCGCCGGCCTCTGAACCGCAT
This sequence comes from Streptomyces sp. NPDC044064, assembly GCF_056434245.1. Lineage (NCBI taxonomy): Bacteria > Bacillati > Actinomycetota > Actinomycetes > Kitasatosporales > Streptomycetaceae > Streptomyces > Streptomyces sp. NPDC044064. Next base: position 159,193 of record NZ_JBWKFN010000013.1, read on the forward strand.
CCGGGCGAGCGCGAACGCGGCGAACAGGGCGATGACGAGCGACAGCAGCACCGCGCTGACCGTGACGGTGACGGAGTTGAGGACCAGCGTCCAGAAGTGGTCGGCGTCGACGGCCTTGGCGAAGTGGCCGGCCGTGAGGTTCGTCGGGAACCACACCGGGTTCTCGGAGATGATGTCGCCGGTCGGCTTGAAGGCCGTCGCGAACATCCAGTAGACGGGGAACACGAAGCCGACGAAGAGGATGACGGCGGTCGCGTTGGGCCAGATACGGCCGAAGACCGAGCGCTTCACAGCTCGTCCTCCTCTTGCTTGAGCACCATGCGCAGGTAGTACGAGGTGATGACGAGCAGCACCAGGACGGTCAGGAAGGAGATCGCCGCGCCGACGCCGAAGTGCTGGTTGCCGACGCCCTCGACGAAGGCGTAGATCGGCAGGGTCTCGGTGAGGTGGTCGGGACCGCCCTCGTTGATCGCGAAGATCTGCGGGAACGCCTTGAAGACCCAGATGACTTCGAGGAACGTCGTGGCGTAGAGGAAGGGCCGCAGGAACGGGAAGGTCACCGAGGTGAAGCTCTTCCAGGCGCCCGCGCCGTCCAGGGACGCGGCCTCGAACAGCTCCCTGGGGATCGTGGTGGTGGCGGCGTACAGGTTGATCGCCACGAACGGGATCGACTGCCAGACGATGAGCAGCGTGATCACGGAGAAGGTGGAGAGCTGGGAGCCGAACCAGTTGTAGTCGGCCATCGAGTGCCAGCCGAGTTTGTCCAGGCACCAGTTGACGACGCCGAAGCGCTGGGCGAACAGCCACTGGTAGACGGTGGTGGCCGCGATGACGGGCATGGCCCAGGCGAGCACGAGGCCCAGCATGAGCAGCAGCCGCATCTTCTTGCCGAGCCGTGCCAGCAGCAGCCCGATCAGGGTGCCGACCAGCATGATCAGGACGACGTTGACCGCGGTGAAGACCACCGACCGCTCGACGACGTGCCAGAAGTCCGAACCGCTCAGGACCTCTTTGTAGTTGTCGCCGCCGTTCCACTCGGTGAGGTGCTGGATGAGCTGCCGCGGGTTGAGGTTCTGGAACGACAGCATGCCGTTCTTCACCAGGGGCCAGCCGAGCAGGATCAGTGTGGCCAGCAGCGCGGGCAGCAGGAGCAGATAGGGGGCGGCGGCACCGCGCCGGGACGGGGACCCGGAGCCGTGGTCCTCGCTCCTCGGCGGCCCTGGTGTCCGGGCCTTGCGGACAGCGGGCTCCCCGGCCGTGTCCGTGCCTTCGGTCTGCACTGACATGAGTTGCCATCTCTTCCGTGGCGGTACCGGCCTTGCCGGCCGTACGAACGACTGAGCCGGGGGCGTCCGCCGACGCCCCCGGCGCGGGTCATCAGTTCTGCTGGGCCAGGCGCTTGTTGATCTCACCCTCGACCTGCTTGGCGGCGTCCGCCGGGGACTTACCGTTCAGCACCGCGGTCATGTAGGACTTGATCGGGTTCGGGGTGTTCTCCACCGCGGCCCACTCGGGGATCAGCGGGGTGGTGCCACCGACCGAGGCACCGGGCGCGGCGGCCTCGGCGACGGCGTTGCCCTTGAGGTTGGTCTCCAGGGACTGCTTGTTCGGGATGACGCCGTTGAGCTTGGCCAGCTCGCCCTCGAACTCGTCGGACAGGGCGACCTTCAGGAACTCCTTGGCCAGTGCCTGCTTCTTGCTGCCCTCGGCGACGGCGAGGTTGGAGCCGCCGAGGAAGACGCCCTCGGGCTTGCCGGCCGTGGCGCCCGGGATGGTGAAGTACCCGAGGTCCTTCTCGATGGCCTTGTTGGCCTGGACCGCGGTGCCGGCCTCCCAGCCCATGCCGATGAAGGCGCCGGTCTTGCCCTTGGCGAACACCTGGGCCTGCTGCGGGGTGGCCTCGTCCTTGTCCTTGGGGGCCTTGGAGTAGGAGGCGTACTTCTTGTAGGTCGCCATGGCCGCGGCGACCTTCGGGTCGCCCAGGTTGGAGACGTACTTGTCGCCGTCCTTCTTCACCAGGTCGGCGCCCTCGCCGATGGTCAGGCCGTCGAAGAAGTACCAGTTCTGGCCCGGCATGTAGAGCGGCTCGGCGTCGGTCTTCTTGCCGATGGTGTCCAGGTCCTTGAAGAACTCGTCCCGGGTCTTCGGGGTGTCCTTGATGCCGGCCTTGGCCCAGATCTTCTTGTTGTAGATGACGACGCGGTTCGCGAAGTACCACGGCGCGGCGTACTGCTTGCCGTCGTACACGGAGGACGCGGAGACGGACGGAGTCCAGTCCGAGCCGATCCCCTGCTTGAGGTCGCCCAGTTCGGCGAGGCCGCCGGTGGCCGCGTAGGCCGGGGTCTGGGTGTTGCCGACCTCGATCACGTCCGGCGGGTTGGACTCGGAGAGGGCGGTGGTGATCTTCTGCTGGATCCCGTCCCACTTCTGGATCTCGAACTTCAGCTTGGCGCCGGTCTTCTTCTCGAAGGCGGCCTGTACGTCCTTGGACCACTGCGGCGGAGCCGAGCCGTCCATCGTCCAGACCGTCAGGGTCTGGCCCTTGAAGCTGTCAGGACCCGCGTTCTTGCCCGTGTCCTTGCCGTCGTCGCCGCCGCACGCCGAGACGGAGACCATCATGCCCGCGATCACGATCGCGGCAGCCAGCTTGCGCTTCACGCCACCCTCCTCAGGGATGCCACTAATCCCCCCACGCCCTCGGCGGTGACCTGCGTACGACGCTGTTGCACGTAGGGCTCGGGACCTGGCCACTAATGGTGTAGACCAGTACGGTGGAGCTTGGCCTAGACCTTTTGAGGTGTCAAGGGTGGTTCAGGAAGGCGATCCGGCCGTTACGAGAAAGTCACCGGAGCGCGTCCGTCCCCTTTTGCACGGACCGCCGGCGGCGCGCCTACTGGACTAGACCTCACGCACTGGTTGGACTAGACCATAGGGCAGTTGGTCGCTATAACGGGAGCCCACCCACACAGCCGGGAAGGCAGGCATGGCCACCGACGTCAGCAGCGCCCAGCACCCCACGGGGGCGCCCGGCCGCACCGCGCGCGTGCCGAAGTACTACCGGATCAAGCAGCAGGTGCTGGAGATGACGCAGGCGCTGGAGCCCGGCTCCGCCATGCCCGCCGAGCGCCTGCTCGCCGTCCGGCTCGGCACCTCGCGCACCACCGTCCGGCAGGCGCTGCAGGAACTGGTCGGGGAGGGCCGGCTCGACCGCATCCAGGGCAAGGGCACCTTCGTCGCCCAGCCCAAGCTGTACCGGACGCTCCAGCTCACCTCGCACACGGAGGACATGCGCGCCCAGGGTCTGGAACCCGCCTCGCACATGCTGGACATCGGCGAGGTCGCGGCGGACGCCGAACTGTCCGGCCTCCTCGGCATCGAGGTCGGCGAGCGCGTCCTGCGCATCGAGCGGCTGCGGCTCGCCAGCGGTGACCCCATGGCGATCGAGACGACGCATCTGTCGGCGCGGCGCTTCCCCGGACTGCGGCAGTCGCTGGCCACGTACCCGTCGCTGTACACGGCCCTCGCCGAGGTGTTCGGCGTCCACCTCGCCGAGGCCGACGAGACGATCGAGACCTCGCTGTCGACCCCCCGCGAGGCCCAGTTGCTCGCCACCGACGTGGGCCTGCCGATGCTGCTGCTGTCCCGGCACTCCCGGGACGCCGAGGGCAGACCGGTGGAGTGGGTGCGCTCGGTGTACCGGGGCTCCCGCTACAAGTTCGTGGCGGCCCTGCGCCGGCCGGCACGCTGATGAGCCCGCCGCACACCGCGGCCGCCCCGGACAGCCTGGGCGCCGCGCTGGTCCGGGCCCGTGAGGAGGCCTGCCTCACCCAGGGGGAGCTGGCCGAGCGGTCGGGGCTGAGCGTGCGGGCCATCCGCAACCTGGAGACCGGTCACACCGCCCGCCCCCGCAGGCAGTCGCTGCAGCTCCTCGCCGAGGCGCTCGGGCTCCCGTCCCGCGAGGCAGGTCGGTTACTCCGGCTGCCCCGCGCCGGGTCCTCGGCCGCTCCCCCGGGCGCGGCCGTACCGGCGGAACTGCCCGCCTCCCCCCGCCACCGGCTCGTCGGACGGGATGCGCTGACGGCGGAGCTGACGGCCCGGCTCGCCCTGACCGAGCCCGGTCACGGCCGGCCCTCCGTGGTCGTCGGACCGCCCGGAGCCGGCAAGACCTCGCTGGTCCTGCGGGCCGCCCACGAGGTGCGCGGCCGGTTCCCGGACGGACAGGTCTTCGTCGACCTGCACCGCGCCGCCTCCCTCCCCTTCACCCCGGACGTGCTCGTGCGCCGGATACTGCGCTCCCTCGGCGACGCCCGCGCCCCCGAGAACCCGGAGGAGGCGCGCGCCCGGCTGCGGGACACACTCAGCCGGCGGCGGGTGCTCGTGGTCCTCGACAACGTCGACAGCGAGGCCCAGGTACGGCCGCTGCTCGTGGACGACGGCAGGAGCGCGGTCCTGGTGGCCGCGCGGCGCGAACTGTCCGCACTGCCCGACGGGTTCCACCGCCGGATCGGCGCCCTGGACCGGCAGGACGCCCACCGGATGCTGGCGGACCTGGTGGGCACCGCCCGCATCCGCGCCGGGCGCCAGGCGGCACGGAGCGTCGTGGAGTCCTGCGCGGGGCTGCCGCTGGCCCTGCACATCGCCGGCCTGTGGCTCACAGCACGCCCGCACCGGTCCCTCGGCGACCTCGCGGACCGGCTGGCGGACGAGCGCGAGCGGCTGCGCTCGCTGCACGTCGGCGACCTGTCCCTGCACACCAGCGTGACCGCCTACTACCGCCTGCTGCCGCCCCCGCTGCGCGACTCGCTGCACCGGCTGGAGTCGGTGGGCGACGACTTCGGGGTGGACCAGCTGCTGTCCCGGGTGGCCCCGTCCCGCCGGCTCGCCGTGGACCTGCTGGAGGAGCTGCTGCACCGCCAGCTGGTCGAGGCCGGCGAGCCGGACCGCCGCGGACAGATCCGCTACCGCCTGCACGACGCGGTGCGCCTGTACGTGGCGCACGGCGCCTGACCACATCCGCCGGCGGTGGGCTCAGTCCAGGAACGCCGTCTCGATCCAGCGGCGCACCGCCCGTGGACGCATCCGGTGCAGGCCGTCGACGGTGTCGGCCACCTGCTGGGAGCCGCCGAGCGACAGGAACTTCTCCCGCACCAGGTCGGCGTGGCCCGTCCGGGTCTCCGGACCGGCGGCTCCCACCGGGATCAGCCGGGTGCGGGAGACCGTACGGCCGTCCGTCAGCCGTACGGTGACGCGTGCGCCGGTGGCCTTGGTGGACCGGGAGAAGTCCCGATCGTCGGCCTGCAGCGCGCCGATCAGGTCCACGAGTTCGTCGCCGCCGAAACCGCGCAGCCACGGCACGGCCAGCTCGCCCGCCTCCCGCACGGCCTCGCCGAACGGCGCGTCGGACAGGAACAGTTCGCGGGTCATCTCCGTGTCGTGCTCCAGCCGGATCCGCTTCGCGAGCGCCCAGCGGTCGGGGTCGTCCAGATACGGCGCGGAGAAGTCGTCCACCGAGAACTCGCCGGTGAGCAGGGTGGTGGCCACCGGATAGGGCACGTCGAGGACCAGCGCGCCCAGGGGTGAGCCGGGCCCGGTGACGTACTGGGCGGCCCGCTCCCCCGCGAACAGCGTGTACAGGGAGGCCTCGACGACCACTTCGGCCACGTCCTGCGGCCTGAGCGGGCCGAGTTCCCGGTGGATCTCGGCGGCGCAGTCCACCGCCGCGTCGATGCCGGGCCCGCCGGGGTGCATCTTGAACGACAGTGTGTCGGTGTGCCAGCGGCGGCCCAGCCCCTTCGCCACCGCCTGCGGCAGCGGCACGGTCGCGAACCGGGCCAGGAAGCCGTCGCTGTGCTCCATGATGTCGGGCGCCCCGCGCAGCCCCGCGTACGCGGCGTCGCAGGCGTCCATCGCGGTGCGCACCGGCGTGAAGGTGTTGAAGAGCCGGGCGTCACTGGCGAGGAAGGCCCGCATCAGCGGCCAGTTGGGCATCGCGAAGGCCAGCCCGAAGGAGTTCTCGAAGAGGGAGGCGGAAGCCCGGTCGCAGTGCAGACGGCCCGCGACCGCGCCGGCCAGATGGGTGTGCACGGCGCTCTGGCCGCGCAGCGGTCCGAGGGTCGCGGAGGCGGTGATGCGGGCCGCGCACTCGTTGGCCGCGACCACAGCGGTGAGCAGCGAGAGCCCGTCCAGCCGGCGGGCGTAGGCGAAGGCGAGCGGGACCGCGACCGTGGAGTTGGACAGGTGCCCGGCGTAAGCGGTGTCGTCCAGGTTCAGCCAGGAGCCGAGCGCGGCGAAGACGCCGGCGGCCTGCCGCGGGTCGCGCTGCATGGGGTGCCCGAAGGCGGCCACCAGCTTTCTGCCGAGGGGGTGCTGGAGACCGGCCCGGATGGAGGCGATCTGCGACAGCACCTGGCTCGCGGCGAGCTTCAGCACCCGGCACGGTATGTGCTGCGGGCGCAGGGTCGCGGCCCAGTGCGAGAGTTCGCGCAACGGGGTGTCGGCGGGCGCGCGGCCGCGGCCGGTCCGGGGCAGGGTCTGTGCCTGCTCGGCCCAGTCGGCGCACAGTGCCCGGGCGACGCTCTCCCCGAGGACAGCGGTCATGAGGCGGCTACCTTCCTTGCCGTGCGTACGTCACGGGTGGGAACGCAACCGCGGGAGCACCGTCGCCCCGGTGCTCCCGCGGTGTTGGGGGTGGTGCTCAGGCGGCCGGGACCTTGTCGAGGAAGCCGTAGACAGCCTTGATCTTGCCCTCGGCGTCGGTGACGATGACGTCGAAGCCGATCGCGATCGGCTCGGCACCCGGCTCGGTCACCAGGCCCCACTGGAAGCGGGCCTGGTCGTGGTGGGCGTCGACGGTGCCGTGCAGCTCGAAGGCGAGGCCCTTGAACTGGTCGCGGGCACCGGCCACCACGGCCCCGAAGCCCTCGTGACCCTCGACCGCCGCGAGCGGGTCGATGTACGGGGCGTCGGCGGTGAACAGCTCGGCGATGGCCGCGGCGCGCTTGTCGGCGTCCGCCTCGTTCCAGATGTCGAGGTAACGGGAGACGGTGGTGGTCAGGTCGCTCATGCGGGCGTTCTCCTCTGTGACTTGCTTGACTTGTTCTTCTGACAGGTGGCTTCGTACGGGCTTCAGGGGGTGGCCGGCGCCCAGACCGGGAGGGCTCCCGGGAGCACCTCGAAGGTGGCCGAGGCGCCGATGCCGTGCTGGTACTCGCCGTCGTGCTCCAGTGGCAGCCGGAGGCCGTCGGTGCGCTCGACGGTGATCGTGCGGCCACGTGCGTACACGGTCGCCGGGTGGTCCATGTGCGCGGCGTTCAGGGTCAGTCCGGGCACGTCGACCGCGGCGATCCCGCTGCCGATGACACAGACGTCGAGCAGTCCGTCGTCGAGCAGCGAGTCCGGCAGCACCTGGAACCGGCCGCCGCGGTACCGGCCGCCGCCGACGTTCGCGAGGACCGTGGGGCCCTCGTGCACGACCCGGCCGTCGACGGTGACCCGGCCCGGGTACGGCGGGTAGCCGTCTGCCGTGTCCGCGAAGGCGCGGGCGTACCGCTCCCGTCCGGTCAGGGGCAGCCCCCGGGCGGTGATCAGCGCGTCGGCGATCACGCCCGAACAGGCGCCCAGATAGACGTAGTTGCGGGTCTGGGCGAGGCGGGCCAGGTCCAGGCGGCGGAGCCGGGCGCTGCCGCCGATGCCGTTGTCGGTCAGGACCGCCTTCAGGGACTCGCTCCAGGGCCGCTCGCCCCAGAGCATCTTGTAGCCGGAGTTGCCGGTGCCGCCGGGCACCACCGCGAGGGTGGCGTTCCCGGTGACGGGCACCAGTCCCTGTACGGCCTCCCGGACGGTGCCGTCGCCGCCGATGACGACGATCAGGTCGGGCGCCCCGGCGGGCCGCTGCAGCGCCCGGCGCACGGCGACGGTGGCGTCGCCCGGTCCGGTGGTGAGGTGCACCTCCGTGCGCTCCAGGCAGGAGGCGCACAACTGGCGTACTTCTTCGACCAGTTCGGGCGAGTGACTGCCGGAAGCGGGGTTGCCCAGGACGAGTGCCCGGGTGGGAGCCGGGGCTGCGGTGTCTGCCATGAGGGGCGTACTCCTTCGTCGGACGGCACCCGCGGACCGGGCCGGCTGTGCGCCCGGCGTCGCGGCGATCCCCACTCTGCCGGGGCGCGCTGTCACCGGGCTGATGCGTCGCTGACGCGGTGCGCGGGGGCGGGAACGCGAACGTCCGGCCCCTTGCCGAGAGGGGCCGGACGCGGTGGGAACGACGGGTGTCACTCCTTGACGAACGCCAGCAGGTCGGCGTTGAGCCGGTCCGCGTGGGTCGCGAACATGCCGTGCGCCGCGCCCTCGTAGGTGATCAGCCTGCTGCCGGGTATCAGTTCGGCGGTCCGCGGGCCGCACAGCGGGTACGGCGCCGCCAGGTCGGCGGTCCCGTGGATCACCAGGGTGGGCACCGGGACCGCGGCCGTCTCCGTGCGCTGGTCGGTGGTGAACAGCGTGCGGTAGATCTCGATCCCGGCTCTCGGCGAGGTGTTCAGGCACATGCCGATCAGCCAGCCGGCGAGCTGCCCGGAGAGTGGCAGGTTGTCCGGGTCCGGCTCCGGGCCCGCGAAGAACGGCCAGGTCAGGGCGTGCAGCCAGGCGGCACGGTCGGTCCGGATGGCCTGTTCCACCTGGTCGAAGAGAGCGGGTTCCAGTCCGCCGGGGTTGTCCGGGGCGCGCAGCAGGAACGGCGTCGTCGAGGCGACCAGGGCGAGCCCGGCCACCCGTTGCGTGCCGTACCGGGACAGGTAGCGCACGCACTCCCCGCCGCCCACCGCGTAGCCGACCAGCACGGCGTCCCTCAGGTCGAGGTGGTCGAGCAGGTCGGCGAGGTCGCCGGCCAGGGTGTCGTAGTCGTATCCGGTCCAGGGGATGTCCGAACGGCCGCTGCCGCGCCGGTCGTAGGTGATGCAGCGCAGCCCGTTCCCGGCGAGGAACGCCGCCTGGAACTCCCACATGCGCGAGTCCGCCATGGCCGCGCCGAGCAGGACGACGGGCCGTCCGTCGCCCCAGTCGCTGTAGTGCAGCCCGGTCCCGTCCCGGGTGGTGAGGTACGGCATCCCTTCTTGCCTCCTTCCTTCGTACGGCCGGGGTGCCGGTCGCTCACTTCCGGGCGGCGCGGCCCGGGGCCGCGAGCACCAGCAGAGAGGCGACGAGGCCCAGGCAGACGAGCGGGATCAGGGTGACGGCGAACGCGTGCGGATAGGCGCCGGCCTTGCCGCCGGCGTCCGCGAGCGCCGGGAAGAAGACCGTGCCGGCGATCGCCACGCCGACGGCGGCCCCGCCCTCCTGAGCGGTGTTGAGCAGCCCCGAGGCGGCGGCCGCGTGTTCGGGGACCGCACCGCCCAGCACCAGGTTGGTCAGCGGACCGGTGGTCAGGCCCATGCCGAGGCCGGCGACCAGCAGCACGGGCAGCAGCCACAGCACATGGCCGCTCGTGTCCAGACCGCGTGCCGTCAGCGCGATCGCGGTGTAGCCGACCGCCAGGACGAGCGGGCCGACGGCGACCCGGCGGGCGGTCACCGAGGCGGCGAACCGGGCCGAGACGATGGAGGCGCCGAAGTAGCCCGCGCCCAGCGCCAGGAACATCAGCCCGGACTGCAACGGGGTCAGGCCGCGGCCCAGTTGCAGATAGAGGGCGAGGGTGAAGAAGAAGGAGCCCATGGCAAGGAAGTAGACGACCGTCGCGACCAGGCCGACCGAGAACAGCCGGGAGCGGAACATCCCCGGCTCGATCAGCGGACCGCGCCCGGCGGCCGACCTGCGGCGCAGGTGCCAGACGGTCACGGCCAGCAGCACGGCCGCCCCGGCGAGCGACTCCCACACCCACACCGGCCAGTCGCGCTCCTGTCCTTCGAGCAGCGCGAACACCAGCAGGCCCAGGGTGGCCGTGACCAGCAGGGCGCCGGCCAGGTCGAGCCGAGTGCCGCCCTGGCCGCGGGACTCGGGGATCGTACGGCGGACGAAGGCGAGGGAGAGCAGGCACAGCGGAACGTTGATCAGGAAGATCGTGCGCCAGCTCAGGCCGGCCACGTCCACCGAGATCAGCGCGCCGCCGATGAACTGGCCGAAGACTCCGGCGAGTCCGATGACCAGGCCGTAGATGTTGAAGGCGCGGTCGCGGGCCTCGCCCGTGTACACCGTGCCGATGATGCCCAGCACCTGCGGCACCATGAGCGCGGCGGCGGCGCCCTGGGCGATCCGGGCCACCACGAGCACGGTCACCGAGGGCGCGAAGCTGCACGCGGCCGAGGCCGCCATGAACAGCACCATACCGAGGGCGAACATCCGCCGGCGGCCGTAGAGGTCGCCGAGCCGGCCGCCGGTGATCAGGCCCGAGGTGAAGGCCACGCCGTAGCCGACGACGATCATCTGGGCCTGTGCGGCGGTGGCGTCGAGGTCGGCCTTGATGGCGGGGACGGCCACGTTGGCGATGAAGAAGTCCAGCACCGTGATGAACGTCCCGACGAGGACCACCAGAAGGGCACCGGCGGAGGGGGCGGCAGCCGGTGTGCCCACGGGGTTCGTCCTCGCACGCCCCTCGACCGCGACTTCCGGGCTTGCTTCAGAAGTCATGACGACTCCGTTTCCTTTCCTTGATCTTTCACTGTGGGTTGTCCGGTGCACCGGCGGATTCCTCCGGTCACCAGGTCACGGGAAGTCGGTTCACCCCGTAAAAGACCGCCTCGCGGCGGAACAGCGTGCGCGGGTCGGCCGCGAGGCGGAGGTCCGGGAAGCGGCGCAGCAGGGAGCGCAGGGCCAGCTCCATCTCCAGGCGGGCCAGCGGGGCGCCCTGGCAGTAGTGCGATCCGAAGCCCCACTGCAGATGGCCGCTGGTGTCGCGGTGCGGGTCGATGCGGTGCGGGCAGGCGAAGACGGACTCGTCGTGGTTGCCTGCGGGCACCGAGATGACGACGGCGTCGCCCTTCTCGACGGCCACGCCGCCGAGTTCCATGTCCTCGACGGCGAGGCGCACCATGGCGTCCTGGGAGATCGACCAGTAACGCATCGACTCCTCGATGAAGTTGGGGATCAGCGCGCCGTCGTCGGCGGCGATCTGGGCCCTCAGCTCGTCGTCACGCAGCAGGGCGAGGACGTTCAGGGCGATCTGGTTGGTGGTGGTCTCGTGGCCCGCGACCAGGACGAGGCGGGCGATGCCGACGAGTTCGTCCAGGGTGAGGGCGCCGGTCGCGTGGTGGTTGACGGCGAGCCTGCTGATCAGGTCGTCCCCGGGGTCGGCGAGCTTGCGCAGCGCCAGCTTGGCGAGGTACTCGGACATATCGACGAACGCGGCCAGGGAGACGGCCGGGTCCTCCTGGGACATGATGAAGCGGGTCTTCTCGATGAAGAACGGGGAGTCCTCCTCCGGGACCCCCAGTAATCGCGCGATGACGAGGGTCGGCAGCGCCCGGGAGAAGACGGCGTGCAGGTCGGCGGGCTGGGGCTGGGCGGCCAGTTCGTCCAGCAGCTCGTCCACCAGCCGCTGGACCGGCTCGCGCAGCCGCTTGACGCGGCGGTAGGTGAACTCGGTCTGGATCATGCCGCGCAGCCGTGCGTGCTCGGGGTCGTCCTGGCGAAGGAACGAGCTGGGGTTGCTCCCGGGCGGCAGCTGGATGCGCACGGGGGCGCCGGGTAACGTCTCGTCGGCGCTCAGCCGCGGGTCGGACAGAGCCTGGCGCACATCGTCGTACCTGGTCACCAGCCAGGCCAGTCGTGAATCGGCTGCTCCCGCCGGGATGCGCACCACGCAGGGGGGTGCCTGGCGCAACTCGGCCAGCACGGGCGGCGGGTTGCCGTCCTCGGTGCGGGCGAAGGGCCAGTCCAGGATGTCGGTGTGGTCCGCGAGTGACATGTTCGTCCTCCGTGCTCGGGGGGCAAAGGTGATCCTCGGCACCGACTCTCTTTCTGCGTGGGGCACGTGAAGGGGCCCGGGCGGCGCACGGAAGAGGAATCTTTACCTCCGAGCTGTGCGCGGACGCCGGACGCCACCTTCGCGCAGTGCCCTGACGCGGCGCTGACACAGCGCTGACACGGGTCCCCACGGGGCCCGTGCGAGTCGGTGGTGAGTAATGACTTTGCCAAGGAGGACTGACCCGAAGCTGATCAGGGACTGACGAGGGCGGGCCGCGGGCGCGGGCCGGCGGTGTGGGGGGCGGGGCCGTGGTGGGGGCACGGCCCTCCTGTCACCCGGGTGAGCGGCCGTCACCAGGTGACGGGGAGTTCCTCCAGGCCGTACACGAGGGTGTTCTCGCGGAAGCGCACGTCGTCGGCGGGGACGGCCAGGCGGAGTCCGGGGAGGCGGGCGAAGAGGAGGCTCAGGCAGACCTCCAGTTCCATGCGGGCCAGCGAGGCGCCGGGGCACAGGTGCGCGCCGAAGCCGAACGCGAGGTGACCTGAGGCGTTGCGGTGGATGTCGAGGCGGCCCGGGTCGGGGTAGACCGACTCGTCGTGGTTGGCGCCGGGGATCGCCACGATCACACCCTCGCCCTGGTGGATGTGCGCCCCGCCCAGCTCGACGTCGGCCACCGCGGCCCGCACCTGGTTGTCCTGCGAGATGGACCAGTAGCGCAGCAGTTCCTCGACCGCCGGTCTGAACAGGGCCGGGTCGGCGTGGAGTTCGGCCCGCAGGGCCGGATCGCGCAGCACGCTGAGGACGCTCAGGCTGATCTGGTGGGCCGAGGTCTCGTGCCCGGCGACCAGGAAGAACCGGGCCATGGCGACGAGCTCCTGGTGGCTCAGCTCGCCGGTCGCCACATAGCGGGTGACCAGCCGGCTGATCAGGTCGTCCTGCGGGTCGGCGGTGCGCTGCACGGCCAGCTCGTCCAGGAACCGGGTCATCTCCAGGAACGCGCCGTACGTCTCCTCGGGCGTCGCGTCCTGGGAGAGGATGACCCGGCTCTGCTCGGTGAACGTCGCCTCGTCCTCCTCCGGGACGCCGAGCATGCGGGCGATCACCAGCGACGGCAGCCGGACGGCGAAGTTCTCCACCAGGTCGACCGGGTTCGGGCCCTGCTCCAGCTCGTCCAGCAGCCGCCCGACGAGGAGTTCGACCTCGGGGCGCAGGGCGCGGGTGCGGCGGGCGGTGAACTCGGTCATCGCCATCCGGCGCAGCCGGCCGTGCTCGGGGTCGTCCATGCGGTTGAACGACATCACGCCGGGCTCCGGCGGCAGCTGGATCCGGATCGGGAAGCCCGGCTGCTGGTCGTCGGCGCTGAAGCGGTTGTCGTTGAGCACCTGGCGGACGTCCGCGTGCCGGGTGACCAGCCAGGCTTCGCCGCCGCGTATGCGCACGCGCACCGGTGGCTCCTTGCGCAGGCCCTCGTATGCGTCCGGTGGCCCGTACGGGCAGGAACGCGCCATCGGCCACTCGGGAAGCTGCTGCTCGCATTCGGACATGGGAATTCCCTCCGTTGGCTGGTTTCCAGGGGGTGTCCAGCGTTGGAGACATCCTGATGAGCAGTCCTGACAGGAATCTGATGGATTACTGACGCGTTTTCAGCCAGTAAATGACTGGTTTCCGATTGGCAAAAAGGGAAGGTTGCATTCTGAACAACCGTAGGTGAGAGCCTTCCCGGAACACGGAAAACGGGGGCCGGCGAGAACTCGCCGACCCCCGTCGGAGGACTGTTTTCCGCCGTCGGTCAGGCGGCCTCGGGCGCGCTTGCGGCATCCGCCTGCCGGGCCCGCGGCAGCAGCTGCACCAGAGCCGCCACCAGGACGCAGAACCCGGCCTGCACCAGCAGGCTGGTACCGAAGGCGTGGGCGTAGGAGTGGGCGTCGATCCGGTGCCCGGCCACGCCGAAGAAGACCACGCCGATCACCGCGATGCCGATGGCGTTGCCCATCTCCTGGGCGGTGGAGAAGACACCGGACGCGGCGGCCGCGTGGTGCGGGGCCACGCCCTCCAGGACCAGCGAGGTGAGCGGGGCGACGACGAAGCCCATGCCGAACCCGCCGAGCACCATGGCAGGGATGCACCAGGCCACGGAACCGCTGCTGTCCAGGTGCCACACGGTCTCGGCCAGCGCCAGGTCACCCGCCGCCAGGAGCAGGGCGCCCAGGGCCAGCACCTGCTTGCCCAGCTTGGCCGCGGCTTTCGGCGCCTGCACCGAGCCGACGAAGAAGCCGAGGCCGAGCGGGATGAACAGCAGCCCGGACCGCAGCGCGGACTGGCCGCGGCCCTCCTGCAGATACAGCGCGAGGACCAGGAAGAACGAGGCCATCGCGGCGAAGAACACCAGCAGGGAGACCACACCCACACCGAACGCACGGTCCTCGAAGAGGGTCGGGTCGACCAGCGGCGACCTGCCGCGGGCCGCCTTGCGGCGCTGGGTGTACCAGAAGACGGCCAGCAGCGGTACGGCGGCCACCAGGCACTCCCAGGTCCAGGTGGGCCAGCCCTGCTCGCGGCCCTCGACCAGCGGCAGCACGACGGCGGTGAGCCCGGCGGTCACCAGGACCACACCGGTCAGGTCGAGGCCCGTGTGGCCCTCGGCGCGGGACTCCGGCACCAGCTTCGGGGTCAGCAGCAGCACGACGGCGCCGATCGGCACGTTGATCAGGAAGATGGTCCGCCAGTCCCAGCCGAACACGTCCGCCTTGATCAGCAGGCCGCCGATCAGCTGTCCGAAGACGGCCGAGGCGCCGAGCGTCAGGCCGTAGGCGTTGAACGCGGCGACCCGGGCCTTGCCCGTGTACGTCGTGGTCAGGATGCCGAGGACCTGCGGGATGACCAGCGCGGCCGCGGCGCCCTGCACCGCGCGCGCCGCGATCAGCTCGCCCATGTTCGGCGCGATGCCGCAGGCCAGTGAGGCCAGCGTGAACAGGGCCAGGCCGATGGAGAAGATCCGCCGGCGGCCGTAGAGGTCGCCGAGCCGGCCGCCGGTGATCAGCATGGCCGACAGACCGATGTTGAACGTGGCGGCGACCAGCTGGATCTCGGCCGCGGTGGCGTGCATCCCCTGTTGCAGCGAGGGGATGGCCACGTTGACGATGAAGAAGTCGAGGTTGGTGATGAACAGGCCGGCCAGCACGACCAGAAGCGCGCCCCATGCGGGTGCTCCGGCGGCCTCCTCGATGTCCGGTGGCGGTGCAGCCGAGGCCGCGCTGCCGGTCAGTTCCGCTTCGGTGGTCATGGACGACCCTCCCTAGGTCGTTTTGTGCTGGTTGAATGCGGGCCACGGGGGTCCGCGACGCACTGCGGGGCGCGGGACAGCACCCGGAACACAGTCATCGGGTCACTGTCCCGCGCCCCGCTGACGCGGCGCTGACGCGGCCTTCGGGCTCAGGTCCCGCTCTGGTCCGCGGCCCTGGCCACGGTCCGCTGCAGCCGGTGCGCGAAGTGCGCGGTGACGGCCTGGGCGTGCGTGTCGATGTAGAAGTGACCACCCTCGTACTCGTTGTGGCCGAGGTAGCCGGGGGTGCGCCCGGCCCAGTGGGTCATGGCGTCCGGGGCCTCCTGCAGCGGATCGCTGCGACCGCCGTAGGAGGCGAGCGGGCAGGTGACGCCGGCGCCGTCGTCCTCGTAGTCGCCGGCGACCCTGAGGTCGGCGCGCAGTGCGGGCACGACGAGCGCGAGCATCTCGGGGTTGTCGTAGATCTCGGCCGGGAACGAGCCCAACTTCTTGATCCACTCGACCAGTTCGGGCTCCGGCATCCTGCTCTGCTCCTCCGTCGGCTGGAAGAAGCCCACCGGCGACCAGCCGGACATGCCGACCATCACCGGAGCCGGCCCGCCCTCCGCCTCCATCTTGATGGCGAGACGGAACGCCAGCTGTGCGCCGAGGCAGTGGCCGAAGAAGGCGAACGGCCGGTCGTCCAGGTCGCCCAGGACGGCCTCGTGCAGGGCGTCGAGCAGCGGCCAGAAGTTCTCGTAGGTCTGCTCCTCCCGGCGGTTGTGGCGGCCGGGCAGGGTCACCGCCTGGGCCGCGATGTCCGGGGGCAGCAGGCTCTCCCAGTCGCGGTAGATGATGGCGCCGCTGCCCGCGTGGGGCAGCAGGAACAGCCGGATGGAGGCGTCGGGCGAGGGGTCCACGGGGTGGAACCAGTGCCCCTCGGTGGACATCTGGCTGCCGACGGTGCCGATGGCGGTGGTCACGACTGCGTACTCCCAACGGTGGTGGACGGGCCGAGGGCGCGTACCGCGGGCAGCAGCACCTCGGCGATCTCCTTCAACTGCGGCTCGGGGTCCAGGGATCCGATCCGTACGACCAGGTGCCGGGCGCCGGCGCGGACGTAGTCGCCGAGCCACTCGGCGCACTTCTCGGCGCTGCCCCAGGCGTAGGCCTGGATGCTCCGCATCTGCTCCAGGGAGCGGCCGTAGTAGTGGCTGATGTAGTGCTCCAGTTCGGCCTTGGCCGCGCTCTCACTGGCGTTGACCGTGACGGTGGCATACAGCGCGGGGACGACCGCGTCGGCTCCCCGCCCGGCCTCCTCGGCCAGTTCGGCGATACGACGGCGGGCGCGTGCGTAGGCGTCGACGTCCGGGAGGAAGGGCAGCCAGCCGTCGTAGCGCGTGGCCACGCGGGCCAGGACCTTGGGGGTGTCGCTGCCGGCCAGCCAGAGCGGCGGGCCGCCGGGGATCGCGGGCGAGGGGAGCCGGTCCAGGTTCTCCGCCTGCCAGAACTTGCCCTGGAAGTCGCCGGGTTCGCCCTCCTCGCCCGACCGCCACGCCGTCCGCCACAGGGCGGTGATCTCGTCCAGGCGGCCGACGCGGCCCTGGAAGGACGCGCCGACGGAGGCGAACTCCTCCTCGGTCTCGGGCATCGGGAAGCCCGAACCGAGGCCGAGGATCAGCCGGTCGGCGGCGACATGGCTGAGGCTCGCGATCATGTTGGCGCCGATGAGGGGGTGGCGCAGGGCCGGGGTGAGGGCCGCGGTGCCGACCGCGATGCGCGTTGTCGCTGCCGCTGCGGCCGAGAGTACGACGAGGGGGTCCAGGCGGGGGCGCGCGGTGAGGGAGTCGCCGGCCCACAGGGAGTCGAAGCCGGCCGCTTCCGCGGTTTTGGCGAAGTCGAGCAAGGGTGCTGCAGCGTAGGTGCCGTTGATGGCTTGCTCTCGCGTGGGGAGGAGGATGCCGATCTGGAGAGGGGGCCGGCCGTCGTCTGCGGGCTGCGGGCCGGTGGGGGCTGGTCGCGCAGTTCCCCGCGCCCCTTGGGAGTTGCTCTCCCCGGAGTTGGAAGGCATGCGTCGTTTTCCTTTCTCGGCTGTCGGTGTCGTCAGACGACCGTTGCCTTCAGTGCGTCCCTGGTCGGCGCCGCCAGTTGCTCCCTCACCGCGCGGCGCAGGATCTTGCCCGACGGGTTGCGCGGGAGGGACTCGGCGAAGTGGTACGTGCCCGGGATCTTGTAGTCGGCGATGCGGCCCCGCAGCGACAGCAGGAGTTCCCGGGGTGTGGCGGTCGCGCCGGGCCGGAGGACCACCACCGCGTGCACGCTCTCGCCCCAGCGGTCGTCGGGGAGGCCGACGACGGCCGTGTCGGCGACGGCCGGGTGCGCGGCGAGCGCCTTCTCGACCTCGGCCGGGTAGATGTTCTGCCCGGCGACGATGATCGTGTCGTTGATGCGGTCGCACAGGTGGACATAGCCGTCCTCGTCGAGGTAGCCGGCGTCGCCCATGTGCAGCCACTCCCCCACCAGGGTGCGGGCGGTGGCCTCGGGCAGGTTCCAGTAGCCGAGCATCCGGGAGGGTGCGCGGACGCAGATCTGGCCGATGGCGCCGGCGGGCAGGGTCTCGCCGTCGGGGCCGATCACCTTGACCTCGTTGCCGGGGCAGGGCCTGCCGACCGAGGTGAGGACCGTGCTGCCGGGGTGGTGCGCCTCGGGCGGGAGACAGACCGCGACGCTGCCGGTCTCGGTGCTGGCGTAGATCTGCGCGAACTCGCAGCGGTAGGTCTCCAGGCACTGCTTGAGCAGCGTCTCGGACATGGGGGCGGCGCCGTAGGCGATCTTGCGCAGGGAGGCGAACGCCTCGGGGCCCGCGCCGCGTTCGGCCGCCATCGCCTGGAGCATGGCCGGGGCCGCGAAGGTGGTGGTGACCCCGTGGCTGCGGATGAGGCGTACCGCCTGCTGCGGGTCGAACTGCGGCATGATCACGTTGGTGCCGCCGGCGTTGAACGTGTGCAGGAACCAGCCGATGCCGGCCACGCCGAAGCCCGGCAGGGAGATCAGGGCGACGTCCTCGGGCAGCCAGTCGATCCAGTCGACGCCCCGCTCGCGGCTCGCGTGCGGCAGCGTGAAGAAGCTGCGGTGGGCGAGGACCGCGCCCTTGGGCAGGCCGGTGGTGCCGCTGGTGTAGATCTGGATGACCGCGTCGTCCGGGCCGGTGCCGGGCGCGAGGTCGGTGTCGGGCTGATCGGCGGCCCAGGCGAGCAGGCCCGCGCCGCGGGCGGGTTCGCCGTCGGCGTCGGTGCCGTCGACCCGGATCACCCTGCGCAGCCCGCGCAGTTGGTGGCGGACGGTGGCGACGGTGTCCCAGAACTCGTCGTCGACGAAGATCAGGGCGGCGCCGGAGTCACGCAGGATGTGGTCGACCTCGTGCGGGGTGAGCCGCCAGTTGACCGGCACCAGGACCGCGCCGGCCTTGGCACAGGCGATCATCACCAGGTAGTAGTTGGCCGACTCGCGGCCCAGGTAGGCGACCCGGTCACCGCGCCTGACCCCGCTGGTGTGCAGGGCGTGCGCGGCACGGTTGCTGTCGCGGTGGAGCTTCTCGTAGGTGGTGACGCGGCCCTCGCAGATGATCGCCGGGTGGTCCGGGCGGCTTCCGGCGTGGGCCCGGGAGGAGTGGTGGAGCGTCCAGCGCTCCCTCGGTATGTCAGTCATGGTGGGTTCCCGTCCCTGGGGGGCGTCCCCTGTCGAGGACGCCCCCCAGCTCTGTCACGCTGCCGGTACCGGACCGAGCTGACCGTCGACGAACTGGGCCAGCGCACGGACCGTGGGGTGGTCCTGGGTGAGGGAGGCCGGCAGGGGCAGTCGGAACGTCTGCTCCAGTGCGGCCTTGACCTGCTGGGCCATCAGGGAGTCCAGGCCCAGCGACACGAACTCGGTGGACACGTCCAGCTCGTCGCCCTCCTCGAGGTGCAGGACGGCGCCGACCTTCTCTCGGACCACGCCGGTGACGGCGGCCAGGCGTTCGGCTCCGGGGAGCGCGGCCAGTGCCGTGAGGTCGAGGCCGGTGCCGTCGTCCTCGGGGGCCTGCCGGGCGAGCCGGTCGTAGAACAGGTCGCCCGTGACGCTGCCCGCCACATAGCGGTCCCAGTCGAACTCGCCGACGATCCGCTGAGTGCGCGGCCGTCCCCACAGCCGGGCCAGGGTGTCCAGGGCCCGGGTCGGGGAGAAGAAGCGGACGCCGCTGCGCTCGATCTCCTGGCTGAGGTGCTCCTCCAGGCGGGCCGACATGCCGACCCGGGCCCAGGCGCCCCAGTTGACCGAGAGCCCGGGCACCCCGCGGCGGCTGCGCCACTCGGCGAGTGCGTCGAGCCCGGCGCTGGCGGCGGCGTAGTGGCCCTGGGTCGCGCCGCCGAGGACGGAGGCGATGGAGGAGTAGGTGACGAAGAACTCCAGCTCGGGGAAGGACTCCTCGGCCGCCTCGTGCAGCAGCCAGCCGCCGTACGCCTTCGCCGCGAGCTGGGCGTCGATCGACTCCCAGGTCAGCTCGGAGATCAGCTTCTTGTCGTAGGAGCCGGCCGCGTGCACGATCCCGCCGAGCGGGTACGGGCCCGCCGCGAGGTGCCGCACCAGGCGCTGGACGTCCTCCGAGCGGGAGATGTCGGCGCGTACGACGTCGATCTCGGCGTCGGCGGCCAGGTCCGCGAGGACCGGTGAGGCCTCCTCGGTGGCCCGGCCGCTGCGGCTGACCAGGGTCAGGTGCCCGGCACCGAGCGCGACCAGCTTGCGCGCGGTGACCAGGCCGAGGCCGCCGAGACCACCGGTGACCAGGTAGGTGCGGTCGGCGCGGAGCCCGGCCGGGCCCTCGTCGACGGGGTCGCTCTGCTCCTCGCCCGGGTCCTCGGGGAGCGTGACCCAGGTGCGTCCGGCGGGGTCGGACAGGGCGGTGCGCAGGGCCTCGCCGGTCTCGTCCAGCCGGAAGCGGGGCGCGGTGTCGTCGGAGCCGGTGGCGTGGACGACGGCCACCGCGGGCACGGTGAGCGTGGAGCGGAAGGTGCCGTCGTGCCGGACGAGGACCTCGTCGCCGGCCGCGAAGCCGGTGCCGTCGGCGGCGGCGAGGACCGTGCCACGGGCCAACTGGCCGAGCAGCGGCGGCGGTTCCTCCACGCCGGCCTCCTCCTCGGCGCGTTCGGCGCGTCCGGTGTCCAGGGCGGTGCGGGCGTCCTCGGCGGTCAGGCCGACGGCGTGCACGCGGACCTGGACCTCCTCGGCCCCGGGCGCCCGCTCGGTGACCGAGGCCGGCGCCAGGTCGGACAGGTCGCCGGAGTCGGGGGCGCGCAGTTCGAAGCCTCCGGTCCAGGTGAGGGTCGAGTCACCGGCGAGCAGCCGGCGCACATAGCGGCGGCCGGGACGGTGGGCGACCTGGTACTCGCCGGGCGGCTCGCTGCGCCACTCGTCCGCGAGCGGGGTGAGGCCGCTGCCCGGGGCGAGGTCCACCAGGGTCGTCCGGTACTGCGGGTACTCGGTCAGCAGCACCCGCCCGAAGCCCCACAGGGTGGCGGCGCCGAGGTGCCCGCCGTCGCCGGCCGGGTCACCGGGCAGCCACTGGGCGCCCTCGGTGACCAGCCACAGCCGGGGCGGCCGCGTGGCACCGGAGGCGTCCAACGCGCCGATGAGCGTCAGGAGTTCGCGGTAGTTGTCCTCGCACTCCACGCGCAGCCGGCCGTCGGACATCGGCGCCGGGCGCTGCCGCCAGATCCGGCAGACGTCGGTGACGGTGGGGTCCTCCAGGGCGGCCTTGAGGTCGGTGAGGTCGGGCAGCCAGGTGACCTTCAGACCGGGCTCGGCGGCGAGTTCGGCCGCCCGGACCGAGGACGGGTCGAGCAGGACGACGTGCCGGGCGGGTGCGTGCTCCTTGGCCGGCAGCGCCCGGCGCACCCAGTCGGGGCGGTGCAGGAACTGACGGCGGCCACCGCGGCCCTCGGGCCGGGCCATGCGGACACCGAGCAGTTCGGCGACCGGATCACCGTTCTCCAGCAGCAGCACGTCGGCCAGGCGCCGGTCCTGCTCGCCGCGGACCCGGGCGAGGACGCGCAGGTTCTCGCCGCGCGGCTTGCGGAAGTGCCGCACGGAGGCGATCTCGCGCGGTACGAACACCGGGCCCTCGGGGTCGAGTACGACCAGGGCCTGCACCGCGGCCTCCAGCAGTTCTGCCGGGACGTGCTCGACGGCGCTGGCGTCGCGGCCGGTCAGCTCGCCGGTGACCAGGCCGTCGCCGTGCCGGGCGGCGCGCAGCAGCAGCCGCATCCGGGGTCCCTGCGGGCGGCCGACGGAGGCGAGGTCGGTGTAGATGTCCTCGTCGTCGATCTGCTGTCCGGCCGGGGCCAGCGTGGCGTCCAGCTCGGCCAGCTCCGAGACGGGGACCAGGGGTTCGCGTTCGGCGGCGACCACGGCGGTGGCGTGCAGGTTCTCCTCGCCGCCGACGACCGTGAACACCTCGACCTCGGCGCCGCCGCCCGGGCGCGGCCGCCAGCGGGTGGTCAGCGCGGTCACCGTCTCGGCGGGCAGCTCCAGCGGGGCGAGCAGCCTGAGGTCCCGGACGGCGGAGCGGGCGTGGCCCTGGACCGCGTCCTGCACGGCGAGCAGCAGGTCGACGTAGGCGCCGGCGGGCAGGACGGTACGGCCGCCGTCGGCGAGGTCGGCGAGCGCGCCGAGTTCCTCGGTGGTGAACTCCGCGTTGAACTCCCGGACTCCGCTGGCGAACCGCTCCTCGACGCCGAGCAGCAGGTGCCGGGCGGTGCCGTTCGCGGCCGCCCTGCGGGGTGTGGCGGTGGGCAGCCAGTAGCGCTTGCGCTGGAAGGCGTACGTCGGCAGGTCCACGCGGGCGGGCACGGGGTGACCGGCGTGGTAGTCGGTCCAGGAGACCCCGAGGCCTGCCGCGTAGTAGTCGGCGAGTGCGGTGAGGGTGGTCGAGGTGGTGGTGTCGCGGCGGCGCAGGCTGGCCAGCCACAGGTGGTCCTCGACAGTGACCCCGCGCCGGGCGAGCGCGGTGAGCCCGGCCTGCGGGCCGACCTCGATCAGGGCGTGCCGGCCGCGCTTGGCGACGGCCCGGATGCCGTCGAGGAAGCGGACCGGTTCGCCGATGTGCCGCACCCAGTAGTCGGGGTCGCCGATCTCGCGGAGCCGGGCGAGGCGTCCGGTGACGTTCGAGATGATGCTGATCTTCGGCTCGTGGAAGGTGATGCCGTCGAGGGCCGCGCGGAAGTCGTCGTAGACCTCGGCCATCAGCGGGGAGTGGAAGGCGTGCGAGACCTTGAGGCGGTCGACGCGGACGCCCCTGTCCTCCAGGATTCCCACCACCTCGTCCAGCGCGGCGGTGGCCCCGGAGATCACCGTCTGGTCGGGGGCGTTGACCCCGGCCAGTGCCAGGTCGGCGCGACCCTCCAGCAGGGGGGCGACCTCCTCGACGGGGGCGGCGACGGCGGCCATGCCGCCCTCGGTGCGCACGGCCTGCATCAGCCGGGCCCGGGCGGCGACCAGGGTGACCGCGTCCGCCAGGCTGAACAGGCCGGCCACGGCGGCGGCGACGACCTCGCCGATGCTGTGCCCGATGAGCACGTTCGGGCGCACGCCCCAGGCCATCCACTGCTGGGCGAGGGCGTACTCCAGGGTGAACAGGGCGGGCTGGGTGTACTCGGTGCGGTCGATCGCCTCGGGATCGGGTGCGGTGCCGAGCAGCAGCTCGCGCACCGAGCGGCCGAGGTGTTCGGCGAACAGCCGGTCGCACGCGTCGACCTGGGCGCGGAAGACGGGCAGGGCCGCGTAGAGGGCGGCGCCCATGCCGGCGTACTGGGAGCCCTGGCCGGTGAACATGAACGCGGTCTTGCGGATGCCGGAGGGCCCCTCGTGCTCGGCCTCGGCGGCCCGGTCCAGGAGCCGGGCGAGCGCGGCGCTGTCGGCGACGGGCGCGGCGATGCGGAAGGGGTGGTGGGTGCGGGTGGTGTTGGCGCTGTGGCAGAGTGCCGCCAGGGGCTGCTCGTCCACCAACCTGCGGTATTCGGCAGCGAGTTCACGCAGCGCGCCGGCGTTCTTCGCGGACAGGGTGAACACCGGTGCGGCCCCGCCCTCGGAGGGCTGCCGGGCCGGCTCGGGGGCCTGCTCGAGCACGACCGCGCCGATGGTCCCGGCGAAGCCGAAGCTGTTGACGACCGCGCGCCGGACCTCGGCCTCCCAGGGCTCGCAGGCCGTCGGGACCCGGACCGGGTAGAGGTCCCAGGGGATGCGCCCGGAGGGGGTGTTGAGGTTGATGTGCGGGTAGATCGTGCCCGCGCGCAGCTGGAGGACGGTCTTGATGACGCCGACGATGCCGGAGGCGGGCTCCATGTGACCGAAGTTGGTCTTCACCGAACCGACCAGCACCGGCCGGTCCTTGGTGTGGGAGTCGACGAACACGTCGCCGATGGCGCCGAACTCGATGGGGTCGCCGAGCGGGGTGCCGGTGCCGTGCGCCTCGACGTACTGGATGTCCTCGGGTGCGAGGTGGGCGGCGGCCAGCGCGCTGCGGATCACCTTCTCCTGGGCGGGGCCGTTGGGCACGGTGAGACCGGCGCTGTCGCCGTCCTGGCCGACGGCGGTGCCGCGCACCAGGGCGAGGATCCGGTCGCCGTCGCGCTCGGCGTCGGCGAGCCGCTTGATGACGACGATGCCGCAGCCCTCGGCGCGGGCGTAGCCGTCGGCGGCCTCGTCGAAGGTCTTGCACTGCCCGTCCGGGGAGAGCATCTGCGCGTTGGAGAACATCACCGGGATGCGCGGGTGGTGCAGGGCGTTGACGCCGCCGCACAGCGCGATGTCGGCCTCGCCGGCGCGCAGTGCCTGCACCGCGAGGTGCAGCGCGACCAGCGAGGAGGAGCAGGCGGTGTCGACGCTCATGCTCGGGCCGCGCCAGCCGAGGAAGTAGGAGAGGCGGCCGGACAGCGGGAACATGGTGATGCCGGACGCCAGATGGCCGTCCAGCTCCTCGTAGGGCAGCGAGTCCAGTTCGAGTGCGTAGTCGATGGAGCTGGCGCCGATGTACACGCCGCCGTTGCCGCGGCGCAGCGGCGCCGGGTCGATGCCCGCGTGCTCCAGGGCCTGCCAGGCGGTCTCCAGCAGCAGCCGCTGCTGGGGGTCCATGTACCGGGCTTCCTTCGGGGAGATGTTGAAGAAGCCGGCGTCGAACAGGTCGATGCGGTCCAGGAACCCGCCGGCCGAGGCGCGGATCTTGCCCTTGTCGTCCGGGCCCTCGGGCGTGAACGCGTCGACGTCCCAGCGGTCCCGGGGGATCGGGCCGATCCCGCTGCGGCCCTCCCGCAGGAAGGCGTCGAACTCGCCGGGCGAGCCGCTGCCGCCGGGGAACCGCAGACCGATTCCGACGATCGCGACCGGCTCGGGCGCCTGCTCTGATTCCTTACGCGGCATGGAGCTACTCCTCAAGCTTCCTGGATGGCCTGGGTCAGGTGGTCCACGAGATGGGCGATCGTCGGCTCGTTGAAGAGCACGTTGACGTTGATCGACAGGTCCAGGAGCTGCTCCAGGCTCTGCCGTATCTCGGTCAGCCGCAGCGAGGTGAGGCCGAGATCGAAATAGCTGACGTCGAGGGGGAGATCCTCGGAATCGTCCATGAGAAGCACTGCCTTGAATTTCACCAGGACGATTGACTCGATTTCTTCGGCGAGTTCACTGCGCGGCAGGTCCCGCAACCGCTGGATCGTGCTGTCGACAGGTGGCATGCCGTCATGCAAGCAAGGCCGGCTGACACCCCGCTGACAGCCCCGAGAGCGCTCCCGTGGCTTGATCGGCGCGGTCAGTCACGTGTCAGCGCGGGGTCAGATTCCGCTGTCAGGCTCGCATTGCTTCAAGAAATCCACACGCCATATCCGAAAGGCTGAAGATGCTTCGCGAAGCCGCGCAGGAGGAGAGTGCTGAGGCACCTTCCGGATTGAAGAGTTACGACCTCTACATCGCGGGCAAGGACGTCGCCGGGGACGGGTGGGTATACACCGTCAGCGGGCGCTCCCTGCTGGAAGACGTGTTCACCAGCGTGACCCTGAAGCGCTCGCTCGAACAGGACCCCGAATCCGACGCGGCCAAGCACCCCTATGTCGTCGGGCGCTGCGCGATCGCGGACGACTCCGCCATCGATCTGGCCACCCAGGCGGCCGCCGCGGCCGCCCCCGACTGGGCGGCCGTACCGCTGGAGCGGCGGATGCAGCTGGGCACCCGCTTCCGCGAGGAACTGATCAAGCACCAGGACGAGTTCCTGCGCATGCTGGTCGCCGAGTCCCACCCCGTGAAGCTCGCCCGCTGGGAACTGAGCTGCCTGCTGCAGATCTACGCCCCGGGCTCCCTGCGCTGGTACCTGAAGCAGATGCGGGTCGAGAAGGAGTACAACGGCCGCAAGCTGATCCTGCACCGCCAGCCGGACGGCGTGGTCGCCTTCAACCCGCCGCAGAACGCCCCGCTGCCGAGCACCGCCCTGTGCGTGCTGGCCCTCATGGCCGGCAACGCCGTGGTGGTGCGGGCGCCCCGCAGCATCGCGCTGTCCACCATGTGGCTGCTGCGCGACATCGTCGCCCCGCTGCTGGAGGAGATCGACGCACCGGCGGGTGTGCTCAACGCGGTGTGCTCCAACCCGAAGCAGACGATGGACCGCTGGATCGCCGACCCGCTGATCAATGACATCTTCTACATCGGCGGCAGCCAGGAGGGACTGCGCTTCGAGCAGCAGTGCGTGGCGCACGGCAAGAAGCCGATCCTCGAACTCGCCGGCAACGACGGCATCGTGGTGTGGAAGGACGCCGACGTGAAGTGGGCCGCCGAGGCCATCACCGAGTCGTTCTACGGCTCCGGGCAGATCTGCATGGTGCCCAACTACGTGCTGGTCCACCCCGAGATCGCCGAGGCGCTGATCGCGGAGGTCAAGGAGCAGGTCAAGGGCATCAGGCCGGGCCTGCCCGAGGAGGAGGACGTGCTGCTGTCGCCGGTGCGGCGCAGCGAGCGCTTCTTCCGGCTGCTGCGGCAGGCGATGGACAACGGCGCCGAGCTGGTCACCGGCGGCAACCGCACCGAGGTCGACGGCACGGTGTCCGAGACGGGTGTCTTCCTGCAGCCGACGGTGGTGCGGGTGGACGGTCTGGACCGGGCCCGGACCTACGACGTGGTCCGTGAGGAGACGTTCTTCCCGCTGATCCCGATCGTGGTCGCCGAACGCGACAACGACGACGCCCTGCTGGAGGCGTTCCTGCAGTTCGTCAACAGCAACGACTACGGGCTGCGCAACTCCCTGTGGTCGCGCTCGGACCACGTCATCGAGACCTTCGTGCGCCGCGTGGTCAACGGCGGCCTGCTCAAGGTCAACGACTCCCACATCGGCTTCCTGCCGTACCTGCCGAGCCACGGCGGCACCGGCCGCACCGGCGGCGCCTTCGGCGAGGCCAACTACCCGATGCTCAAGACCTCCCACATCCAGGGAGTCAGCATCGCCCGCGACGTGAGCCCGTACGACGCGGTCTTCGGCGCCTGACCACACCCAGTCCTGCGGAGGTTTCCCGTGCGTTCCCTCGATGCTGCCCGGACCGTCTGCGAGCGGTTCCACCCCGGACTGCTCAAGGAGCTGGAGCAGATCCCGTATGCCGAGCGGGAGCGGCCCGGCAGCCCGGTGATCGACCTGTTCCGAATCCACGGCGGGGTGGGTCTGCTGATACCCGAGGCCTACGGCGGCCACGGCGCCGCCCCGCTCGAGGCGCTGCGGGTCCAGCTCGCCCTCGGCGCGCTCTCCCCGTCGCTGGTCGCGGCCGTGTCCATGCACCACTTCACCGCCGCCATGCTGTACTCGCTGGCGGTCAAGTCGGGCCGGCTCACCACCGCGCAGACCGAGCTGCTGCGCCGGATCGTGCCGGACCAGCAGGTGCTGGCCTCCGGCTGGGCCGAGGGCCGCACCGCGCAGAACATCCTGAAGCCAGCCGTGACCGCGCGTCCGGTCGAGGGCGGGTTCCTGCTGTCCGGCTCGAAGAAGCCGTGCAGTCTCTCCCATTCGATGAGCCTGCTCACCGCATCCATCGCCATCCACGGCGAAGAGGGCGGCGAGCCGGAGCTGGCGCTCGCGCTGGTGCCGTCGGACGCGCCCGGCATGTCCGTGCACCCGTTCTGGGGCAATGACCTGCTGGCCGGCGCGGAGAGCGACGAGGTGCGCCTGGAGGACGTGTTCGTCCCGGCCGAGATGGTCGTCCGGGCCGGCGCCGACGACCCCACCCGACTCGACGACCTGCAGTCGGCCGGATTCGTCTGGTTCGAGATGCTGATCTCCGCCGGGTACGCGGGCTCCGCCGCCGCGCTGGTGGAGCAGGTGCTGGAGCGGCAGCGGGGCAGCTCGGAGGAGCGGGCCGCGCTCGCCGTCGACATGGAGGCGGCCCTGGCCCTGCTGGAGGGCGTGGCCCGGGGCACCGGCGCGGAGCCCGGCGACGAGGAGTCGGTGGCCCGCGTGCTGGTCGCCCGGTACGCGGTGCAGAACGCGCTGCCGGACATCGTGGCCCGTGCGCTGGAGCTGCTCGGCGGGCTGGACTTCATCAGCAGCCCCGCCAGTGCGCAGGCCGCTGCCGCTACTCGGGCGCTGGCCTTTCATCCGCCGTCTCGCATCGCCGCCGCGGAGCCGCTGCTCGCCTATTTCGGCGGGGGGCCGCTGGTTCTGGCGTAGAGCTCGGTCGGCAGAGCCGAGTGGGCGACTGCGGGTCTGTCGTGGCTGGTCGCGCAGTTCCCCGCGCCCCTTTGGGGCACTGCACCCCACCGGCGTCATGACACACCCACCCTTTGGAGTGAGCGACACGTGACCGTCATTCAGGAATCGCCCGGAGCGCCGGCGGCATCGGCCGTCGTCGACGAGGCGGAGATTCTCAACCTGTACCGGGCCCACCTCAGCAAGGGCCGGGCCACGCTCGCCGAGTTGTTCGGCAGTCACATGGAGGTGGCGTCGGAGGGCGCCTGGCTCACCACCAGCGACGGTGAGCGCTTCCTGAACGCGGGCGGGTACGGCGTGTTCATCATGGGCGCCCGGCACCCGATCGTCATGGAGGAGGTGGAGCGCCAGCTGCGCACCCACCCCACGGCGACCCGCATCCTGCTGGAGCCGACGGTGGCCCGCGCCGCCGAGGCCCTGGTCTCGGTGCTGCCGCCCGGACTCGACCGCGTGCACTTCGCGCTGTCCGGCGCGGAGGCGGTGGAGACCGGTCTGAAGCTGGCCCGCGCGAACGGCTTCAAGCGCACCATCTCAATGCGCGGCGGCTACCACGGCAAGACGCTGGGCGCCCTGTCGGCGACCGCGAAGGACGTCTACCAGGCGCCGTTCCGCCCGCTCGTGCCCGACTTCCAGCACCTGCCGTTCGGCGACGCCGACGGCCTGGAGGCGGAACTGCGCGCGCACCCGGGCGAGGTCTGCGTGATCCTGGAGCCGGTGCAGGGCGAGGGCGGGGTCATCCTCCCGCCGAAGGGCTACCTCAAGCGGGTCGAGGAGCTGGTCCGCGAGTACGAGGGCTTCCTCATCCTCGACGAGGTGCAGTCCGGCTTCGGACGGCTCGGCGAGTGGTGGGGCGCCGACATCGAGGGCGTCGTCCCGGACGTCCTGCTCACCGGCAAGGCGCTCGGCGGCGGCGTGATGCCGGTGTCGGCGGCCGTCGCCACCCGCAAGGCGTTCCGCCCCTTCGACAAGGACCCCTACGTCCACACGGCCACCTTCTCCGGGCAGCCGGTGCTGATGGCCGCGGTGCAGGGCGCGATCCGGGCCGTCAAGGAGGAGCGCCTGGTCACCCGGGCCATGGACCTCGGTGCCCGGCTGCTGCCGCGGATCGCCGAGGTCGCCCACCGCAACATCCCCGAGCTGGTGGTGGACGTGCGCGGCCGGGGTCTGCTCATCGGCGTGGAGCTCGTGGAGGCCGGTCTGGCCGGCGAGCTGCTGATCGAGCTGTTCAACCACGGCGTGGTCGCCAACCACTCCATGAACGGCAGCTCGGTGGTGCGGTTCACGCCGCCCGCCGTGCTGGGCGACACCGACGTGGACTACCTCGTCAACTCCTTCGACCTGGCCACCCGCGACCTCATCCGGGGCGCGGCCAAGATGCCGGAAGGCGGTAACTGATCGTGCGGCACGTCGAACTCGATGCCCTGATACCCGCGGAGCAGGCCGAAACGGTCCTGCACGCCGTACGGCGCTGGGAGAAGTACCCGGACCTCGCGCCCCACGTCAACGCGACCACGGTGCATGCCTCCTACCCCGACCCGAAGGCCTCCTCCAGCTGGGAGCTGCACTTCCGCAGCGGCCTGCTGCGCTGGACCGAGGACGACACCGTGCTGCCGGAGAGCGGGGAGATCCGCTTCGAGCAGTCCGACGGCGACTTCGACTCCTTCTCGGGTACCTGGTCGATGCAGCAGAACGGCGCCGACGTCGCCGTCCGCTTCGACGCCGACTTCGACTTCGGCATCCCGAGCCTGGAGGGCATCCTCGACCCGATCGCCGAGCGGGTCATCAAGGAGACCGTCGCCTGGGCGCTGACCGGGCTGTACCCGGCCGTGCGGATCCAGGGCGGCATCCAGCTCACCGAGCCCGCCGCGGTCGGCGCCCAGTAGAACGCCGAGGAGCTGACCATGGACCAGGCGAACCCCTTCGAGACACCACGCACGTACTCGCTGCACCGTGCCGAGTACCTGGTGGGCCTCGCCGTCACCACCGGCCTGATCGTCTACCACTTCGGCGACATCCGCTGGCTGCCGGCGCTCGGGCTGTTCCTCTACATCGACCTGATCGGCTACATCCCCGGCGCCATCGCATTCAAGAAGAGCGGCGGCCGGCCGATCCACAAGGCGTACTACGTCCTCTACAACGTCATGCACAGCCTCATCACGCAGGGCGCGGTGGCCGCGCTGTGGTGCTGGCTGGTGAAGCCCGAGTGGGCGCTGCTGGTGCTGCCGTTCCATCTGTTCGGCGACCGCGGTCTGTTCGGCAACTTCATGAAGTCCTTCGCGCTGCCCTTCGAGCCGGTGCGCCAGGAGGGCTATCTGCGACTGCTGGACGACCTGGGCCTGCCCCACCCCAAGCCGGTCGGGCACGCCATGGACCCGGTGCCGGTCGGGCACGTCCCGGCGCGGACGGTCGTACGGGAGACGGAGGCCGTGCGATGACCACCGCGACCGGCCTACGGCGGACGGTGCGGCAGGACCCGGCCGAGCGCCGCCGGGCCCTGTACCACCTGGCGTCCCCGGTGTCGGTGCTGACCACCGGGCCCGAGGACCGGATGCACGGCACCACCGCGAGCACGGTCACCCTGGTCTCGCGCTCCCCCCTGCTGGTCGGTGTGGCACTGCGGGCGGGCTCGTCCTTCGCCCGGCTGGCCGCCGCCGAGGGCCGGTTCGCGATCAACGTGCTCGGCGGCGACCAGGCCGACGTGGCCCGGCGGTTCGCCGACAGCGGCCGGCCGGACGGCGACGAGGCCTTCGCGGGCCTGGCCTGGACGACGGACCGGTACGCGCACGCCCCGCTGATCGCGGGCGCGCTCGCCCACTACGTCTGCCGGTTCCACTCCGCCCACGAGGCGGGCGACAGCGAGCTGCTGCTCGGGTACGTCGTGCGCGCCACCGCCGACAACGGGCGGCTCCCTCTGTTCAGTTACGCCGGCGGGCTGTTCGCCGGCTCCCTGCGTCCGGCTAAGGAGGCCGCCGCATCATGACCGCACCCGTAGCACCCGAGGCCGACTGGGAAAAGGCACCCGGTCTGCTGGACGGAGCGAAGGAACTCACCCTCGGACCCGAGGAGTGCGACCTCGCCTACTGGATCACCTCGGTGGCCCAGGGCACGCTGCGCGACCGCGGGGTGACCGGCCACCACGAGAACGCGATCACCCCTGACTTCCTCAAGGCGCCCGGCCCGTTACGTGAGGCGCTGGTCCTGGAGTTCGGCTTCCGGGCCCTGGCGGAGGAGCTGGCCACCCGGCTGCTCGGTCACTACGTCTCCGTCGCGCCAGGCATCCCGCAGATGGAGTTCTACGCCACCCAGCTGATCGACGAGGCACGGCACGCCCGGGTCTTCCGCCAGCACCTGGTGGAGCTGGGCATCCCGGCGACCACCCTGCTCAAGGACATCGACGAGATGGCCCGGGACTACCGCAAGCGGGTCCTGGACCCGGTGGTGGACTTCACCCTGGACATCGTCCGCGACCAGGCCGACTTCCCCGGCGGGGTCGCCGTGTTCGCCATCATCATCGAGGGCGTCCTGGCCCCGGCGGCCGAGCTGAGCGAGCGCAAGTGGACCCCGCTGTCCCCGGCGACCGGCGAGATCTCGCGCGGCACCGCGATCGACGAGATCCGCCACCTCACCGTGGCCAGCACCATCCTGCGCGACCACGTGATCGAGCACCCGGAGTACAAGCCGCGGCTGCTGGAGATCCTGCGCGCGGGCGTGAAGCTGTGGGACGAGATCCCGGACCGGGAGTTCGTCATCCACCGCGAGGAACTGTTCCAGGAAGGCATGTTCCAGCACGCCGACAAGATCGGGGACTACGAGATCTGGCCGGGCGTCCGGCTGCTCGACACCACCGCCGAACAGCGCTACGACATGGCCGAGCAGTGGACCGACGAGATGGCCGAGGTCCGCATGGACTACATGGGCCTGCCTGTCGGCGTCCTCGCCTCGGAGGCCGGCGCATGAGCACCGGGCGGGCCGCGGTCGTCACCGGAATCGGGGCGTACGTCCCGCCCAACGTGGTGACCAACGACGACCTGGCCGCCCGCCTCGACACCTCCGACGCCTGGATCCGGTCCCGGACCGGGATCGCCGAGCGGAACTTCATCTCCCCCGGCACCTCCACCGGCGATCTGGCGGTGGAGGCCGGTCTGAGGGCGCTGAAGTCCGCGGGCGACGAGGAGGTGGGGGCGGTGGTGCTGGCCACCACCACCCCGGACCAGCCCTGCCCGGCCACCGCACCGCAGGTGGCCGCGCGGCTGGGGCTCGGGCAGGTGCCCGCCTTCGATGTGGCGGCCGTCTGCTCCGGGTTCCTGTACGGCCTGGCCTCGGCGGCGGGGCTCATCACGGCCGGGATCGCGGACCGGGTGCTGCTGATCGCGGCGGACGCCTTCACCACGATCATCAACCCCGAGGACCGCACCACCGCGGTGATCTTCGCGGACGGTGCGGGAGCGGTGGTGCTGCGCGCGGGCTCGGCCGGTGAACCCGGTGCGATCGGCCCGCTGGTGCTCGGCAGCGACGGCGAGCTGAGCCATCTGATCGAGGTCCCGGCGGGCGGTTCCCGGCAGCGGTCCACCGGCCGGCCGGCCGCCCCCGAGGACCACTACTTCCAGATGCTCGGCCGGGACACCTACCGGCACGCGGTGGAGCACATGACCGCCGCGTCCACGGAGGCGGCCGAGCGGACCGGCTGGCGGCTCGACGACGTCGACCGGTTCGTGGCGCACCAGGCCAACGCCCGGATCCTGGAGGCCGTTTCGGACCGGCTCGGCATCCCCGCCGAGCGGCAGCTGAGCAACATCGCGCGGGTCGGCAACACCGGCGCCGCCTCGATTCCGCTGCTGCTCGCCGAGGCCACCGCCGAGGGCCGGCTCGCCGCGGGCCACCGGGTGCTGCTCACCGCGTTCGGCGGGGGTCTGTCCTGGGGTGCCACGACCGTCATCTGGCCGGAGCTGCAAACAATCTGACCGATCGTCAGTCACTCATATCGATTCAGCGGTACGCGGGGCGCGTACACCTTCGAAAGGAACCGACATGCTGGAGCAGCTCAAGGAAATCCTGTCCAACAAGCTCAAGGTGTCGCCCGAGTCAATCACTCCGGAGGCCACCCGGGAGGACATCGAGCTG
Organism: Streptomyces sp. NPDC044064; assembly: GCF_056434245.1. Taxonomy (NCBI): domain Bacteria; kingdom Bacillati; phylum Actinomycetota; class Actinomycetes; order Kitasatosporales; family Streptomycetaceae; genus Streptomyces; species Streptomyces sp. NPDC044064. Next base: position 192,229 of record NZ_JBWKFN010000013.1, read on the forward strand.
GACTCGCTGGCCGTGGTGGAGCTGTCGCTGCTGCTGAAGTCCGAGCTCGACCTGGACATCAGCGACGACGACCTCCTGGAGGCCGAGACCGTGGGCGACATGGTCCGGCTCATGGAGGAGCGGAGCGCGAAGGTCTGATGGCCGGGATGGACATCGCCGTCACCGGGCTCGGCCTGGTCACCCCGGGCGGTATCGGGGTCGGGCCGAGCTGGGCGGCGGTCTGCGACGGCAGGCCGGCCGCCGCCCTCGATCCAGTGCTGGCGGACAACCCTGTACAGATCTCCTGCCGGGTGCCGGACTTCGACCCCGAGACACTGCTGAGTGCGCGGCGGGCCCACCGCCTCGACAGGTTCGTCCAGTTCGCGCTGGTCGCCGCGCATGAGGCGGTGGCCGACGCGGGCCTCGACCCGCAGACCTGGGACGGCGCGCGCGTGGGCGTCGTGCTGGGCTGCGCGGACGGCGGTCCGAGCACGGTCGAGGACCAGCACCATGTGCTGCGCGAGCACGGCGCGGCCCGGGTGTCGCCGCTCCTGCTGCCCATGCAGCTGCCGAACATGCTGGCCGGTCAGACGGCCATCGAGTTCGGGGCGACCGGACCCAATCTGGTGGTGGCCACCGCCTGCGCCTCGGGCGCGACCGCCATCGGGACCGCCCGCGACCTGCTGGCGCTCGGCCGGTGCGACATCGTGCTGGCGGGCGGCAGCGAGGCCATGATCACCCCCCTGGTCATGGCCGGGTTCGCGCAGATGGGCGCGCTCTCCAAGCGGCACGACGATCCGGCGGCCGCATCGCGCCCGTTCGACGTGGACCGCGACGGCTTCGTCGCCGGTGAGGGCGCGGGGATCCTCGTGATGGAGCGTGTCGCGGACGCCCACGCCCGCGGTGCGCACATCCACGGACGGATCATCGGGTACGGCGCGACCGCCGACGCGCACCACATGACGTCGCCGCATCCCGACGGTGTGGGGATCGAGGCGGCGGTGCGGGCGGCTCTCGCCGACGCGGGTGCCGATCCGGACGACGTCCAGCACGTCAACGCGCACGGTACGTCGACGCCGCTCAACGATCTGTCCGAGGCCCGGATGATCCAGCGGACCCTGCGCGGGGATCCGTTGGTCACCTCCACGAAGGGAGTCACCGGTCATCTGCTGGGTGCCGCCGGCGCGGTCGAGGCCGCGTTCGCTGTGCTCAGCGTGGAGCACGAGTTGATTCCGCCGACCGCCAACCTGGTCATGCCCGATCCCCGGATCGAGGTCAAGTTGGCCCAGACCGCAACCGAGATGCCGATCGACCTGGCGTTGAGCAATTCGCTGGGGTTCGGTGGGCAGAACATTGCGCTCGCCATCGCACCTGCCTAGTTCGTCGTTCGGCGGGTGCGGGCCGATCGCGGCTGGTCGCGCCCGCGCGGCGGAGCCGCATACCGACACGGCCCCGCGCCCTTTCGGGCGCTTCCACAGCCGCCCGCGGAGAACCACTGCGGGCGGCTGTCCCCTTTTCTCCTTCCGTCCCTCTCCCCTGCTCTGGAGTTCACCATGTCCACCAGCGGTTCCCCACCCCGGTCCGGCCGGCTCAGTACCGGACACATCCTGTTTCTGATCGTCGCCGCCGCGGCCCCGCTCTCCGCCATGGTCGGCACCGTCCCCCTCGCCTTCGCCTTCGGTGACGGGGCCGGTGTACCGGCCGCCTTCCTGTTCGCCGGGGTCACCCTGCTGTGCTTCTCGGTCGGGTACGCGGTCAGCGCGCGCCGTACCGGAGGCTCGGGCGGGTTCTACGCCTCTGTCGCCGACGGGCTCGGCCGGCCACCGGCGGTCGCCGCCGGGTATGTGGCTCTGCTGTCGTACAACTGCGCGACCATCGGGCTGGCGGGTGCGCTCGGGTACTTCACGCACCTGGTGTTCGCCGCCCACGGGATGGCGGTGTCCTGGGAGTGGTGCGCGGCCGTCGGGCTGGTGCTGACGGCCGTGCTCGGCTACCGGGAGATCGCGCTCAGCGCCCGGGTGCTGGCCCTGCTGATGCTCGGCGAGATCGGCGTGCTGGCCGCCCTCGACGTGGCGATCCTGGCCCGGCACGGCCTGCACGCGCTGCCCGCCGCCTCGTTCTCCCCGCACGTGGCGGCCGGGCACGGCGCCGGTGTCTCGCTGATGTTCGCGTTCGTCTCCTTCATCGGCTTCGAGTCGGCCGCCCTGTACGGCAAGGAGGCGAAGGACCCGCGGCGCAGCGTGCCCCGGGCCACCTACGCGGCCGTCGTCCTGATCGCCGGTTTCTACGCCCTCACCAGCTGGCTGGCGGTCGGCGCGGTCGGCAGCGACAAGGTGCGCGAGGTCGCGGGCAAGCAGATGGGCGACCTGTTCTTCGTCCTCGGCGACGACTTCCTCGGCAGGGCGGGCAGCACCGGGCTCCAGATCCTGCTCTGCACCAGCCTGTTCGCGGCGACACTGGCCCTGCACAGCGCCGCCAACCGCTACGCCCAGGTGCTCGCCGAGGACGGTCTGCTGCCGCACGGCCTGGCCGCCGAGCACCCGCGCCACCGCTCCCCGCACCGGGCCAGCCTCGCGCAGAGCGCGCTGACCACGCTGGTCGTGGCCGGCTTCGCCGTCGCCGGTCTCGACCCGTACGCCGACCTGACCACCAGCATGCTCGGCCTCGGCACCCTGGGCATCGTCGCCCTGCAGGCGCTGGCCGCGCTGTCCGTGCTCGGGCTGCGGCTGCGGGGCGGCGGCGGGCACTGGTGGCGGGAGCTGCTCGCCCCGCTGCTGGGCTTCGCCGGCCTCGCGGCCTCGGTGTGGCTGGTGGTCGGCAACTTCGACATGCTCACCGGCTCCCCTTCCAAGGTCATCGCCGCACTGCCCTGGCTGCTGCCGCTGGTCGCCCTGGGCGGCCTGCTGTACGCGGCGCGCCTGCGCTCCGCCCACCCGACCCGCTACCGCCTCCTCGGCACCCGGCACACCGCGACCACCGTTCCGGAGCAGTCCCCCGCCGCCTCCCCCGCCCTGTCAGGAGACCGCCGTGCATGATCCCCACGAACTGATCGAGGCCGGTCCGGACGCCGTACGGCGCCTGGCCCGCCGCCGCCACGCGCTCGACCTGGACGCCCTGAGCACAGCGCTGCACGCCCGCTCGGCCACGCAGGCCGAGGTGACCCGGCTGCGCACCGACCTGAACCGCACCGCCAAGGCCCGCCGCTCCGGCCCGCCCACGGAGGCGGAGAAGGAGGCCGCCCGGGCGCTGCGCGCCGAGGTGCAGCAGGCGGAGGGCGCCGCCCGCACGGCCGCCGGCGAGCTGACCGAGCTGCTGCTGGGCATCCCCAACCTCCCGCTGGACACGGTCCCGGACGGCGACTCGGAGAAGGAGGCCGTGGAGATACGGCGCGGCGGTCCGGCCCCGCGTCCCTCGGCCGGCGCCCGGCACCACGCGGAGATCGGCGAGGCCCTCGGCATCCTCGACTCCCCCGCGGCGGCCAGGCTCTCCGGCGCCCGCTTCAGCGTCTCGCACGGCGCCGGAGCCCGTCTCGAGAGGGCCCTCGGCGACTTCTTCCTCGACCTGCACACCCGCGAGCACGGCTACACCGAGCAGTCGGTGCCGTTCCTGGTCAGCCGCGACACGATGACCGGCACCGGGCAGCTGCCCAAGTTCGAGGAGGACCTGTTCCGCACCCAGGTCGGCGACCGCGAGCTGTTCCTGATCCCGACCGCCGAGGTCCCGCTGACCAACCTCGTGGCCGGACAGCTCCTGGACGCCCGGGCGCTGCCGTACGCGTTCACCGCCCGCACCCCCTGCTTCCGCGCCGAAGCCGGGGCGTACGGCCGTGACACCCGGGGCGTCCTGCGTCTGCACCAGTTCGAGAAGGTGGAGCTGGTGCGCGTCTGTGCCCCGGAGGAGGCCCAGGAGCAGCTGGAGCTGATGGTCTCCCAGGCCGAGGAGTGCCTGCGCCGCCTCGAACTCTCCTTCCGTACGGTTCTGCTGCCCGCGGGCGACATGGGCTTCTCGGCCCGGATGACGTACGACATCGAGGTATGGCTGCCGGGCGGCGGCTCCTACCGGGAGATCTCCTCGGTCTCCGACTGCGGCACCTTCCAGGCCCGCCGCGCCGACATCCGGGTCAAGCGGGCCGACGGCCGCAAGAGCCCGGCGGCCACCCTGAACGGCTCGGCGCTCCCGATCGGCCGCACGGTCGCCGCGCTGCTGGAGCAGGGCGTCCAGGAGGACGGGTCGGTGGTCCTGCCCGAGGCGCTGGTCCCGTACACCGGCTTCCGGCGCATCCTGCCGGGCGGTGAGACCGAGTAACGCGCGCCAAAGGGGCGGGAGTTGAGGTTCGAACCTCAACTCCCGCCCCTTTTTGCGCGGTTCACGCGCCCATCATGTGCACCCCGCCGTCCACGTGGACGACCTCGCCCGTGGTGCGCGGGAAGAAGTCCGACAGCAGGGCCACGACCGCGCGGGCGGCCGGGTCCGGGTCGGTGAGGTCCCAGCCGGCCGGGGCCCGTTCGGTCTCCCAGACGTCGGCCAGCTGCGAGAAGCCGGGGATGGACTTGGCTGCCATGGAGCGCAGCGGGCCGGCCGCGACGAGGTTGCTGCGTACGCCGCGGGGGCCGAGGTCGCGGGCCAGGTACCGGCTGGTGGACTCCAGGGCGGCCTTGGCCACGCCCATCCAGTCGTAGTGCGGCCAGGCGACCGTCGCGTCGAAGGTGAGGCCCACGATCGAGCCGCCGCGCCGTTCCAGCAGCGGCAGGCAGGCCGTGGTGAGGGACTTCAGGGAGTACGCCGACACGTGCACGGCCGTCGACACGTCGTCCCAGGTGCCGTCCAGGAAGGAGAAGGCGCCCTGGGGGCCGTAGGCGATGGAGTGGACGACGCCGTCGAGGGAGTCGACGTGCTCGCCGATGCGGTCGGCGAGGGTGTCCAGGTGCCCCTGGTCGGTGACGTCCAGCTCGATGACCGGGGCGGGCTTGGGCAGGCGGGAGGCGAAGCGCTCGATGAGGGTCAGCCGGCCGAAGCCGGTCAGCAGGACCTCGGCGCCCTCCTCCTGGGCGATCCGGGCCACGTGGAAGGCGATGGACGCGTCCGTGACCACCCCGGTCACCAGGATCCGCTTGCCGGCGAGGATGCCGCTCATGCCACCGACACCCCCTTCGGCAGGGCGCTGACCAGCGGGGAGTCATGGTCCTGGGGGCCGAGGGCGCTGCCGCCGCCGGGCTCGCCGAGGCCCTCGAAGAAGGCGGCGTTGGAGGCCGCGTGGTCGTCGCCCCACTCCGCGGGCAGGTCGTCCTGGAAGTAGATGGCGTCGACCGGGCACACCGGTTCGCAGGCCCCGCAGTCCACGCATTCGTCCGGATGGATGTACAGGGCGCGCTGCCCCTCGTAGATGCAGTCCACGGGGCATTCGTCGATGCAGGAGCGGTCCTTGACGTCGACGCAGGGCAGTCCGATGACGTAGGCCATGCTCAACTCCTTCTGATGGTCGATGAGTTCACCGGACCGGGCGGCCGGTGGTGCGCTCGCCGAGGGTCAGTACGGTGCCGGCGAGCACGGCCATGGCGGCGGCGATGACGCCGAACAGGGCACCCGGGCCGTGCGCCTCCAGGACCGGCAGCAGCGCGAACGGCAGTGCGGCGGCGCTGAGTTTGGACAGCGAGTAGGCGGCTCCGGAGGCGGTGGCCCGGATCGCGGTGGGGTACTGCTCGGACAGGTACACGTGCGAGACGCTGGAGAAGACGTTGCTGCACAGGGTGTAGGCGAAACCGCAGGTGACGATCAGCGCGGCCGAGCCGGCGTAGGCGAAGCCGAGTCCGGCGAGGACCATCGCGCCCGCCGACAGCGCGATCAGGGTGCGCCGCTCGACGCGGTCCACGACGGGCAGGGCGAGCGCGGAGCCCACCGGGTAGCCGAGGAAGGACAGCGCCGTGAAGCCGAGGCCGGCGACGACGCCGTAGCCCTTGGCGGCGACGATCTGCGGGGCGAGCGTGCCGAAGCCGTAGTAGCCGACGACCGACAGCACACAGAACAGCCAGAGGACGAGGGTGCGGCGGAGCATGTCGGGGCGCAGGACGTCGCGCAGCCGGGAGTGGTCCACGGCCTCCTCGGGCTCCGGCCCGGGCGTCTCCAGCGGCAGTCCGCGGCCCGCCGCCTCCGCCTCCATGCGGGCGACCAGCCGCTCGGCCTCAGCGGTCCGGCCGGTCGCGGCCAGCCAGCGCGGGGACTCGATGAGCTGCCGGCGCAGCACCCACACCGCGGCGGAGCCCAGCGCGCCGAGCACGAACAGCCAGCGCCAGCCGGCCACGCCCAGCGGGGTCAGCGGCACCAGCCACAGCGCGGCGAAGCCCACCGCGGGCACTCCGCAGAAGGCGAGGGTGTAGGCCCAGGCGATGAACCGGCCGCGCTTCTTCGCGGGCAGCACGTCGGCCAGGTAGCAGTCGGACAGGGCCTGTTCGGCGCCGATACCGATCCCCGCGAGGAAACGGGTGACGATCAGCCACGTGGCGTTCGGGGAGAAGGCGCCGAGCAGCGAGAACACCGAGTAGATGGCGAGGTTGACGAGGAAGGCGCGGCGCCGGCCGAACCGGTCGGCGATCCTGCCGAGCGTCAGGGAACCGATGAACTGGCCCACGAACACCGAAGCCAGGACGAGTTTGAGCGAGGTGGCGCCGAAGCCGAAGTCGCCCTGCAGCACCTTGCCGATGGTGCCCGACAGGTTGTTCTCGAAGGTGTCGAAGAACAGGCCGACGCCGATGACCGCGGTGAGTCTGCGGTGCAGGGGGGTGATCGGCATACGGTCCAGGCGGACCCCGATCGGGGCGGGAGCGGTGACTCCGCCCGCCGCGGCGGTGGTCTGGGACATGGGGCTGGCTCCTTCGGGGACTCCTTGCGAACGCCCCCGTCGCTCCTGGGAAGGAACCGCCCGGGCCACCGGCGGGCCCGGGCGTGCGGCCCGGGGGCCGGGATGTGGGGGTGTGGGGGAAGTGGCGGTGTGAACAAGCGGGACGGGGGATGTCAGGCCGCTTCTTCCATGGCCCGGCGCCGCAGCTGCTCCTCCACGTCACCGCGCCGCACGGGCGCGCTGACCTCGTGCAGGTAGGCGGCGACCTCACGGTACGAGGCCCAGAACCCGACCTCGTGGTACGGCACCCCGCGCTCGGCGCAGTACTCCATGGTCAGCTCCCGGGCGCGGCCGAGGTTCTTCTGCGGCATGGCCGGGAACAGGTGGTGCTCGACCTGGTAGTTGAGGCCGCCGTAGAGGAAGTCGACCAGCTTGTTGGGACGGATGTTGCGGGAGGTGAGGACCTGGCGCTCCAGCCAGTCCAGGGTCTCCTCCTCGCCGTCGCGGACGTCCATGCCCTTGTGGTTCGGGGCGAAGATCATCCCGAAGTAGACGCCGAGGGCGGCGTGCTGGACCAGGATGAAGGCGACCGCGAGGCCCGGGGACAGGACGGTGAAGACGAGGCCGAGGTAGACGGCGGCGCGCAGCACGATCAGGAAGGTCTCCAGGGCGGGCCGCTTGGTCTTGCCCTGGACGATCGACAGGACCGCGGTCCTCAGCATCTTGAAGCCCTCGAGCACCAGCAGCACGAAGAACAGCACGCTCTGGTAGCGCACGACGAACTTCTGGGTGCCCTTGCGGCTCGGGTACTGCTTGATGTCGAAGATGGCGGTGCGCCGGCCGATGTCGGGATCCATGTCGAGGTGGTTGGGGTTGCTGTGGTGCCGGTTGTGGTGGTTGACCCACCAGCCGTAGCTGACCCCGTTGACCAGGTTGGCGTGGACGTAGCCGACCGCGGAGGCGGCCTTCTTGCTGCGGAACATCGCCTTGTGGCCGGCGTCGTGCCACATGAACGCCGACTGGCCGCCGCACAGGCCCATCCACAGGGCCGTGACCAGCTGCCACCAGGAGTCGCCCAGCTCGAAGAAGGCGGCGAACCCGATCAGCAGCAGGGTGGTGTTGAGGGCCAGCTTGCCCACGTAGTAGCGGGGGTCGAGGTCGAGGAGGCCCTCGGCCTTGACCCGTTTGAGCAGCTCGGCGAAGGTCGCCGAGGCACCGGTGCGCTGCCCTGCACCGGCGCCTCCACCGGCCGCGATTGCCCCGGCTTCTTGTATGTGCGGACGCTGCATGCGTAGCTCTCCTTGGGAGAAGTGCCCGGATCGGGCGGCGGCGCCGCTGCCCCGCGGACCTGCGGGCGCCGCGAGTCGACAAGGCTCCCGCGTGCGGTCACCGTCGCGGGCGGGGGTGCCCGCCCGACGGACCCGGGCGACGGGGGCACAGTGCGGTGCTCCCGGGCCCGGACCGCCGGGCGAACGTGTGTCCAGCGTTCCGTGGAGCGCTGATGTGGCACTGATGTCCCTCTGATCGGACGTGCCGTGCCGGGCTCAGGCAGCCGCCCCGGTGTTCAGCCGCTCGTCCAGGGCGCGGACGACCGCGTCGGCGGCCTCGGCGACCTCCAGGTCGTCGGGCGCCCCGATGACGGCCATCAGCTGCTCGACCATGGCGTGCTGGAGTTCCTCGGTGGACTGGCTCATGTCGTGGTCTCCTTCGGGTGAGGGAAGGTCAGAAGGCGTTGCAGGCACGGAAGATGTGTGCGAAGCCGGGCAGCGAGGCCTGCGGCCCGTCGAAGGCGACGTACTCGGGAATCAGCACGTCGGGGGCCCACTTCTGCTTGTACGACAGCTGCGTCTGCGCCGGGTACAGCGCCGCGCCCTCGGCCCACAGGGCGTGCATCAGCCACTGGAACGCGGGGCTGTGGCCGTCGAGTTCGTGGCTCGCGTCCAGGCCGGTGAACGGCGTGAACCCGAAGTGCAGCCACTCGACGCCCTCGGCCCGGAACACCTCGATGGCGTGCGCGTTGATGGCCTCCATCAGACCCGGGGAGCCCTCGGGGACACGGCGGCTGAGGTCGTGCATCCAGCCGGCCCGGCTGCCGTAGACCGGCGAGTACGAGATGTAGGCGACCGGGGCGCCGTCGATGGTGCCGGTGAACAGCCGCCGGTGCGCCTGGGCCGGGCCGCCGATCTGGCCGACGAGGAACTCCAGTTGCTGGGCGCCGCCCTTGGAGCCGAGCCAGGCCTGGTCGATGGCCGTGATGGCGTCCTGCACGCCGGCCGCGTCGACCTCCTGGATCTGCAGGCCGTTGCGGTGGGCGCGGGAGATCTTGTTGCGCAGCTGCATGAACTTGGTGCCGCGCAGGGTGAACTCGGGGAGGCTCACCGCCCAGGAGGCGCCGACCTGGTTGACGGTGAAGCCGAGCGCGGCGTAGCGCTCGGCGTCGGCGCGCTGGAGCTGGACGCCGACGAGGCTGAGGCCCTCGTCGCGGACGTGCTTGCGGAAGGCCTCCAGGAGGGTGCCGTAGTCCTGCTCGGCGGCGAAGGGGCCGCCGAACTGTACGGCGTGGCGGCCGGTGCGGCGGTAGACGACGACACCGTCCGCGTCCGGGACGGTGAAGACACTGTTTCCGCTGTTGAGCGTCAGGAACGAACTCGGGTTCTCGCTTGCCGTGTGGGCGCGTATCGCCGCGAGAATCTGGGCGTCCGTGCTGGTTTCGGTGGTGGTCGCGGTCATTCCCGTACCCCTTTCGGGAGCGTTTTCCATCGAAGGGAGTACAGCACCGAGAGGATGCCCGGGAAAAGGGCCACAAGGAATTCATTACCGGCGTCAGAAGCGTGTCAGCATTCCGTCAGCGAGTGGTGCCACTGTGGCTCCAGACCGGAATTCCGTAAGCGGTGACCACGAATTCACCAGTCGACGCACGGAACGAACTTTTCCCACCCGGTGCTGCGCCGATGGCGGCTCGGCACCGGTCCCCCAGGACCGCCGGCCGCCCCCCGTCCCGGCGGAGCAACCGCCCCGGCGGGCCGTCCAGGAAGCAGACGCCCGCCGGGGCGCGGCGCGTTCGGTCGCCCTGTCTCTCACCGCAGCACGACCCCGTAAAGAAACACCTTCGCCAGGAATTTTCACCAAGGGGGAAGACATGCTGAGGTTCTCCATTCTCGGGGCACTGCAGATACTCACCGCATTCGGCCCGGCGGACATCTCCGGCGATCTGCAGCGCACCCTCGTGCAGACGCTGCTGGTCAGCGAGGGCCAGCCGGTGTCCGGGGAGAGCCTGGCCGAGGAGATGTGGGGGGACGCCGTCCCCGACAACCAGGCCAACGCCCTGCAGGCCCATGTCAGCCGGTTGCGCCGCAGGCTCCGTGATCTGGAGCCGGACCGGCCGGCCTCCCGGGTGACGATGCACCCGTCCGGCTACCGGCTCGGCATCGGGGAGGGCGAGCTGGACGCGGCCGAGTTCATCAGGGCGGTGCGGCTGGCCGAGTCCGCCGCACCGGACGACGCGGCCCGCACCGCACGGCTGCTGGGTGACGCGCTCGGGATGTGGCGCGGCCCCGTCTTCGGCGGGTTCGCCGGCGGGACGCTGTGCCAGCTGGCCGGTGCGCGGTACGAGGAGTACCGGATGCGGGCCATGGAGCTGCGCTTCGACGCCGAGCTGCGGCTGGGCAGGCATGCCGCCGTGCTCGCGGAGCTGACCGAGGCACACACCAACCACCCCTTGCGGGAACGCTTCTGCGAGCAGCTGATGATCGCCCTCTACGGCTCGGGACGGCAGGCCGACGCCCTGGACGTCTTCCGCCGGATGCGCCGCCACCTCGACGACGAACTCGGCATCCAGCCGTCCCCCGCCCTGCGCCGGGTGGAGAGCGCGATCCTCTCCCACGACCCCGCGCTGACCGGCGATCTGCGGCTGCAGCCGGCTTGAGGACCGGCCGGCTCGAGGGAGGTGCGAGTCGGACCGCGTAAGCAGTCCGTCAGTCACCGGTCAGTCCGCCTTGGCACGCTCGACGGGCAAGTGGAATCAGACCCCCTACCTTCGGAGGCCCCATGACCACGAGCCAGACCCCGGCACACGCGGCGACGCATACGCCGACCCGTGTCGCCGCGGCGCGCCCGTTACGGACGTTCCTCGCGCTGGACGCGGCCGTGACCGCCGCCAACGGCCTGATCTACCTTCTCGCCGCGGGCCCGGTGGGCGATCTGCTCGGTCTCGACGCCGGGTTCCTGCGGGGCATCGGCGTGTTCCTCACGGTGTACGGCGGCCTCGTGGCGTTGCTGGCGAGCCGTCCGGTGCCGAGCACGGCCGCCACCAAGGCGGTCATCGAGGCCAACGCGCTGTGGGCGGTGGCGTCCGTCGCCACCGCGGTGTTCGGCTGGTTCGGCCCGAACACCGTCGGCACGGTGTGGACCGTGCTGCAGGCAGCGGTCGTGGGGGCGTTCGCCGCGCTCCAGTCGAGCGGGCTGCGCCGGCTCGGTAACTGACGTTCCGTCACTTCAGGGAAGCAGGGGGAGACATGAGGTCCCACGTCGAGGAACTGGCCGGCATACGCGAGAGCGTCCTCGCCGGCCCCGGTGAGAAGGCGACCGCCGCCCAGAAGGCCAAGGGCAAGCTCACCGTGCGCGAACGGATCGGCCTGCTCCTCGACGAGGGCTCCTTCCAGGAGGTCGAACCGCTGCGCCGGCACCGGGCGACCGGTTTCGGCCTGGAGGCGAAGAAGCCGTACACCGACGGTGTCGTCACCGGCTGGGGCACGGTCGAGGGCCGTACCGTCTTCGTGTACGCCCATGACTTCCGGATCTTCGGCGGTGCGCTGGGCGAGGCCCATGCCGCCAAGATCCACAAGATCATGGACATGGCCCTCGCGGCGGGCGCGCCCCTGGTCTCCCTGAACGACGGTGCGGGCGCCCGCATCCAGGAGGGCGTCACCGCCCTCGCGGGCTACGGCGGCATCTTCCGGCGCAACACGGCGGCGTCCGGGGTCATCCCGCAGATCAGCGTGATGCTCGGCCCGTGCGCCGGAGGTGCCGCCTACAGCCCCGCGCTCACCGACTTCGTGTTCATGGTCCGCGAGACGTCCCAGATGTTCATCACGGGACCGGACGTGGTCAAGGCGGTCACCGGCGAGGAGATCACCCAGAACGGCCTCGGCGGTGCCGACGTGCACGCCGAGACGAGCGGTGTCTGCCACTTCGCGTACGACGACGAGGAGACCTGCCTGGAGGAGGTCCGCTACCTGCTGTCCCTCCTCCCCCGCAACAACCGCGAGAACCCGCCCGCCGTGCCGTGCGACGACCCGGCCGACCGCCGCTGCGAGACGCTGACCGACCTGGTGCCGGTCGACGGCAACCGGCCGTACGACATGGCCGCGGTCATCGAGGAGATCGTCGACGACGGCGAGTACCTGGAGGTCCACCAGCGCTGGGCGCGGAACATCATCTGCGCGCTGGCCCGGCTGGACGGCCAGGTCGTCGGGATCGTCGCCAACCAGCCGCAGAGCCTGGCCGGCGTCCTGGACATCGAGGCGTCCGAGAAGGCGGCCCGCTTCGTGCAGATGTGCGACGCGTTCAGCATCCCGATCGTCACCCTGCTCGACGTGCCGGGCTTCCTGCCGGGCGTCGGCCAGGAGCACGGCGGCATCATCCGGCACGGAGCGAAGCTGCTGTACGCCTACTGCGACGCGACCGTGCCCCGCATCTCCCTGATCCTGCGCAAGGCCTACGGCGGCGCCTACATCGTCATGGACTCCCAGTCGATCGGCGCCGACCTCACCTACGCCTGGCCCACCAACGAGATCGCCGTGATGGGCGCGGAGGGTGCCGCGAACGTCATCTTCCGCCGCCAGATCGCCGAGGCCGACGACCCCGAGGCCAAGCGTGCCGAGCTGGTCAAGGAGTACAAGGCCGAGCTGATGCACCCGTACTACGCGGCCGAGCGCGGCCTGGTGGACGACGTGATCGACCCGGCCGACACCCGCCGCGTCCTCATCGGCGCGCTGGCGATGCTGCGCACCAAGCACGCCGAGCGCCCCGCCCGCAAGCACGGCAATCCCCCTCAGTGACGGAGGTCCCCATGTCCGTGTCCCTCACAGCCCCCATCCGCGTCGAGAAGGGCGAGGCCACCCAGGAGGAGCTGGCCGCCCTCGCGGTGCTGCTGCTCAGCCGGACCGCCCTGGCCGGCTCCGGCGCCGAGGCCTCCTCCCCGGGCACCACGTCCTGGCGCCCGCACGCCTTCCACGCCCCCCACAGCTGGCAGCGTTCCTGACGACCGCCGCCACGCCGAGCGGCCCGGCACCCGTCAGGCGGGTGTGCCGGGCCGCTCGGCGTGGGCGTCACTCCTGGACGAGGGTGACGTCCTGCTCCTGGACCGCGTGGAAGACCGGCAGCGGCACAATGCCCGAGGGCCGCAGCTCCATGACGGTGGCCTCCACCTCGGCCGCGCCGGGGACGAGCGAGCCGGCCGAGACCTTGCCCGAGTTCTGCCAGGGGTGCTCGGCGCCGTCGCACACGGCGCCACTGCCGCCGATGCCGGGCCGGAGCCGGGAGTCGCCCTGGCTGACCGAGGAACTGACGAAGACCGGGCCGGTGCTGCCGGTGCAGCGATAGGTGCCGGAGAGGGTGACGGTGCCGTCGGCGGCGATCCGGCCGGTGGGGGCGACGGTGACACTCTCGCCCGCGTCGGCGGCGGCCGGGCCGACGGCGCCGCACAGCAGCGCGGCTGCGCCGAGGGCGGCGGCCAGAGCGGGGCGTACGGGCATGGGATACCTCCCGGTTCCGTGGGGTGGGGGCTTCCACTGGTACCGGGCGGCCGCGCCGCCGGGCGTGATCGTCACCCCATCGGTGGCGCGTCATGGAAGCGTCCGGGAGTTGTCCGCATGTTGTCACGCTTCACTGCGGCCGGTTCCGGTGCGTTCACGGCGGGAGCATGGTCTGTGCATGGCGGGTGACGGCCGACCCGGCCCGCCCCCTCACATCCGATGTGGAGGTGCGCCATGTGCTCCTGTGAAATCTCGTGCGCCGCGTCCGGCCCCGGCACCCCGCACACCGTGTCCGCCCACCCGGAACAGGGCTGGGCCCTGCTCTGCGACGGCTCGATCCGCTTCGACGACAGCGGGGAGCTGCTCCCGGACGGCAGCGTGGTCCCGCCCCGCCGGGTCCCCGCCGACCGGCTCGCCGTGGCGGCCTGACCGGCTACGGCAGCACCGCGAACCCGTCCAGCTCCACCAGCGCCTGCTCGTCCCACAGCCGTACGACCTCCACGACCGCCATGGCCGGATAGTCCCGGCCCGCCAACCGGTGCCAGATGCGGCCCAGTTGGCGGGCGTGGGTGCGGTAGGCGGCGACGTCGGTGGCGTAGACGGTGACCCGGGCGAGGTCGGCGGGGGTGCCGCCGGACGCGTCGAGGGCGGTGAGGAGGTTGGTGAGCGCCTTCTCGAACTGCTCGGGGAGCGTGGCTCCGGTGACCTTGCCGTCGCCGTCGAGGGCGGTCTGGCCGGCCAGGAACACCACGCGGGAGCCGGCGGCGACGACGGCGTGCGAGAAGCCCGCGGGCGGGGAAAGCTCGGGCGGGTTGATGCGCTCGATCGTCACGGACGGCCCTCCCGGGTGGCGGTGGTGTACAACTCCTTGGCGATGATGCCCCGTTGGACCTCGCTCGCGCCCTCGTAGATCCGTGGGGCGCGCACCTCGCGGTAGAGGTGTTCGAGCAGATGGCCCCGCTCCAGCGCCCGCGCTCCGTGCAGTTGGACGGCCGCGTCGACGACGTACTGCGCGGTCTCGGTGGCCAGCAGCTTCGCCATCGCGGCCCGCTTGGGCACGTCCGGGGCGGTCTCGTCGTACGCCGTCGCCGCCGCGTACACCATCAGCCGGGCCGCGTCCGTGCGCAGGGCCATCTCGGCGACCTGGTGGGCGACGGACTGAAGGTCCATCAGCTTGCCGCCGAAGGCGTCCCGCCGGGCGGTGTGGGCGAGCGTCGCGTCGAGCGCAGCCTGGGCCATGCCGACGGCGAAGGCGCCGACGCTCGGCCGGAACAGGTTGAGGGTGCCCATCGCGACCCGGAAACCGCGGTCGACCTCCCCGAGCACATCGTCCTCGGTCACCGGGACGGCGTCGAAGTCGAGGCTGCCGATGGGGTGCGGGGAGAGCATCCGAAGGACGGAGCCGGTCAGGCCGGGCCGGTCGGCGGGGACGAGGAAAGCGGTGACGCCACGGGCGCCGGCATCGGGGGTGGTCCGCGCGAAGACCGTGTAGAAGTCGGCCTCGGGGGCGTTGGAGATCCAGCACTTGCGTCCGGTCAGCCGCCAGCGCCCGGCCCCGTCCGGATCCGCCCGCAGCGCCAGCGCCGCCGCGTCCGACCCGGCCCCCGGCTCGCTGAGCGCGAACGCGGCCACCGCGGTGCCCTCGGTCACGCGGGGCAGCCAGCGCTCCCGCTGGGCGGGGGTGCCGTGGGCGTGGACGGGGTGGGCGCCCAGGCCCTGCAGGGCGAGGGCTGTCTCGGCCTCCGTGCAGGCGTAGGCCAGGGACTCGCGCATCAGACAGAGTTCGAGGGCGCCGGAGGCGAAGAGCCGGGCCAGCAGGCCCAGCCGGCCGAGTTCCGCGACCAGTGGCCGGTCGACCCGGCCCGGCTCGGCCTTCTCGGCGAGCGGGCGCAGCCGTTCGGCGGCCAGGGTGCGCAGCTCTGCACACCAGGCGAGCTGTTCCGGTCCGAGCGAGAATGCAGGCATCGCCGGTCCCCTCTCCCGTGCTGTCACCCGACCGTATCGCGCTCCATTGACTGTCGTCACCAACACGATACGCTCCTTGTGCGAGGCCACCACGAGCCCACCAGGCAAGGGGGCGCCATGCATCTCTCGGCCCACGTCGACACCTTCGCCCGCGACCACCTCCCGCCGCCGGACGAGTGGCCCGACCTGTGTTTCGAGCTGCCGGAGCTGAGCTACCCCGAACGGCTGAACTGCGCCGTCGAGCTGCTCGAACACGCCGACCCGGCCCGCCCGGTCTTCCACACCCCGGCCGGCCCCAGCTGGACCTACGGCGACCTGCGCGCCCGGGTCGACCGCATCGCCCACGTCCTCACCGGCGAGCTCGGCGTCGTACCGGGCAACCGGGTCCTGCTGCGCGGCCCCACCACCCCCTGGCTGGCCGCCTGCTGGCTGGCCGTGCTCAAGGCGGGCGCCGTCGCGGTCACCGTCCTGGCCCAGCAGCGCGCGCACGAGCTGGCCACGGTGTGCGAGATCGCCGAGGTCCGGCACGCGCTGTGCGACATCCGGGCCCTGGACGACCTGGCGAAGGCCGAGGTACCGGGCCTGCGCATCACCGCGTACGGCGGTGACGCGGCCGACGACCTGCTGCACCGCCCGGCGCCCGGCACCCCCTACCCGGCGGTCGACACCGCCTCCGACGACGTGGCCCTGATCGCGTTCACCTCAGGCACCACGGGTCGCCCGAAAGGGTGCATGCACTTCCACCGGGATGTGCTGGCCATAGCCGACACCTTCTCCAGACATGTGCTGCGCCCCCACGCGGACGATGTCTTCACCGGCAGTCCCCCGCTCGGCTTCACCTTCGGCCTGGGCGGACTGGTGATCTTCCCGATGCGGGCCGGCGCCAGCTCCCTGCTCCTCGAGCAGGCGGGCCCCCGCCAGCTGCTGCCCGCGATCACCGAGCACCGGGTCTCGGTCCTGTTCACCGCGCCGACCGCCTACCGGGCGATGCTCGACGACCTGGCCGGGTACGACACCTCGTCCCTGCGGCGCTGTGTGTCGGCCGGCGAGAACCTGCCGGCGGCCACCTGGCGCGCCTGGCAGGAGCGCACCGGGCTGCGCATCATCAACGGCATCGGCGCCACCGAGCTGCTGCACATCTTCATCTCCGCGGCCGACGAGCGGATCCGGCCCGGCACGACGGGCGTCCCGGTGCCGGGCTGGCAGGCACGCGTCCAGGACGCCGACGGGAAGCCGGTGCCCGACGGCGAGCCGGGCCTGCTCGCGGTCCGTGGCCCGGTCGGCTGCCGCTACCTCTCCGACCCGCGGCAGCGGGAGTACGTACGCGGCGGCTGGAACGTCACCGGCGACACCTACGTCCGCGGGAGCGACGGCTACTTCAGCTACGTGGCCCGCGCCGACGACATGATCATCTCCGCCGGGTACAACATCGCCGGACCGGAGGTGGAGGACGCACTGCTGCGCCATCCGGACGTGGTCGAGACGGCGGTCGTCGGCCGCCCCGACGAGGCGCGCGGCCAGGTGGTCGTCGCCTTCACGGTGCTGCGGGACGGCGTGCGGCCGGACCCGGAGGCCCTCCGCACCTTCCTCAAGTCCGAACTGGCGCCCTACAAATGCCCGCGCGAGTTCGTCTTCCTCGACGCGCTGCCCCGCACGGCCACCGGCAAGCTGCAGCGGTTCCGGCTACGCACCGAAGGTGACCGGCACTGATGCCGAAGACTTAAAATGATCAACGTGTCCGAGCAGCACGCCCCCAGGTCCCTCATCGTCACGCTCTACGGCGCGTACGGCCGCTTCATGCCAGGCCCCCTGCCCGTCGCCGAGCTGATCCGGCTCCTGGCCGCGGTCGGGGTGGACGCCCCCTCCGTGCGCTCCTCGGTGTCCCGGCTCAAGCGCCGCGGTCTGCTGGTGCCGGCCCGCACGGAGGCCGGCACGGCGGGGTACGAGCTGTCCGCGGAGGCGCGCCAACTGCTGGAGGACGGCGACCGCCGCATCTACGCGACCGCGCCCCCCGAGGACGAGGGCTGGGTCCTGGCGGTCTTCTCCGTCCCCGAGTCGGAGCGGCAGAAGCGGCACGTCCTGCGCTCGCGGCTGGCCGGCCTGGGCTTCGGCACGGCGGCCCCCGGGGTGTGGATCGCCCCCGCCCGCCTGTACGAGGAGACGCGGCACACCCTGCGCCGGCTCCGCCTCGACCCGTACGTCGACTTCTTCCGCGGCGAGCACCTCGGCTTCGCGCCCACCCCCGAGGCCGTCACCCGCTGGTGGGACCTCGCGGCGATCGCCAAGGAACACGAGCGCTTCCTGGACGCCCACGCCCCCGTCCTGCGCGCCTGGGAGCACCGCACGGACACCCCGCCCGAGGCGGCTTACCACGACTACCTCCTGGCCCTCGACTCCTGGCGCCACCTCCCCTACACCGACCCCGGCCTCCCCACCCACCTCCTCCCGACCGACTGGCCGGGCGTCCGCTCCGCGGAGGTGTTCCGGGGGTTGCACGAGCGGCTGCGGGACGCCGGGGCGGAGTTCGTGAGGGCGGGGTGAACGGCCGGCGGTTCGGAGGAAGTGACCGGTGGCTCAGAACCGGCGCAGCCGCATCGCGATGCCGTGCCCGACCGCGAGGTAGATCACCGCGGGCAGACCGTAGTCGAGCAGGACCCGGAGGCTCTCCGTGTCCATGGTGAAGATGTCCTGCGACCACCAGGCCAGCGAGTCGGCCACGTCCTCGACGAACCCCACGAAGACGTTCGCGTGATTGGCCTCCAGCAGGTACAGCAGGATCCACAGTCCCAGGAACGCCGCAGCGACGTCGGCGATCGTGTGGATGACCAGCGCGGTGCGCCGGGTGCCCGAACCGTCCGGGCGGCGCTGCCGGGCGGGCGCGGCGGGCTGCATCGCGGGTCCCGGGTACGGCGGGCCCTGGTCCGGAGAGGGGCCGTAGCCGTATCCGGGTGGCTCGGGCAACGGCCTGGTGTCAGTCATCTCAGTCTCGATCCCTGTGATTCTTCCGAATGACTCGAAAGAACCTAGGCAGCCGTCGATAACAGGCCGGTTCAGGAACCGTGCGAATCGCGTGGAAGGCGTGTGACCGTACTGAGCGACAGGCGCGGCTTGGGGGCGTCCGTGCGGCCGGTCTGGGGACGGCGGCTGCCCGCCCGGTAGGGCGCGGGCCAGGCGACGCCGGGACCCTCGTAGCCCTGCTCGGCGGCCGCGTGCAGGGTCCAGTGCGGGTCGTACAGGTGCGGCCGGGCCAGCGCGCACAGGTCCGTACGCCCGGCCAGGATCAGGGAGTTCACGTCGTCCCAGGAGGAGATCGCGCCGACCGCGATCACCGGGACACCGGCCTCGTGCCGGATGCGGTCGGCGAACGGCGTCTGGTACGACCGCCCGTACTCCGGGCGCTCCTCGGCCACCACCTGCCCCGTCGACACGTCGATCGCGTCGGCGCCGCGCGCGGCGAAGGCCCGGGCGATCTCGACCGCGTCCTCGTCGGTGGTACCGCCGTCGGCCCAGTCCGTGGCCGAGATGCGGACGGTCAGAGGCTTCTCTTCCGGCCACACCGCGCGTACGGCGTCGAACACCTCCAGCGGGAACCTCAGGCGCTTCTCCAGCGAGCCGCCGTAGCCGTCGGTGCGCCGGTTGGTGAGCGGGGAGAGGAAGCCGGAGAGCAGGTAGCCGTGCGCGCAGTGCAGTTCGAGCAGGTCGAAGCCGGCGCGGGCGGCCCGCCAGGCGGATGCGGCGAACTGCTCGCGGATGTCGGTGAGCTGCGCCCGGGAGAGCTCGCGCGGGGTCTGGCTGCCCGGCTTGTACGGCAGCGGGGAGGCGGCCGTCAGCGGCCAGTTTCCGTCGGGCAGCGGCTCGTCCATGCCCTCCCACATCAGCTTCGTCGAGCCCTTGCGGCCGGAGTGCCCGAGCTGCACCCCGATCGCCGTTCCCGGTGCCTGGGCGTGCACGAAGTCGGTGATCCGCTTCCAGGCCTCCGCCTGGCGGCCGGTGTAGAGGCCGGTGCAGCCCGGGGTGATCCGGCCCTCCTCGCTGACGCACACCATCTCGGTCATCACCAGACCGGCCCCGCCGAGGGCACGGGCGCCGAGGTGGACCAGGTGGAAGTCGCCGGGGACGCCGTCGACCGCGGAGTACATGTCCATCGGGGACACGACGACCCGGTTGCGCAGGGTCAGACCGCGCAGCCGGAACGGGGTGAACATCGGGGGTGTGCCGGACGGGCACCCGAACTCGCGCTCGACGGACTCGGTGAAGCGGGCGTCGCGCAGCCGCAGGTTGTCGTGGGTGACGCGGCGGCTGCGGGTGAGGAGGTTGAAGGCGAACTGGCGGGGCGGCTGGTCGAGATGGCGCCGCACGTCCTCGAACCACTCCAGGCTCGCCCGGGCGGCGCGCTGGGTGGAGGCGACGACGGGCTTGCGCTCCTCCTCGTAGGCCGCGAGCGCCCGTGGCACGTCGGGCTGTTCCTCCAGGCAGGCCGCGAGGGCCAGCGCGTCCTCCACCGCGAGCTTGGTGCCGGAGCCGATGGAGAAGTGGGCGGTGTGGGCCGCGTCCCCGAGGAGGACGACGTTGCCGTGCGACCAGCGGTCGTTGACCACCGTGCGGAAGGTGGTCCAGGCGGAGTTGTTGGAGCGCAGCGGCCTGCCGCCGAGCGCGTCGGCGAAGATCTTGGCGCAGCGCTCGACGGACTCCTGCGGGGTGGCCTCGTCGAATCCCCCCGCCCGCCAGACCTCCTCGCGCATCTCGACGATCACGGTGGAGGCGCCGGCCGCGTAGGGGTAGCCGTGCAGCTGCATCACGCCGTGCTCGGTCT
The DNA here is from genome assembly GCF_056434245.1 of Streptomyces sp. NPDC044064. Lineage (NCBI taxonomy): Bacteria > Bacillati > Actinomycetota > Actinomycetes > Kitasatosporales > Streptomycetaceae > Streptomyces > Streptomyces sp. NPDC044064. The sequence continues at coordinate 212,576 of NZ_JBWKFN010000013.1, forward strand.
CGGCGATCTCGAAGCGGAAGGCGTCGAAGGGGAAGTCCGCGGCGAGCCAGATGTAACGGCAGTGGTGTTCGGTCACCCGGGGGCGGAACGCATGGGCGTAGGTCTGGCGGGTGGTGCTGTTGACTCCGTCGGCTGCGACGAGGAGGTCGTGGGTCGCCGAGAGCTGGTCGGGGCCGGGGGCCTCGGTGCGGAAGCGGATGTCCACGCCGAGGGTGCGGCAGCGGTCGTGCAGGATTTCGAGGAGGCGTTTCCTGCCCAGTGCCGCGAAGCCGTGTCCTCCGGAGGTCTGGCGGGTGCCTCGGTGGACGATGTCGATGTCGTCCCAGCGGGTGAAGCTGCTCTGCAGGGCCGTGTAGACCACCGGGTCGGCGTGTTCGATGCCGCCCAGGGTTTCGTCGGAGAGGACCACGCCGAAGCCGAAGGTCTCGTCGGGGGCGTTGCGTTCCCAGACGGTGATTTCCCTCGCCGGGTCCAGCCGTTTCAGCAGCGCAGCTGCGTACAAGCCACCGGGGCCGCCGCCGATGATCGCCACGCGCAGAGGGTGGCTGGTCGTCGTCGGCGAGTGCAGGTCGTGTGTGGTTGCTCGCGCAGTTCCCCGCTCCCCTTCGTTCCTGGCGTCGGCTTCCATGGCTACCGTCCCTGCCACTTCGGCGGGCGCTTTTCCGTGAACGACGCGTGGAATTCCGCGTAGTCCTCGCCGGTCATCAGGAGGGCCTGGGTCGAGGCGTCCAGTTCGATCGATGCCGCCAGCGGCATGTCCAGCTCGGCGGTGAGCAGGGCCTTCGTCTGGGCGTGGGCCAGGGCGGGGCCGTCGGCGAGGCGGCGGGCCAGCGTGTGGGCCGCCTCGTCCGTGGCGCCCTCCTCGGTCAGTTCGCTGATCAGGCCGATCCGCTCCGCCTCGGGGGCGCGTACGGGCTCGCCCAGCATCAGCAGGCGGGTCGCGTGGCCGAGGCCGACGACGCGGGGCAGCAGGTAGGCCGCGCCCATGTCGCCGCCGGAGAGGCCGACGCGGGTGAAGAGGAAGGCGAAGCGGGCCGAGGGGTCCGCGATGCGGAAGTCGGCGGCGAGGGCCAGGACCGCGCCCGCGCCGGCGGCCACGCCGTGCACGGCGGCGATCACCGGGAACGGGCATTCGCGGATCGCCCGGACCACCTGCCCGGTCATCCGGTTGAAGTCGAGCAGCTGGGCGGTGTCCATGGAGAGGGTGGCGCCGATGATCTCGTCGACGTCGCCGCCGGAGCAGAAGCCACGCCCCTCGCCGGCCAGGACGAGGGCACGGACCGACCGCTCCCGGCTCAGCTCGGCGAGCAGATCACGCAGGTCGGCGTAGGCGCCGAAGGTGAGGGCGTTGAGCTTGTCGGGGCGGGCGAGGGTGACGGTGGCGACCCCGTCGGTCAGCTGGAGCCGCAGATGCTCCCAGTCCGAGGTGCGGGCGGCGGAGCCGGTGAAAGGACTCATGACGTGCGGCCTCCTAGGGGGGCGGTGCCTCACGCGGCGCTACCCGACGAAGTTAACACGTCTTTGTGACTGTCGTCACGAGGGCGCGACAGCGTGACCCTGGGACGGCCCGGTCCCGTCACGCGCGTCACCGATCGTCCACAGCGTCGTAACAGTGGGCACAGCCGGGCGAGGCAGGGCGTTCAGCGGGGTAAGCCGCCCGGTACCGGGGCCGATGGTCCCGAGCGGTGCCCGACGACGGTCTCTGTGGCCGGGCCCGTACCATTCCTACGGTTGAAAGCAGGACAGCCTGCTCCATGAACGGACTCGCCTTGTACGAACGCCCCACCGAACCGGCTTCCTGGCGCATCGCGCTGCCGCACACCGCAGCCGCGGTGCCCGTGGCGCGTGCCCTGGTCCGTACGGCCCTCACCGAGGTGGAGCACGCGGCCGATCCCGACACCGCCGAGCTGCTCACGGCCGAACTGGTCGCCAACGCGGTGGAGCACACCGACGGGCGCGGCCCGATAGAGCTGGTCGTCGAGCTGCTGCCGAGCGGCTGTCAGGTCGAGGTGCACGACCCCGACCCGGCGCCGCCCGGGCATCTCACGCGTCCGGTGATCGAGGAGCCCGACCCCTGGCAGGAGGGAGGGCGCGGTCTGCTGCTGATCCGCGCCCTCAGTTCGTCCTGCGGTCACCGCCCGACCCCGTCGGGCAAGGCGGTGTGGTTCAGACTGCCTGTAGTTCCGGGTCAGCGGCGTCCGGCGTGACCTCGTCGGCCGGCCGGGCCAGCGTGGAGTGCCGGCGCCCGTAGGCGACGTAGACGAGCAGCCCGACCGCGAGGAACACCGCGAACTGGATCCAGGTCTGCCAGCCGGTCTCGTACATCAGGTACAGGCAGAAGCCGACGCCGAGCAGCGGGCCGACGGGGTAGAGCGGCACCCGGAAGCTGCGGGCGAGGCCCGGCTCGCGGCGGCGCAGGGCGATCACGGCGATGTTGACGACGGCCATGATGGCGAGCGTGCCGATGGTGCACAGGTTCATCACGGCGTCGAGCGAGGCGAAGGCCGCCGGGACCGCGAAGACGATCGCGACGATCAGGGTGCCGGCCACCGGGGTGGAGGTGCGCGGCGACACCTTCTCGAAGACCCGCGGGATCAGGCCGTCCCGGGACATCGACATCAGGATGCGGGTCTGGCCGTACATCACGGCGAGGACGACGGAGGCGATGGCGACGACCGCGCCGAAGGCGACGACACCGCCGCCGACGGTGGAGCCGGTGACCTGGTTGACGACGTAGGACAGCGCGGCGGGGCGGCCGGCGACCTGGTCGCCGCCGATGGCGCCGATCGCGGCGAGTGCGACCGCGCAGTAGAGCAGGGTGACCAGGCCCATGCAGACCAGGATCGCGATCGGGATGTCCCGGCGGGGGTTCTTCGCCTCCTCGCCGGCCGTGGTGATCGCGTCGAAGCCGATGTAGGAGAAGAAGGCGGCGGTGGTGCCCGCGCCGATGCCGCCGAGGCCGGCCGGGGAGAACGGGGTGAGGTTGCCGTCCTTGAAGGCGCTGTAGCCGATGGCGCAGAAGGCCAGGAGGATGACGAGCTTCACGGCTGCCATGGCGGCGGTGGCCCGGGCGCTCTCGCGCACCCCGCGGACCAGGAGCATCGAAGCCATGGCTATGACGATCACGGCGGGGAGGTTCACGATGCCGCCGTCGCCCGGACCGGCCGACAGGGCGGCGGGCAGCTGCCAGCCGGTGAGGCTGTGCAGCAGTTCGTTGACGTACTGGCTCCAGCCGACGGCGACCGCCGAGATGGAGATGCCGTACTCCAGCAGCAGGCACCAGCCGACCAGGAAGGCGGTGGACTCGCCGAGGCCCGCGTACGCGAAGGAGTACGAGGAGCCGGAGACCGGGATGGCGCCGCCCAGCTCGGCGAAGGAGAGCGCCGTGAAGATGCAGGTGACCGCGGCGAGGACGAAGGAGACGACCACGGCGGGGCCGGCCTGGGCGACGGAGTCGGAGAGACCGACGAAGATGCCGGTGCCGACGATGGCGCCGACGCCGAAGCAGATGAGCTGGAAGAGGCCCATCGTGCGCTGGAGGCCGTGGCCTTCACGGTCGGCGCCGGATTCGGCTATGAGCGCGCCGGGGGACTTGATGCGGGGAGCGGGCATGCGGGTGGAGCTCGTTTCTGGTGGTGCGGGCGCGATCACAGGTCGACCGCTGCGGCGGCCGCGGCAGGGGTGGTGCCGGGCCGCCGGTCAGGATAAGGCCTGGTGAGGTGGGTCAGGCAAGGCTGTGTGACGCGCCGGCCAGGGTGGCCACGAGGACCGCCTTGATCGTGTGCATCCGGTTCTCCGCCTCGTCGAAGACGACGGAGTGCTCGGACTCGAACACCTCGTCGGTGACCTCCAGCTCGGTCAGTCCGTGCCGTTCGTGGATCTCACGGCCGACTGCCGTGCCGAGGTCGTGGAAGGCCGGCAGGCAGTGCAGGAACTTCACCTGGTCGTTGCCGGTGGCGCGGAGCACGTCCATGGTCACGGCGTACGGGCCGAGCAACGCGATGCGCTCGTCCCAGACCTCCTTGGGCTCGCCCATGGACACCCAGACGTCGGTGGCGATGAAGTCGGTGCCGCGCACGCCGTCCTTCACGTCGTCGGTGAGGGTGATCCGGGCGCCGGAGGCGGCGGCGAGCTGCCGGGCCACCTGGACGATCGTCTCGTCCGGCCACAGCAGCTTGGGCGCGACGATGCGGACGTCCATGCCGAGCAGGGCGCCGGTGACCAGGTAGGAGTTGCCCATGTTGTACCGTGCGTCGCCGAGGTAGGCGAAGGCGATCTCGGCCAGCGGCTTGTCGCTGTGCTCGGTCATCGTGAGCACGTCGGCGAGCATCTGGGTGGGGTGCCACTCGTCGGTGAGGCCGTTGTAGACGGGGACCTCGGCGTAGGTGGCCAGCTCCTCGAGCACGCCCTGTCCGTGTCCGCGGTACTCGATGGCGTCGAACATCCGGCCGAGGACGCGGGCGGTGTCCTTCACGGACTCCTTGTGCCCGATCTGCGAGCCGGACGGGTCGAGGTAGGTGGTGTGGGCGCCCTGGTCCGCGGCGGCGACCTCGAACGCGCAGCGGGTGCGCGTCGAGGTCTTCTCGAAGATCAGTGCGATGTTCCTGCCGCGCAGATACTGCGTCTCGGCCCCCGCCTTCTTGGCGGCCTTCAGCTCGGCGGCCAGCTCGACCAGACCACGGAACTCCTCCTCGGTGAAGTCCAGTTCCTTGAGGAAGTGGCGGCCGGCGAGGGCGGTCGGGACTGTCGCCATGGGGGCGCTCCAGGGATACGGGTGCACGGACTTTTGGAATTCTATACGACCGTCAGCATTTATATACAGCCCACTTCGTCACACCGGCCCGGTCACACCGCCTCGCGCTCGACGGGACAGCTCATACAGCGCGGGCCGCCCCTGCCCCGCCCCAGCTCGCTGCCCGGGATCTCGATCACCTCGATGCCCTGCTTGCGCAGATGGGTGTTCGTGGTGACGTTGCGCTCGTAGGCGACGACGACACCGGGCTCGACGGCGAGCACGTTGCAGCCGTCGTCCCACTGCTCGCGCTCGGCCGCGTGGACGTCCTGGGTGGCGGTCAGGACGCGGATCTCGCTGAGCCCGAGGGCGGCGGCGATCGCGCGGTGCATGTGCTCCGGCGGATGGTCGGTGACCTTGAGCTCCTTGTCGGCGGCGCCCGGCTCGATGGTGTAGGAGCGGAGCATGCCGAGGCCCGCGTACTGGGTGAAGACATCGCCGTCGACCATGGTCATCACGGTGTCGAGGTGCATCAGGGCGCGCTTCTTGGGCATGTCGAGCGCGACGATCGTCCGCGCGGACCCCGCGGCGAACAGCTTGTGCGCGAGCATCTCGACGGCCTGCGGGGTGGTGCGCTCGCTCATGCCGATGAGGACCGCGCCGTTGCCGATGACCAGGACGTCACCGCCCTCGATGGTGGACGGGTAGTCGGCCTGCCCCTCGGACCAGATGTGGAACAGCTCGTCCCGGAAGAGCGGGTGGTGCCGGTAGATCGCCTCGAAGTGCACGGTCTCGCGCTGCCGCGCCGGCCAGCGCATGGCGTTGATGGAGACGCCGTCGTAGATCCAGGCGGAGGTGTCACGGGTGAAGAGGTGGTTGGGCAGGGGTCTGAGCAGGAAGTCGTCGAGGTCCATGACATGGAACCGCACGGAGGTCGGCTCCTCGTGCGCCGCCAGGAACTCCCGCTTGGTCATCCCGCCGACGAGGGCCTCGGTCAGCTCGCGCGCGGGCAGGGTCTCGAAGGCCGCCCGGAGGTGGTCGGTGGCCAGCGGGCCGTACTCCTTCTCGTCGAAGACCCGGTCGAGGACGAGCGTCCGCGCGGCCGGCACCTCCAGGACCTCAGCGAGCAGGTCACCGAAGAGATGGACGGCGACCCCGCGGTCGCGCAGGACGTCGGCGAACCCGTCGTGCTCGGCGCGCGCCCGGCGCACCCACAGCACGTCGTCGAACAGCAGGGCGTCCTTGTTGCTGGGGGTGAGCCTTTTGAGCTCCAGGTCGGGCCGGTGCAGGATCACGCGGCGAAGTCGCCCGGCCTCGGAGTCGACGTGGTATGCCATGCCACCATCCTGGCCATTGCTGCCCGTCTTCACGCGCTTCTTGGCTGTTTCCGCCTCTTCCTGTTTTCGTCCCCTTGACGAGAATCGGAGGGGATGATTATCGTCGCCATGACGAAAAACGAGGGGGACTCATGGCCGACATCACCCGGCGCCTGGGCTGGCGCCATCTGCGCGGCGCGCCCACGGCGCACATCCGGCACCACCGCTCCGGCACGCTGGTGCACGACGGCCCCGGGCTCAGCTTCTGGTTCCGTCCGCTGACCGCAGCGCTGTCCGAGGTGCCGGTGGACGACCGGGAACTGACGATGACCTTCCACGCCCGCACCTCCGACTTCCAGGACGTCGCGGTGCAGGCGACGGTCACCTACCGGATCGCCGACCCGGCCGTCGCCGCCGCCCGCCTGGACTTCTCGATCGACCCCGACACCGGCGCCTTCCGCGGCACCCCGCTGGAACAGCTGGGCACCCTGCTCACCGAGACGGCCCAGCAGCACGCACTGGACGTCCTCGCCCGCACGCCGCTCTCGGCGGCGCTGGTCGACGGTGTCGCGGCGGTGCGCGAGCGGGTCGCAGCGGGCCTCGGCGCCGAACCGCGGCTGCCCGCCACCGGCATCGAGGTCGTGGCCGTACGCGTGATGGCACTGCGGCCGGAACCGGAGGTGGAGCGGGCGCTGCGCACCCCGGCCCGGGAACAGATCCAGCAGGAGGCCGACCGCGCGACCTACGAGCGGCGGGCCGTCGCGGTCGAGCGGGAGCGGACCATCGCCGAGAACGAACTGGCCAGCCGGATCGAACTCGCCCGCCGCGAGGAGCAGTTGGTCGAGCAGCGGGGCACCAACGCGCGCCGCGAGGCCGAGGAGCAGGCGGCCGCGGACGCGGTGCGCGCCCAGGCGGAGGCGGCGCGGTCGGTGAAGCTGGCGGAGGCGGAGGCCGCGCGGTCGGTCAAGCTCGCCGAGGCCGAGGCGGCCCGGACGCTGAAGCTCACCGAGGCGGAGGCGGCGCGGACCCTGCAGCTCGCCGAGGCCGAGGCCGCGCGGGCCGAGCGGGCCGCCCGCGCGGAGGCCGAGGGCGCGCGCGAGGTCGGCGAGGCCCGGGCGCAGGCCCAGGCGGCCTGGCTGCGGGTGCACGCGGAGGCCGGCGTCGACGGGACGGCGACCCTGCAGGCGCTCACCGCGACCCGGCTGGCCGAGAACCTGCCGCGGATCGACAGCGTGACGGTCTCCCCGGACGTGCTGACCGGACTGCTCGCGAAGCTGGGCGGCGGCCCGTCCGAGGCGGCGCGGTGAGCCTCGCGCCGCGCGCCGTGCTGGTCCATCGCACCACGGAGTACGAGGAGTTGGTGGCCCGGCACGGCACGCACGGCCAGGCCGCCTTCTTCCTCGCCTCCCGGGGCCGGGACATCGAGGAGGTCGCCGAACGCCACCGCCGGGCCCGCGGCGCCCTGGCCGAGGTGACCTCGGCCGTGCCGCTGACCTGGCGCCAGGCACAGGTGGAGCGGACCGACCTGGACCGGTTCCTGTTCGCGCCGGAGGACGTGGTCGTGGTGGTCGGCCAGGACGGGCTGGTGGCCAATGCCGCCAAGTACCTGACGGGCCAGCCGGTGATCGGCATCGACACCGACCCGGGCCGCAACCCCGGGGTGCTGGTACGGCACCGCCCGCAGGACGCGGCGAAGCTCCTGCCGGCGGCGGCGACGGCCACGGTGGACGAACTCACCATGGTCGAGGCCGTCGCCGACGACACCCAGCGGCTGGTGGCGCTCAACGAGATCTACCTCGGCACACCGGGCCACCAGACCGCCCGTTACCGCCTGGGCCTCGACGACGACGGGGGTGCCGTCGAGGCCCAGGCCTCCTCCGGGGTGCTGGTCGGGACCGGCACCGGCGCCACCGGCTGGCTGCGTTCGGTGTGGCAGGAGCGGACCAGCCGGCTCCCGCTGCCCTCCCCCACCGAGGACCGGCTGGTGTGGTTCGTCCGGGAGGCCTGGCCCTCGCCCGCCACCGGTACGACCCTGGTGGCGGGCGAACTCGCGGCCTCGGCGTCCCTGACACTCACCGTGGAGTCCGACCGGCTCATCGCCTTCGGCGACGGCATCGAGTCCGACGCGCTCCAGCTCACCTGGGGGCAGACGGTCCGGGTCGGGGTGTGCGGGCAGCGGCTGCGGCTGGCGGGCTAGTTCACGGACCGGCGGACCGGTTCACAGCCGGGGGTCGACCGGCTCCGACTCCAGGGCCAGCACCCCGAACACCGCCTCGTGCACCCGCCACAGCGGCTCCCCGTCCGCGAGCCGGTCCAGAGCCTCCAGGCCGAGGGCGTACTCACGGATCGCCAGCGACCGCTTGTGGTTCAGGAACCGCTGCCGCAGCTTGGCGAGGTTGTCCGGCCGGGTGTACTCGGGGCCGTAGATGATCCGCAGGTACTCACGGCCCCGGCACTTGATGCCGGGCTGGACCAGCCGGCCCTCCGGGCTGCGGACCACCGCCCCGACCGGCTTGACGACCATGCCCTCGCCGCCCCGGCCGGTCATCTCCAGCCACCAGTCGACGCCGGCGCGCACCGACTCGGGGTCGCCCGTGTCGACGTACAGCCGCCGCGTGGTCTGCAGCAGTCCGGTGCCGTCGTGCTCCACCAGCCGGTCGATCAGGGCCAGCTGCTCGTCGTGCGGCAGCGCGGCCAGGCTGCGGCCGCGGACGGCCAGGATCTGGAAGGGGGCGAGGTGGACCCCGTCCAGGCCGTCGGTCGTCCAGCAGTAACGGCGGTAGGCGTCGGTGAACGCGGCCGCGTCCGCGGCGCGGTCACGCTGCCGGTCCAGCAGTCCGCCGACATCGGTGCCACGGCCCGCGGCGGCCTCCAGTGCGGCGAGCGCACCCGGGAACACCGCTCCGGAGGCGGCGCCCACGGCCGCGTACTGACTGCGCAGCAGACCCGAGGCCTTCAGCGACCACGGCATCAGCTCGGCGTCCAGCAGCAGCCAGTCCGTGTCGAGTTCCTCCCACAGGCCCGCGTCCGCGACGGCCGAGCGCAGCCGGCCGAGGATCTCCTCGGTCACCTGCTCGTCGGCGAAGAACGGCCGCCCGGTTCGCGTGTACAGGGACCCCGTGGGCCCTCCCCCACTCTCGGCTTCGCTCGAGCGGGAGGTACCCCCAACCCCGAACCGCTCGCGTGCCGCGTCCGCGTCCCGGCACACCAGGGCCACCGCCCGCGAGCCCATGTGCTTCTCCTCGCACACGACCCGCGCGACCCCGTCCGCCGCGTACTGCGCGAAGGCCTCCACCGGGTGCTCCAGAAAGCCTTCCTCGTGCGAGGTCGCCGTCGGAGCCATCGTCGGCGGCAGGTACGGCAGCAGGCGCGGGTCGACCGCGAATCGGCTCATGACCTCCAGGGCCGCGGCCGCGTTCTCCTCGCGGATCGCGACCCGGCCCGCGTACCGGGTCTCCACGGCCCTGCGGCCGTGCACGTCCGCCAGGTCCAGCGGCCGCCCCTCGCGCCCGCCCGGCGCCTCGGCGCGCAGCGGCCTCGTCGGCTCGTACCAGACCCGCTCCGCCGGTACGTCCACCAGCTCGCGCTCCGGCCAGCGCAGCGCGGTCAGCTTGCCGCCGAAGACGGCGCCGGTGTCCAGGCAGATGGTGTTGTTCAGCCAGGTGGCCTCCGGTACCGGTGTGTGCCCGTAGACCACGGCCGCGCGGCCCCGGTAGTCCTCCGCCCACGGGTAGCGCACGGGCAGCCCGAACTCGTCGGTCTCGCCGGTGGTGTCGCCGTACAGGGCGTGCGAGCGCACCCGGCCGGAGGTGCGGCCGTGATACTTCTCGGGCAGGCCCGCGTGGCAGACGACCAGCTTGCCGCCGTCGAGCACGTAGTGGCTGACCAGTCCCTCGAGGAAGCGGCGGACCTCAGCCTTGAACTCCTCGCTCTCGCCCTCCATCTGCGCGATGGTCTCGGCGAGCCCGTGGGTGTGCTGGACCTTGCGGCCCTTGAGGTAACGGCCGTACTTGTTCTCGTGGTTGCCGGGCACGCACAGCGCGTTCCCGGACCCGACCATCGACATCACCCGGCGCAGCACGCCGGGGCTGTCCGGGCCGCGGTCGACCAGGTCGCCGACGAAGACGGCGGTACGGCCGTCCGGGTGCACTCCGTCGGCATAGCCCAACCGGGCCAGCAGGGACTCCAGTTCGGAAGCACAACCGTGGATGTCGCCGATGATGTCGAAGGGGCCGGTGAGGTGGGTCAGGTCGTTGAAGCGCTTCTCCGTGACGAGGGTGGCGCCGTCGATCTCCTCGACCCCGCGCAGAACGTGCACCTTGCGGAAGCCCTCGCGTTCCAGGTGCCTGAGGGAGCGGCGGAGTTCGCGGATGTGCCGCTGGATGACCCGGCGGGGCATGTCGGCGCGGTCGGTGCGGGCCGCGTTGCGCTCCGCGCACACCTCCTCGGGCACGTCCAGCACGATGGCGATGGGCAGCACGTCGTACTTCTTGGCCAGTTCGACGAGCTGGCGCCTGCTGTCCTGCTGCACGCTGGTGGCGTCGACGACGGTACGGCGGCCTGCCGCCAGCCGCTTGCCGGCGATGTAGTGCAGGACGTCGAAGGCGTCCCCGCTCGCGCTCTGGTCGTTCTCGTCGTCGGCGACGAGACCACGGCAGAAGTCGGAGGAGATCACCTCGGTCGGCTTGAAGTGCCGGCGGGCGAAGGTGGACTTGCCCGAGCCGGAGGCGCCGACGAGGACGACGAGGGAGAGGTCGGTGACGGGGAGGGCCCGTCCCTTCTTCTGCGTCTCGGTCATGCTGCCTTCGCCTCCTTCGGAGTGTCGTTGTGGATCTCGTCGCGGTGGAACACGGCCATCTGGGTGGGCGGCCCCACCTCGGGGTCGTCCGGCCCGACGGGCTCGAACCGGACCTCGTAGCCGTGGCGTTCGGCCACGGCCTCCGCCCAGGTGCGGAACTCCTCGCGGGTCCACTCGAAGCGGTGGTCGCCATGCCGGACGTGTCCGGCGGGCAGGGTCTCCCAACGGACGTTGTACTCGACGTTCGGGGTGGTCACGAGGACCGTGCGCGGGCGCGCGTGTCCGAACACGGTGTACTCCAGGGCGGGCAGCCGGGGCAGGTCGAGGTGCTCGATCACCTCGCTGAGCACGGCGGCGTCGTAACCCTTGAGCCGGTTGTCGGTGTAGGCGAGAGAGCCCTGGAAGAGCTTGACGCGGGCCGCCTGGCGCTCCCCCAGCCGGTCGAGCTTCAGCCGCCGCGAGGCGATGGTGAGGGCCCGCACGGACACGTCGACGCCGACGACCTCGCTGAACCGCACGTCCTTGAGCAGGTCCTGCACCAACTGGCCCTGCCCGCAGCCCAGGTCGAGGACCCGGGCAGCGCCGGACGCGTGCAGGGCGGCGAGGATCGCCGCCCGCCGCTGTACGGCGAGCGGCGTCGGCTTCTCCTCGGCCTCCGCCTCCTGCGCCACGGCATTGTCGATCGACTCGACCTCGCTGTCGTCGGCCTCGGCCAGGCGCACCAGCTCCAGCCGCTCCATCGCCTGCCGGGTCAGCGACCAGCGACGGGACAGGTACCGGCTGGTGATCAGCTTCTGCTCCGGGTGCGCGGGCAGCCAGCCCTCGCCGGCCCGCAGCAGCTTGTCGACCTCGTCGGAGGAGACCCAGTAGTGCTTGGCGTCGTCGAGGACGGGCAGCAGCACGTACAGGTGGCGCAGTGCCTCGGCGAGGGTCAGCTTCTCCGATTCCAGGACGAGGCGGACGTAGCGCGAATCGCCCCACTCCGGGAACTCGGTGTCGAGGGCGACGGGCTCGGCCGTCACCGCCCAGCCGAGCGGTTCGAAGAGCCCTCGTACGAGGTCGGGGCCGCCCCGGGCGGGCAGCGCGGGCACCTCGATGCGCAGCGGCAGGGGCTCGGCGGCCCGCTCGGGGCGGGCGTTGCACACACCACGCAGGGCGCTCGAGAACACGCCGCTCAGTGCGACCGCGAGCAGCGAGGAGGCCGCGTAGGGGCGGTCGTTGACGTACTGGGCGAGTGCCGCGTCGGGTGCTCCGCCACGGCCCTTGCCCTTGCCCCGCCGGACCAGCGCGACCGTATCGACCTCGAGCAACAGCGCGGCCGTGCAGCGCTCGGCGTCCGCCTCCGGGTAGAAGACGTGCGCGGTGCCGTAGGAGGTCGAGAACTTCTGCGCCTTGTCGGGGTGCTTGTGCAGCAGGAACCCGAGGTCGGTGGCGGGCTGGGCGGCGGTGCCGCTCGTGGATATCGTCAGGAACACGCGTCCGAGTCTCCCGCGTACGGCCCGCCCAGACCATCGGTTTTAGAACGTCGCCGCCGCCCGCCGGTGCCGCCGGCGGGCGCCGTCCTACGCCTTCTCGATGATCGTCCGGGCGTTGCCGACGGCCCGCTCGTTCGCCGCGCGCATGGCGTCCAGGTCCTGCTTGCGCTCGCCGATGACCTTCTTCTGAGCGCGTGACTCGATGGTGTGAACGGTGTCGATGTAGTCGGTGTCGAGCTTGCACCGGGCGTCCGCGGACGCCGTCTTCTTCTCCTTGCCCGACGGCTTCCCGGTCCGGTACCAGGCGGTGTCGGTCGACGCCTCGTCCGGGTCGGGGTAGCGGAAGCCCTGCTCCTTCATGCAGGCCGACCACGCGCGGTCGGCCTTCTTCCAGGCCGGGTCCTTCCGCGCCTTCTTGTGGGACTCGTACCAGAGTTCGAGGGGCAGCGAGAAGTATCCGGTGAGCTTCAGGCCGCCCACCTTCGTCGTCTTGGGCGCAGGGCCGTAGATCCGCCGCGTCGCCTGCCCCAGACACCCGCCCTCGGGGACGGGGTTCCCGTGGGCACGGCGGCTGTCGCCGGAGTCGAACATCCCGGTGAGGGCGACGTACTGGTCCGCCGGCCACTCCTGGGGCTGGGTGGACTTCTCCGGGTCCTCACTCCGGTTGTGGTAACCGTGCTCGGCGGCCAGGTCGGGGTCGTCGACCCCATAAGGACTGTCGTCACCGGCCGTGCTGCGGCTCGCGAGGTTTCCCTGCCGGACCGGGTAGGTCGACTCGACGGCCTTGGTGTCGAGCACCGCGAAGGCGGAGAAGCCGAGCCGGACCATGCACTTCTTCGCGAGGATCCACTGCGCCCTGCCGATGACCCTGCCCCCGTCCGACGACGGGTCCGGCAGGTAGGCGTGGAGCGGGAACGACTGCATGGTGTTGAGACGGTGGGCGTCGCCGGCGGGGTCGTCCTGGCCGGCGAACTGACAGGCCGACAGGGCCAGCAGGCCGGTGACAGCGAGAGGGAGCACTTTACGCACCCGGTCATCCGATCAGGCCTGGATCATGCGCGCCGTGACGGAGCCCACAGTTCCGGCACAGGGAGTCCACACCGTGACCACATCGCACCTCTTCCTGTGATCTTCGCCATGGCCCATGGAGACCCGGCCTGGTGAAGTGAGTGCTCGTCAACTGACCACTGACAGAACGGGGATGGCAATGACCATCGACTCAGGCGTACCCATGCGCAGACGAGCCGCGATCGCGGCGGCGGCAGCCGTCGTGCTCTCCACGGGGGCTCTCGCGGCCGCTCCCGCCCAGGCCGCTCCGTCGGCTCCGCCGGCGCCCACCGTGTCGGCCGAGGGTGCGTACGCGATGAACGCGGCCACCGGCAAGACGCTGTTCGGGAGCGCGCCGGACGCCGAGCTGCGGACCGGTTCCACGACGAAGATCATGACGGCGCTCGTGGTGCTGTCGCAGCGGCACGTGGACCTCGGCCGCAAGGTGAAGATCAAGAAGGAGTACACGGACTACGTCATCGATCCGAAGACCCAGAACGCGCGGTACTCCAGCGCCAAGCTGATCCTGGGCGACTCCATGAGCGTCGGGGACCTGCTCTACGGGCTCATGCTGCCGTCCGGGTGCGACGCGGCCTACGCGCTCGCCGACACCTACGGTTCGGGGTCGACGACGGCCCAGCGGACCACGTCGTTCATCGCCAAGATGAACGGCAAGGCGCGCGAACTGGGCCTGACGCACACCCACTTCGACTCCTTCGACGGGGTGTCCAACGGCAGGAACCACGCGTCCGCCCGTGACCTGGCCAAGCTGGCCGGGGTCGCGTTGAAGAACAAGACGTTCAAGAAGGTCGTCGGCACCAAGGTGTACGACGACATGAAGTCGTACCGGCCCGGTGGCGGAACGCACGCGATGGCGCCGTGGAAGAACTCGAACACGCTGCTGAACACCTACCGGGGCGCGATCGGCGTGAAGACCGGCTCCGGCCCCGAGGCGAAGTTCTGCCTGGTCTTCGCGGCGACCCGCAACGGCAGGACGGTCGTGGGCACCTTGCTGGCGGACACGTCGCCCGACCAGCGGTTCAAGGACGCGAAGAAGATCCTCGACTACGGCTTCGCGCAGCGCGGCTGAGTGAGGTGAGGGACGGTGGGGGCCGGGCGGGCAGCAGTCCGCCCGGCCCCCGTCGCCGGCGGAGCAGACGCGTGCATGCCCGCCGCCGCGGCGGGTACGAACCCTCCCGTACCAGGGACGTCGCGGAAGCGACTGAAGAGCGAGGAGTGTCGGAAGTGATTCGAAAGCTGCAGGCGGTCGCGCTGGACTGCGACGATCCGGTACGGCTCGCACAGTTCTACGCGGATCTGCTCGGCGGGCGGGTGGTCGCGGATCCGGGGGATTCCGACTGGGTCGAGGTGCACGGGTTCGAGGGGATCCCGCTGGCCTGCCAGCGGGTGGAGGGCTACCGGGCGCCCGAGTGGCCCGGCCAGGAGCGCCCGCAGCAGCTCCACCTGGACTTCGACGTGGACGACCTCGACGGCGAGGAGAAGCGGGCGCTCTCCCTCGGCGCGACCGTGCTGGAGCGTACGGACCAACTCCGCCCGGAGGCCAACTGGCGGATCTACGCGGACCCGGCCGGCCATCCGTTCTGCCTCTGCCTGCACTGAGTCCATCGGCCCGCTGTCCCGGCCCAACCGCCCCTGCCTCCTATTCGATTGCCGTCGGCCGGTCCGGTCGGATAGGAAGCCTGCATGCTGAAGGGGAACAAGGTCGGGCTCAGGGCCCGGCACGAGGACGACATCCCGGTCCTGCGGGCCGAGCTCTACGACGACGTGGTCAACGGCTCGCGGGCCGAGGGCGGGCCGTGGCGGCCGATCACGCCCGGCTCGAAGGATCCGCGGCTCGTGGTGGACGACAAGGAGCAGGGACACGTCCCGTTCTCCGTGGTGGAGCTGGACGGTGGCACGCTGGTCGGCACCGCGACACTGTGGGGCATCGACACCCACAACCGGTGCGCGCACATCGGGCTGGGACTGCTGCCGGCCTGCCGCGGCAAGGGCTACGGCACCGACGTGGTCGCGGTGCTGTGTCACTACGGCTTCGTCGTGCGCGGCCTGCACCGGCTGCAGATCGAGACGCTGTCGGACAACGCCGCGATGCTGCGCTCCGCCGAGCGCAACGGCTTCGTCCGCGAGGGCGTGCTGCGCTCCTCGGCCTGGGTGATGGGCGAGTTCCTGGACCAGGTCCTGCTCGGGCACCTCGCCCAGGACTGGAAGCCGGACTCGAAGGGCTAGGCCGCCGACCGGCGTTCGGCGGCGTACCGGCTCGCCGCGGCCGGCGCGATCGAGGCAGGGGCCGGCACCGCGACCACCGTGTCGGCAACGGCCCCCTCCGGCCTCGGGCCGGGAGGGGCCGTCACGGGGCGGGTTACGACAGCTGCGACTGGACCTGACCGGAGATCAGCTCCAGGTGGTCGAGGTCGGCCAGGTCGAGGATCTGGAGGTAGATCCGCCGGGAGCCGATCCCGGCGTACCGGCCGATCTTGTCGACCACCTCGGCGGGCGAACCGGCCAGACCGTTGGCCTTCAGCTCGTCCACCTCGCGGCCGATCGCGGCGGCCCGCCGGGCGACCTCCTGGTCGTCCCTGCCGACGCACACCACGAGCGCGTTGGAGTACGTCAGGTCGTCCGCCCTGCGGCCCGCCGCCTCCGCGGCGGCGCGCACCCGGCCGAACTGCCGCTCGCTGTCCTCGACGGAGGCGAAGGGGATGTTGAACTCGTCGGCGTACCGGGCCGCGAGGCGCGGGGTCCGGGTCGCGCCGTGCCCGCCGATGAGCACCGGGATCTTCTCCTGGGCCGGCTTGGGCAGCGCGGGCGAGTCGGTGAGGTCGTAGTACCTGCCGTGGAAGTCGAAGGCCGCGCCGAGCTTGGTCGCCCACAGCCCGGTGACGATCTCCAGCTGCTCCTCGAGGCGGGCGAACTTGTCCTTCGGGAACGGGATGCCGTACGCCTTGTGCTCCTCCTCGAACCAGCCCGCGCCCAGGCCGAGTTCCACGCGGCCGCCGGACATCTGGTCGACCTGGGCCACCTGGATGGCGAGTACGCCGGGCAGCCGGAAGGTGGCGGCCGTCATCAGGGTGCCGAGGCGGATGCGCCTGGTCTCGCGGGCCAGGCCGGCCAGGGTGATCCAGGCGTCCGTGGGGCCGGGCAGGCCGTCCGCGCTGCCCATCCGCACGTAGTGGTCGCTGCGGAAAAACGCGTCGAATCCGAGGTCTTCGGTGGCCTTCGCCACGGTGAGCAGGGTGTCGTACGTCGCCCCTTGCTGGGGCTCGGTGAAGATTCGAAGGTCCATACATCCATCCTGCACGCCACCTGCCCCGTCAACCTCACCGGTGGCGCCGGGCGCGGCCGTCCCCGGTCGGGTGAAAATCGTCCCATGTGCGCGCCGGGTGAGGCGTGGGCCAGTGACCGGCCCCAGTGGTGATCGTTGGCCCGTCGGAGCCGGACCGTCCGGCACCCGCGCCGGACGGTCGTCGCCGTCGCGTGTCGGGCCGAGGAGGCCGTCATGTCAGAAGAGCCCATTCCCTCCCGGGATGGCTCCGCCGGTCAGTCGAAGGGGTTGCTGGAGCAGATGGAGGAGCTGATGGCGGCGTTGAACGCCGATCTGTCGGCCCTGGACGCGGACCTGCAGCGGGCGCCGGCCGAAGAGAGCGAGCCGGCCTGACGCACCGCGCCGGGGCTGCCGGCCCCGGCCCCCCGCTTCGGCCCGGGACGGCCCGGCCCTCGAACGCCGGACGGGCCGGATCTCCCCGAAGACCGGATCTCCCCGAAGCGACCGCCACGCCTGCCGTTCGCCTCACACGCCGGACGGGCTGTCCTTCGCCTCCTCCGGTAACACCTCCTCCCGCGCCGCCAGTTTGCGCAGCATCTCCAGGACCCGGTCCCGGGACTCGTCCGCGGCGTCGATGGCCTCCATGCACTGCCAGTAGGTCGTCTCGTCGGCCGCTGAACTGGCCATGCCGACCAGGGCGATGCCGACCTCGCCGAGCAGCCCACCGAGGAAGAGAAGGGTCTGCCGGGCGTCGTCCAGCTCGGTGAGCTGGGCGGCGCGCAGGTCGCCCGGGTCGAGTTCGGGAGGGTCGAGGACGCCGCAGCCCCGGCCCGCCAGCTCGGTCAGGCCCAGTGCCTCGCCCCGCAGCTCCGGGGGGCCGGACACCGCGAGGCGACTGCCGATCGCCTGGGCCAGGGCCTGTGCCTGCCACACCTCGGCCATGATCTCGGGTATGTCGGCGCCTCCTGCCAGAGCCCGCCTGCTCGTCACAATGAGCCGCACCGCATCCATGCACTGCCCCCGTCCCACTCGTCGTGCGTCTTCGCACGTCCGCCTGCACTCCCTTATCCATTACCCAGCGTGAAACCCACTAGGGCGAAAAGCCAGAGGTAGCCCGAATTCTGCGGACAACAATTCGGATTCGGCAGGAGGTTCGACTGCGCAGAGTGATAACGGAGCGTTGCCGTCCGGAAGTTGGGGCCGTGCGCTGCGTCAGCGGGTGTCGTCCGTACCGGGGGCCGGAAAGCGCTGTTCGTTGCGGTCGATCTTGGCCGACAGGGCGGACAACGGGTCGATGCCGAGCACCTCGCAGAGCTGGAGGAGATAGGCGAGCACGTCGGCGACCTCGTCCGTGACCCGGTGCGCGGTGCCGGGGTCGGCCATCACACGGGCCGACTCCTCCGGGGTCAACCACTGGAAGATCTCGACCAGTTCGGACGCCTCCACGCTGAGGGCGGCCACGAGGTTCTTGGGCGTGTGGTAGGGCTGCCAGTTGCGCGCGGCGGCGAACTCGGCGAGCCTGCGCTGGAGTCCGGCCAGGTCAGGATGTTCCGTCACGGGTTCAGGTGTACCACCGTGACGCCCTCGGTCCCGGCCGCCCACGAGGCGTCGCTCACCGCGCCGACGCAGCGGATGTGGCCGCGCTCGCCCATCCGGGCCGCCGTCCCCAGCAGTGCGCGGCGCTGGCCGGGGTCGAGGCCGCGGTCGAAGCAGTCGGCGAGCACGGTGAGGGTCCGCAGGGCGTCGGGCACCTCTCCGGGCGTGTCCATGTCCAGCACGCCGGGTCCGGTCAGCAGCACCAGCGCCAGCGCGACATAGCGCAGTTCGCCCTCGCCGAGCCGGGCCAGGTCGGTGCGGAAGCCGTCGCCGCGGTCGAGCAGTGCCCGGACCGTGCCGTCGGCGAGCGGCTCGGCGACCAGGTCGGTCACCGGCCCCGCGCAGCCCGCGCGCACCGCCTCGACCAGCGCGGCGTGCCGGCGGCCGCACTCGAACCGGGTGCGCCACAGAACGTCGGCGAGGTTGTCGCAGCCGCGCATGAGCCGTCCCGTGCCGGTCGGCACGGGGGTGCGCATGTACTCGGGGCGCGGGTCGCAGACGAAGACGGAGCGCAGGGCGACGACCATCTGCTCGGCGGCGGCCAGCACCCGCCGCTGCCCGTCCGTCTTGCCGGCCACCCGCAGCGGCAGCAGGGCGGTACCGAGGCGGTCGTCGGGCAGCGGGGCACGGGTCACCGGGGCGGAGCCGGCGGTGTGCCAGGCGGCCTGCACGGTCCGGCGGCCGGGGTCGCGCAGGGCGGTCTCCAGCAGGACCACTCCCCGCGCCGTCAGCCGCTCGCCCACGATCCGCAGCTCCGGCTCGGCCTGTACGGCGACGTCGAGCCGGACCGGGCCCTCGGCACCGTCGGCCGTGCACCCGATCCGGAACCCCCGCCGCCCCTCGGCATCGGGCCGCGCCCGCTCCGGCACACAGGCGACCGGATCGGGGAACACCTCGGCGAGCCGGGCCCCTCCGCCGAGCCGCGCCAGCGCCTCGTACGCCCCGAACGCGGTCGACTTCCCCGCACCGCTGCGCCCGGCGAACAAGGTGACGGCACCCAGCGGAAACGCGGCCCGCCGGTGCCCGGCGAAGGCGGACAGCCGCAACTCGGTGATCCGGGCGCGTACGTCGACGGCAGCGGGTCCGGTGGAAACCGGGTCCGCCGGGACGGACTCCGGACTGCGGGCCGACTGCGCCGGCACGACAGGCTCGGTGGACACCGAGGGGTCGGGGGCCACGGAGGACCCGGACGACGCGGAGGACTCGGCGGACGCCGAAGGCACGGCCATATCCGGACGGTAGGCCTCCACTGCCACGGCGAACCGTTTTACCGGCGCCACCTTCCTACGATCGGGGGACCGCCGACGTGAAACCGGCCGGCCGAAGCCGCCACCCGAAGCCGCCGGCCGATGACCCCGCGCCTCAGCCGCCCGACATCCCCGCCCCCTCCATCAGCCCGCTGACCTCCGTACCGGGCGGGGTGAGGAGAAACACATTGCGGTCGACCCGGTGCATGCCGCTGCCGAGGCCGAAGACGACGCCGGTGCTGAAGTCGAGGACACGCTTGGCGACCTCACCCTCCGCGTTGGAGAGGTCGAGCAGCACCGGCACCCCGGCCATCAGTGTCTCGGCGACCTCGCGGGCGTCCGCGAAGACGTTGACCCGCAGGACGACGAAACGGCGTCGCGTCTCGGTCTCCGCGTCCGGCAGCGAGCGGTGGTTCACCGCCGACGGCCAGGCGTCCCGGCCACGCAGCGGCACGACCTGGGCGAGCCCTTCCCACTGTTCATCGGTGACGTCGTAACGGCTCACCGGCTCCCCCCGACCTGACTCGCATTCCATGCCTGCACCAGCCAATTCTTACGCCAAGTCACCCGTTCGGCCCAACAACGACACGAAGCGCGACAGGTCTGTTCGCCTCTTCTCCCGCCCGGCACGAGGCACATGTACGAAAACGCCCCTTTCTTACCGCCCTCACACCGGACTCTTCACCTGCGACGACGCCTCGCTCACCGGCTGCCACTAGCGTCCGGTGCCGTGCACTTGGCAGAAACACAGCAGGTGACACCCGGCCGGCGGACACAGTCGGCGGTGTCCGCCGCTCCGGGGGGTCGCCCGGAAGACCTCGGCAGCCCCGCGCAGTGGCACCGCGTCCTGACGCTGCTCGCCGACGCGAGCCTCTTCATCGGCACCCGCTCGGTCTGGAACCAGGCGGCCAGCCACCGGCTGGTCCTCGCGGCGGTGATCTCCGTCTGCTACGCCTCGATCCTGATCAGCGGCGTTCTCACGCTGACGGTCCGGCGGGCGCGCTCACTGGCCCGGCTGGACCTGGTGGTGCTGCTGACCGCGATCACGCTCACCCTGTGCACCTGGGCGCTGAACCACGCCGGCGGCGACGAGGCGGTCCTCACCTCGCAGGCCGCGCGGGAGATGATGGCCGGACACCCGATCTACGGGCAGCCGTGGCCCTGGCTGTTCCACACCAAGGGCGTCGCGCTGACGGCGACGATAGACGGCGGTTACGACTTCACCTACGGCTATCCCCCGCTCACCCCGCTGCTGACCGCGCCCCTGCTGTGGCTGGGCCACGGCGGCGCTCCGGCGACGATGATGGCGACGCTCGCGCTGATCGCGGCCGCGGTGGTGCTGTGGCGGATGCTGCCGATGCCGTGGCGCTCGACGGCGACGATGCTCTGCCTGGGCTTCAGTTTCCTGCCGACGTACGCCCGCCAGGGCTACCCGGCGATCGTCGCCCTGGCCCTGCTGGTGCCGGTGGTGGTGCGCTGGCCGCGGATCGGCGCCGGCGGAAGGCTCGGCGCGGCGGGTGTCGCGCGGGCCGTCTGCCTCGGGGCCGCGTGCGCGGCACAGCAACTGCCCTGGTTCGTGACACCGTTCCTGCTGGCCGGCATCTACGCCGTACGCCGGGGCGAACTGGGCGGGCGCGCGGCCCGGCTGGTCGTGCTGCGGATCCTGGGGGTCGCCGCGGCGACCTGGCTGCTGATCAACATGTACTTCGTCGTGCACGAGCCGGGCCCCTGGCTCGGCGGGATCGCCCTGCCGCTGACGCAGGGTGCGGTGCTGCACGGTCAGGGCCTGGTGGACATCTCGCTGTACTTCACGCACGGCAGCGACCGGCTCGACTGGTACGGCCACGCGAGCGTGCTGCTGGCCGCCGCCCTGCTGGCGCTCTTCGTGCTGTTCGTGCGGCGGCTGGGCCCGGCGGCGACCGTGCTGCCCTGGTGCGCCTTCTACCTGGCGACGCGCTCCCAGGACGGCTACTACCTGATGATGACCCCGCTGTGGCTCGCGGCGGCGATCACCGTGCCGCTGTCGGACTTCACCCGGGCCTGGCAGCCGCGACCCCGCCGGCTGACGGGTCCGCGCCGCCGCCCCGCGCTGGTGGGCGCGGTGGTCCTGCTGGTGCTGCCCGCGCTGGTGAGCGCGACCCTGGCGGTGACGGGCCGGCCGCCGCTGCGGATGGCCGTCATGGCGGCGCGGCAGGCTCCGGGGCGGTCGCTGGCCGCGCTGACCCTGCGGGTGACCAACACCGGGAGCGGTCCGCTCACCCCGCACTACATGCTGACGACCGGCCAGGGCATGAACAGGTACTGGTCCCTGGTGCGCGGCCCGGCCACGATCCCGGCGCACACCACGGCGACCGTCGAACTGCGGGCACCCTCCGGCCGGTTCCCGCTGCCGGACAGGAAGAGCGCCCACATCCGGCTGCGTGCCTTCACGGGGAACCCGCAGACGCTCTCCACCAGGGACCTGCGGCCGGCCGACCTGGGTGTCAGGCCGCCGCGCGGCTGAACCTGAGAGCGGCCGTCACCGTGGTCAGGCCGCGCATCATGCCGAGCTGGTTCCAGGTCACTCCGAACTGCTCGCGGTCCACGGTGAACTCGGTCTCCAGGGTGAGCGCCTCGGCCGTCGCCGAGGTCAGGCGTGCGGTGAGGTTCAGCGGCCTGCTGACGCCCCGCACGGTCAGCTGACCGGTCACCCGGACGCTGTCGCCGTCGAGGCGGTCGGCGTCGCGGACGGCGAGGGTGATCTCCGGGTGATTGCCGGCGTCCAGCAGGTCGGCCGAGCGCAGGTGCTCGTCCCGCTTGGCGTTCTTGGTGTCGAGGGAGGCCACGTCCAGCGTCACGGTGCCGGTCGCCGAGCCGTCCGGGCGGACCTCGCCCCGGCCGGTGACGGCGCCGAAGGTGCCCTTGACGTTGACCAGGCCCCAGAAGGTCTTGTGCCGCAGGCCCACGGTGGACGCGGTCGGGTCGAGCTGCCAGATGCCTGTTTCCACGGCGACGGTCATGGCCGTCCTCCACTTTCCTTGACGTATGGTCGTTCAAATTTGGATGACCTCACGCTAGCCCAATATCCAAATTTGGACAACAGGTAGACTCGAAGGCATGGCCGTCCCCGACGAACACCCCGCCGACCAGCCCCCTTGTTTCTCAGCCACGGGTGGCGGACTGCTCCCCGGCGAGCTGCGCGCCTGGATGCTCCTGCTGGCCGCGACGGGAGCGGTGGAGCAGCGGCTGCGGTCGGTCGTGAAGAAGACCCTCGACGTCTCGCACGACGAGTTCCTCATCCTGTGCCTGCTGGCCGAGCAGCCGCGGGGCGGCCTGCGCATGACCCGGATCGCCGAACTCCTCGGCCGCCCCAAGACCCGGCTCACCTACCAGATCGCCTGCCTCCAGCGGACCGGCCTGGTCACCCGCGAGTCCGTGTGCGGCGACAAGCGCGGCATCGAGGTCGCCCTCACCGACAAGGCCCGGCGCCTGCTCCGGGAGGCGTCCGGCACCCTCGCCGAGACGGTTCGCGAGGCGCTCTCCCAGTTCGTCGGCCCGGAGCAGCGCGAGGCCGTGTGCGCACTGGTGCCCGACCTCGCCGAAGAGCCGGACCAACCATAGGAAAAGGGGCCTCCACCCGCCCGAGGGGCGCAGGTCACAGCCGTAACGAGGGAAAGGTCACAGGCCAACGCTCTGCAGTCACTTGAGCGCCCTGACCTAACATCCGAGCATGACGGTCCTGCCTGACGACGGGCTCTCACTGGCCGCCGAGTTCCCTGACGCGACACACGAGCAGTGGCAACGCCTGGTCGAGGGTGTACTGCGCAAGTCGGGCAAGGAAGTCTCGGGCGAGGCAGCTGAGGACGCTCTGTCCACCATGCTCGAGGACGGGCTGCGCACCCGGCCGCTGTACACACCGCGCGACGGCGCGCCCGACCCCGGTCTGCCCGGCTTCGCGCCGTTCGTGCGCGGCAGCCGCCCCGAGGGCAACACCGCGGGCGGCTGGGACGTACGGCAGCGGCACGCGACGCTCGCCGACGGCGCGGTCCTGGCAGACCTGGAGAACGGCGTCACCTCCCTCTGGCTGGTGGTGGGACAGGGCGGCATGCCCGTGTCCGCGCTCGCTCGCGCCCTCGACGGGGTCTACCTCGACCTGGCCCCGGTGGTCCTCGACGCCGGCCCCGACGTGGCGGCCGCGGCGGCCGAACTGCTGCGGCTGTACGAGGAGCGGGGTGTCGACCCGAAGGCCGTGCGCGGCAACCTCGGCGGCGACCCGCTCGGACACGAGGCCCGCACCGGTGAGGCCCAGGACTTCGCCCCGCTGGCCGCGCTGGCCCGGCGGACCGCCGAGCAGTACCCGGGCCTGCGCACGCTGACCGTGGACGCGCTGCCGTACCACGAGGCGGGCGGCTCGGCCGCGCAGGAGCTGGGCGCCTCCCTGGCCACCGGCGTGGCCTACCTGCGGGAGCTGACCGCGGCCGGCCTCACGGTCGAAGCGGCCTGCGCGCAGCTGGAGTTCCGGTACGCGGCCACCGCCGACCAGTTCCTGACCATCGCCAAGCTGCGCGCGGCGCGCCGGCTGTGGGCGCGGGTCGCCGAGGTGTCCGGGGCGCCCGGCGCGGGTGCGCAGGTGCAGCACGCGGTGACCTCGCCGGTGATGATGAGCCGCCGCGACCCGTGGGTGAACATGCTCCGCACGACGGTCGCGACGCTGGCCGCCGGGGTGGGCGGCGCCGACTCCGTCACCGTGCTGCCCTTCGACCACGCGGTCGGCCTGCCGGACGCCTTCGCCCGCCGGATCGCGCGCAACACCTCCACGATCCTGGTCGAGGAGTCCCACCTGGCCCGGGTCATCGACCCGGCGGGCGGCTCCTGGTACGTCGAGCAGCTCACCGACGAACTCGCCCACGCCGCCTGGGAGTTCTTCCGGTCGATCGAGCGGGACGGCGGCCAGGCGGCCGTACTGCGCTCGGGCCGGATCCGCACGGACCTGGCGACGACCTGGGCGGAGCGGTCCAAGAAGCTCGCCAAGCGGCGCGAACCCATCACCGGCGTCAGCGAGTTCCCGCTCCTGTCCGAGAAGCCGCTGGAGCGCGAACCCGCGCCCGAGCCGCCGTCCGGCGGGCTGCCCCGGGTGCGCCGGGACGAGGCGTACGAGGCCCTGCGCGCCCGCTCCGACGCCCACCTCGCGGCGACCGGCGCCCGCCCCCGGATCTACCTGGCCGCTCTCGGCACGGCCGCCGAGTACACCGCGCGTTCGACCTTCGTCGCCAACCTCTTCCAGGCCGGCGGCATCGAGCCGGTGACCGAGGGCGGCTTCGAGGACAGCGGCGCCACCGAGGCCGTGCTGTGCTCCAGCGACGCCCAGTACGCCGAACAGGCCGAGCGGACGGCCGGGTCGCTGAAGGCGGCCGGGGCCCGGCACGTGGTCCTCGCGGGCCGGGGCGACTACGCCGGCATCGACTCGTACGTCTTCGCGGGCTGCGACGCAGTGGACGTGCTGTCCGCGACCCTCGACCGCATGGGAGTGTCCTGATGGGAATCCCCGACTTCTCCGGCATCGAGCTGGGGACCCCCGTCGCCGAGGGCGGTGACGCGGAATGGCGTACGGCCGTCAAGCACGTCACCGGCGGCGAGGCACCGGTGTGGGAGACCCCGGAGGGCATCGGGGTCAAGCCGCTGTACACCGGCCGTGACCTGGAGGGCCTGGACTTCCTCGGCACCTACCCGGGCATGACACCGTACCTGCGCGGCCCCTACCCGACGATGTACGTCAACCAGCCCTGGACCATCCGCCAGTACGCGGGCTTCTCCACCGCCGAGGAGTCCAACGCGTTCTACCGGCGCAACCTGGCGGCCGGCCAGAAGGGCCTGTCGGTCGCCTTCGACCTGCCCACGCACCGGGGTTACGACAGCGACCACCCGCGCGTGACCGGCGACGTCGGCATGGCGGGCGTGGCCATCGACTCGATCTACGACATGCGGCAGCTGTTCGACGGGATTCCGCTGGACAGGATGACCGTGTCGATGACGATGAACGGTGCCGTGCTGCCGGTGCTGGCGCTGTACATCGTGGCGGCGGAGGAGCAGGGCGTACCGCCCGAGAAGCTGGCCGGAACCATTCAGAACGACATTCTGAAGGAGTTCATGGTCCGCAACACCTACATCTATCCGCCGAAGCCGTCGATGCGGATCATCTCCGACATCTTCGCGTACACCTCGCAGCGGATGCCCCGCTACAACTCCATCTCCATCTCCGGCTACCACATCCAGGAGGCGGGTGCGACGGCCGACCTGGAGCTGGCGTACACGCTCGCGGACGGCGTGGAGTACATCCGGGCGGGCCGCGAGGCGGGCCTGGACGTGGACGCGTTCGCGCCCCGGCTCTCCTTCTTCTGGGCGATCGGCATGAACTTCTTCATGGAGATCGCCAAGTTGCGGGCGGCCCGGCTGCTGTGGGCCAAGCTGGTCTCCCAGTTCGACCCGAAGAACACCAAGTCCCTTTCCCTGCGGACCCATTCGCAGACCTCCGGCTGGTCGCTGACCGCACAGGACGTGTTCAACAACGTCACGCGTACGGCCGTGGAGGCGATGGCGGCGACCCAGGGCCACACCCAGTCGCTGCACACCAACGCCCTGGACGAGGCGCTCGCCCTGCCGACCGACTTCTCGGCGCGCATCGCCCGCAACACGCAGCTGCTCATCCAGCAGGAGTCCGGCACCACCCGGGTCATCGACCCGTGGGGCGGCAGCGCGTACGTCGAGAAGCTGACGTACGACCTCGCCCGCAAGGCCTGGGCACACATCCAGGAGGTCGAGCAGGCGGGCGGCATGGCGCAGGCCATCGACGCCGGCATTCCCAAGCTGCGCGTGGAGGAGGCGGCGGCGCGTACCCAGGCCCGTATCGACTCCGGCCGTCAGCCGGTGATCGGCGTCAACAAGTACCGGGTGGCGAACGACGAGGCGATCGAGGTCCTCAAGGTCGACAACTCCTCGGTGCGCGCCCAGCAGGTCGAAAAGCTGCGCCGGCTGCGTGAGGAGCGGGACGAGACCGCCTGCCGGGACGCGCTGGACGCGCTCACCCGGGCCGCCGACGGCGAGGGCAACCTGCTGGAGCTGGCCGTGCACGCGGCCCGCGCCAAGGCGACCGTCGGTGAGATCTCCGACGCCCTGGAGAAGGTGTACGGCCGCCACGCGAGCCAGATCCGTACCATCTCCGGCGTGTACCGCAACGAAGCAGGGGAGTCCCCGTCCGTGGACCGCACCCGCGCCCTGGTGGACGCCTTCGAGGAGGCAGAGGGGCGCCGGCCGCGCATCCTGGTCGCCAAGATGGGCCAGGACGGCCACGACCGCGGCCAGAAGGTGATCGCGACCGGCTTCGCCGACCTCGGCTTCGACGTCGACGTCGGCCCGCTGTTCCAGACGCCGGAGGAGGTCGCCCGCCAGGCGGTCGAGGCGGACGTCCACGTGGTCGGCGTGTCCTCGCTGGCCGCCGGTCACCTCACCCTCGTACCGGCACTGCGCGAGAAGCTCGCCGAGGAGGGCCGCGAGGACATCATGGTCGTGGTCGGCGGGGTGATCCCGCCGCAGGACGTGCCGACCCTGCTGGAGATGGGCGCCGTGGCCGTGTTCGGCCCCGGGACGGTGATCCCGGACGCGGCGTACGACCTGGTGCAGCGGCTGTCGGCCGACCTCGGCCACGACCTCTGATCCGCATGGCAGCGATCGATCTCGACACGTATGCGAAGGGTGTGCTCGACGGGAAGCGGGCGATCGTGGCCCGCGCGATCACCCTCGTCGAGTCCACCCGCCCCCAGCACCGGGCGCTGGCGCAGGAGTTGCTCACCGAGCTGCTCCCGCACAGCGGCCGGGCGCGGCGGATCGGCATCAGCGGGGTGCCGGGGGTGGGCAAGTCGACGTTCATCGACGCGTTCGGCACGCTGCTGACCTCGCAGGGCCACCGGGTGGCGGTACTCGCCGTGGACCCGTCCTCCACCCGGACCGGCGGCTCGATCCTCGGCGACAAGACCCGCATGGAACGCCTGGCGGTGGACCCGGACGCCTTCGTACGCCCCTCCCCCAGCGCGGGCACGCTGGGCGGGGTCGCGAAGGCGACGCGCGAGTCGATGGTGGTCATGGAGGCGGCGGGCTACGACGTGATCCTCGTCGAGACCGTCGGCGTCGGCCAGTCCGAGACCGCGGTCGCCGACATGGTCGACTCCTTCCTGCTGCTCACGCTGGCCCGCACCGGAGACCAGCTCCAGGGCATCAAGAAGGGCGTCCTCGAGCTGGCCGACGTCATCGCCGTCAACAAGGCGGACGGCCCGCACGAGCGTGACGCGCGCGCGGCGGCAAGGGAGTTGGCGGGCGCGCTCAGGCTGATGCACGGCAAGGAAGCGTTCTGGACGCCGCCGGTGCTCAGCTGCAGCGCCCGTGAGTCCGCCGGCCTGGACGTGGTGTGGGAGCGGCTGGAACAGCACCGCACGCTTCTCGACTCCACCGGCCGGCTCACCGCCAAGCGACGCGACCAGCAGGTCGACTGGAGCTGGTCGATGGTCCGCGACGAACTCCTGGGCCGCCTGCACGCGCACCCCGCGGTACGCGCGGCCGCCCCCGCCCTCGAACAGCAGGTCAGGGACGGCACATTGACGGCGACCCTGGCGGCGGAACGCATTCTGGCCGCGTTCGGGGAAGGGCCGGATTCCGCGGCCGACGCGTGAGCCCACCCTGCGACCCGGCCACCGGATCGCAGGGTCCGGCCCCCGCATGAATGGTCACCGAAGCGGACCGCGCGGCGTGATCCGGAAGTCGAAGGCGTGTGTCCCGGGGTCGAGGGCCGTCGCGCCGCCGTCGACGGTGAGCACGGCGCCGTTGACGTACGACGCGGACGGGGACAGCAACCAGCCGATGGCCTCCGCGATCTCCCGCGGCTCACCGGGCCGCCCCATGGGCAGCAGCCTGGTCGCCTCCTCGTAGGCGGCCTCCAGGCCTCCGTCGCCCAGGTCCGCCTCCTCTGCGAAGCGCGCCATGCGCCGGTCGGCCATCTCGGTCCGTACCCAGCCGGGGCACACGACGTTGGCACGCACGCCCTGTCGCCCGTAGTCGACGGCGACGGAACGGCAGAGCTGGAGCAGGGCCGCCTTGGAGGTGGCGTACGGGGCGTTGCCCGTGCCGTTGCGCAGTGCGGAGACCGAGGCGACGCCGACCACGGCTCCCTTGCTCTCCAGCAGGTGCGGGATCGCGGCACGCAGAAGGAGCAGCGGACCGGTGACGTTGGTGCGCATCACCTCGTCCCAGTCCGCGAGGGACAGGTCCCCCACGGCTCCGCCGCGCCCGATGCCCGCGTTGAGCACCAGCCCGTCGAGCCGTCCGTACGCGGCCAGGGCCGCCCGGACGAGGCTCTCGGCCGCTTCGGGGTCCCCGGCGTCACAGGGGTGTGCGAGGGCCCCGGTCTCCCGCTCGACGCGCTCCAGGGGTTCGGTCCGCCGGCCGGAGACGACCACCTGATGACCCTGCTCGCACAGCAGCCGGGCGGTGGCCTCCCCGATGCCCGTACCTCCACCGGTCACGATGACAACACGCTTGTCCGACACCGCAGTTCAGCCCCCTTCTTCGAGATCGTCAACGGTGTTGAGCCTAGGGCCGGTGCGGCGGATCGTGCGGGCGTCGGGCAGGTACGGCTAGACGACCAACAGCACGTCCCGGCACGAGTACTCGGCGGCCTTCGAGTAGACCTCCAGGGTCCACCGGCCCGGTTCGGCACGCAGTTCGGCGCGGAAGTCCCCGTCTCCGCACGGCTGCATCGCCTCGTCCGCCACGGACCTGCCGTCCGCGCCGAGACGGCGGACCCGCAGCCCCATCGCGGTGTCGGCGTTCGCCGCCCACACCTCGAAGGGCTCTCCGGCCCGGGCGAAGTCGGGAAACTCGACGCCGACGGGCTCCCCGGTGCTCAGCACCCCGGCCGGTTCGAGGCCGTCGCAGACGCGCCTGAGCTGCTTGAGGGCGTGTTCGGAGTTGATGAGGTCGGCGTGCCTGCTGTCGAGCCACACCGCCTGACCGGTGTCGGACCACTCGGGCGGGATCTGGGCGATGTGCGCCACCGTGCCGTCGCCGAAGAGCGGCAGACCCCGGTCTTCCGGATCACCGGAGTCCGAGAAGTCCTGATGGAACGTCGGCCTTCCGTCCGAAGAGAGGGAGAGCGCCTGGTCGGTCCGGTGCTTGTCGCCCCCGAGCGGGACCAGCGTGTAGCGCCTCGGGCCATGGACGGCGTCGTTCTCCTCGATGGCGTCCTGCACCTCCTGGAAGAAGGCGAAGGAGTCGTCGATCGCCCGCGTCTCCACGCCCTCGACCGGTTGCCCCCGCAGCCGGGACCTGCCCTCCTGACGGTCGACCACCACCCGGTAGGTGGGGACGAGCTGGCCGAGCGAGGGGTAGGTCGAGCAGACCTCGTGGATCCACTCGCGGAACGGGCTCGGCACCCATCGCACCCGGCCGGTCAGGAACCGCAGCGCCTTGACGCTCCCCGAGAAGGGCGTGCCCAGCGTGGCGACCGACCGGGTCTGCTCCCATCCCCCGAGCACCTCGGTGTAGTACCGCACCACCAGACCGCCCATGGAACGGCACAGGAAGATCACCTTCGCGTCCTTGGCCTGCGGAAACCGCTCGGGGTCGGCAGTCTCCTGCCACCGGGTCAGCCGTTCCTGGACGAAACGCCCGAGCTTCTCGGCCGAATTGCGGTTGCTCAGACGCCAGTCGTA
The DNA here is from genome assembly GCF_056434245.1 of Streptomyces sp. NPDC044064. NCBI lineage: Bacteria > Bacillati > Actinomycetota > Actinomycetes > Kitasatosporales > Streptomycetaceae > Streptomyces > Streptomyces sp. NPDC044064. The sequence continues at coordinate 242,806 of NZ_JBWKFN010000013.1, forward strand.
GGCGAATTCCACGAACCTCTCCTGCTCGATACCGAGCAGCTCACGGAGGTCCGGGTACTCCATGTTGGAGATCAGTCCGGGCAGAAGACGCGGGCCGCGGATCACACCGCCCAGTTCCAGGGCGTGCGGCGGCTCCGGGTCCTCGTCCCCGATGCCCTTGGGGAGTCTGAGCACGTCTCTCGTTCGTCCGGGCCGGAAGAGCCCGCTCATGGCCTCCGGGGTCAGGTCCCAGATGTCGGCTCCGTTCCGGGTCAGGGCCGTGCCCATGATGCCGGGGACGAGAACCACCAGATCGTCCTTCAAAGAACGCGCTCCTTGTCTCTTCGTGGGGATCCGACCGGCCAGGGCACGAACACCTGATCGCAGCGGACACTGTTCTGCGCGATGCCCTGGATCATGAGGGTGATGCCACGGCCGTCGAAGGCCGAGTCCACGCCCGTCACGTCGTACCCGCGCGATTCCATGGGGTCCAGCGCCTGCTCCCGCCTGACGTCCCAGAGCCGGAGGCGGCCGGACTTCCGGCTCCAGCCCACGAGCAGGGGCCGCTGCGCCGGACCCGCCAGAGCGACACCGTCGAGTACTCCCCCGTCCTGCCGCGGCAGGACGGTCGGCACGGCGTAACCTCCGTCGCACTCGACGAACTTCACCGTCTCCCCGGTGGTGAAAGCGATCAGCGGCACCGGCGTGTTCGTGCGCTTCAACAGGCCCGCGGCCACAGCCTTCGCCCGGATGACGCCGACCGGCTGCGGCTTCGCGCCGGGCTCCGTGAGGTCCCAGACCCGGACCACGTTGCCGCCCCAGGCCGACAGCCACGAAGGGCCCGAGGCAGCCCCCACCACGTCGAGCCGCTGCACGGCGCCGGCGGCTCCCATCCAGAACGTCTGCCCTTCGCTCCAGGTGCCGGAGTCCCGCAGCTCGCGTTCCCAGGTGACCACGCTCTGCTGCCCTGACGGCCACAGCAGCCGCAGCCGGCCCCTTCCGGTGGCCTGGAGAACCAGGGAAGGCACCGGCCGGTCCTCCGGCCCCGGCAGGGCGAAGCTCTCGGTCCCGAGCACTCTCAGCCCTGGCCCGAGTGTCCAGAGCAGCACCTGCCTGCGTCCGACCGCGGCGGTCAGCCAGCGGTCACCGACCCTCGTCGCGGCGAGCGCCTCCACCCTCGCGGGATGTGCGAGCCGGAGCGACTCACCTGCCTGCCCGTCGAAGGAGTGCGGGCTGACCAGTACGTCCGAGCCCTGGGCGCGGCTCATCAGCACGGTTCCGTCGGGTCCTGGATCCGTCACCCGCAGCCGTGTCCTGCCGACCGCTCTCCCGCCGGTGTGGCGGGCGTCCGCCACTGCACCGTCCGCCGGTGGTTCATGCGGCTCCCAGACTCGGATGCGCGTCTCGTCCGCCACCGCCAGACGTCCTGTTCCCGAGGGGTCGAAGACCAGGGACTGGTGATCGTGATCGCACGGCAGCGAGACCTGTTCCGCGCCCTCCTCGTCCCAGACACGGACCGCGGCGCCCTCCCCCACCGCTGTCAGCAGTCCACGCGGCCCCCGTCCGACGGTCACGGCCCGGCCGGCGCTCGCGGGTGCGGGGCCGAACAGCGGGCGTGCCTCTCCCTGGAAGAGGTCGTCCATCCGCCAGGTGTGGAGCGTATGGCCGTCCAGCGCCCCGATCACCGCCCCGGATCCGGCTCCGTCCGGCAGGGCCAGTGCCGACACCGCGACGACCTGCTCGATGCCGTCCCCCAGTGACCGGACCTGCCTGAGCGGCTCCTTCATCGTCTTCCGGCCGGGCACCTCCCACACCTTCACACCCGCGGGCCCACCGGTGATCAGCGCGGCTCTCTCGCCCGCCACCAGGAGACAGGCGCAGAGGGCCGGCGTGCGGACGGTGTGCGTGCGGAGTTCGTCCCGGGAGTACTCGCCGGTGCTGTCCCACCGCCACAACCACACGCGGTCACCGTCGACCGTGGCGAGGAGGACCTCCCTGCCCCACCGCACCGAGTCGACCGTGCCCGGAGTACCGCCCCAGTACAGCTCCTCCACCGGGTATCTGCCGTTGCCGTGCCACATCCGCACGCACCGGCGGTCCACGGTGGCGACCACCCGGTTGTCGCCGCGGCCCGACGCCGTCACGCCCCGTTGCCGCGGCGGGGCGCCCCAGGTGGCCGGCCCGGTGTCCCTGCCCCGGATCTCGTGTCCCTCCGCGGTCCAGGACTTGACCTCACCGGCGCCCGACGCGTGGATGATCCCGTCGGCGTGCGACTCCCAGTGCACGGCGAGCGCCCCGCCGGGCGGGGCGGGCCAGCTCCTGTGCAGCGGAAGCCGTACGGCGCTGCTCCACACGTCGTCCCAGAACACCGACGACGGCTTCGGCACGGCGGTGAGGAACTCCCGCGAGAACATGGCCAGCGCGGTGGCCCGGAGCATCGCCCATCTGCCCTCCTCCGCCTCGTGCCGGCGGAAGTGGCCGGCGACGCCCAGGTAGAGCGCGCTGTGCGGAGTGGTCGTGAGCCGGGCGGCGACCAGGGGCTCGAGGACGTCGGGCGAGGCGGCCACCAGGAAGTGGCAGTCGCCCACCAGTTCCTCCAGGAGGTCGTCCCCGCCCAGGGCGGCGTGCGCGGTGAGGTGGCGCTTCACGTACTGCTCCGCGGTCCGCCAGTCCTCACCGCGGCGCGGGGTCAGAGCCCGGTGGACCGCTCGGTGCTGTTCCCGCTGCCGCAGCTCGTCGCCGAGCAGATGGGCGCCGAAGCTGGGGTGGTGGAGGCGGTAGACCTCCTCGCCCGCCTCGACATCCTTGGCGATCGTCACTCCGGTGGCCCGGCGGATCACGTCGCGCAGGTCCGGCTCCCCGTACTCCCTGCTCTCCGGCGCGCGCACCGCGTTGGTCACGGCCAGCCACACCCTGGGCTGGGGCAGTCCGACTCCCTGGGCCAGCGCCAGGGCGGTCATGAAGTCCCGGACCCGGGCGGTGTCCTGCGGGTCGAGGCGTAACAGCTCCTCGGCCAGGAGGGCGTCCAGGACGGACGTCCCCTGCCGCAACTCCCTGCGCACCTGCTCCGCGTCGGACGGCACCGGCCGCTCGGCCACGTGCCGTGCCCACAGGGTGGCCACGAGGAAGAGGCCGTTGCTGCCGGCCGCGATCTGCCGGGCGACGGCGCCGCGTTGCTGCTCGGCGTGCGGCAGCGCGTAGGGGGAGTCCCCCTCGGCGAGCAACCGTTCGACGTGCCGGGCGATGTCCTGCTCGGTCTCGACCTTGCGGTCCAGCTCCAGCATGGTGGTGCTGTGCAGCACGTCCAGCAGGGTCTCGGCGCGCAGCTCGCCCGGAAGACGGCGGCGGGCGTTCGGCCGGGTGGCGACCACCACGCGTACGCCCGGCAGGGCCGCCAGCGGGTTGAGCAGCCCCCGGGCGAGGTCGAAGGAGTGCCCCGCGGCCGCCTCGTCGAGTCCGTCGAACATCAGGGTGAGACTGCCCTTGCGCTCTGCCAGCGCCTCGACCTGCCGGACCAGGCTGTGCGGTGATCCCTGCCTGACCTGTGTCGTGTCCAGTCCGAGCGGGGTGAGGCCTCGGGCCAGTTCCTCGCAGAGCGTCGACAGTGTCCGGCCGCGGCAGTGGAGCGCGGCGTTGACCGAGCGGAGTTCGGGCAGCACCCCGGGGCGCCGGTCCTGGGGCAGGGAGGCCACGAAGTGCTCGACGGTCAGGTGCGCCACGTACGCGAGGAGCGTCGACTTGCCCGCGCCGGACGCTCCCGTCACCGTGAGCATCCCGGTTTCCTGGGTGCGCAGCCAGTCGACGAGGTCGGCGAGCACCCGGTGCCGGGAGGCGAAGTCCCGCAGGTGCCAGCTCTCTCCCGAGCCGGAGAAGACCGGCAGTTCCTCGCCGGCGAGTTCCTGGCCGATCCAGGAGCGGTCGTCCTCCGGGCGCAGCGCGGACCGTGCCCGCGGGGACCAGTGCGGGTTGGGCAGGAACCAGGCGCGCAGTGTCTGCGGCTCCTGCCAGAAGGGGACCTGTCCCCCGGCCCGGCTCCGGACCGCGCTCATCAGCTGCTGGAACGGGACGTACTCGTTCTCGCGCTGGAAGATCCGGGCGCTGCCGTCGATGAGCTGTTCCGGAGTCGACAGGACCTCCTCCAGGCAGTCGACCCAGTGTCCCTCCAGCGCCTCCTGCCGTGATCCGGCGGTCGCGACGACGGCGAATCCGACCTCGGCGTCGTCGACACCGGCGTTCAGCCGCGCGTCCTTGACGTGGTGGCTGACCTCGCGCACCGCCTCGCCCGAGAAGCAGGCGTCCAGGACGAGCAGGGTGTCCGTGGGGTCCTCGGCGAGCCACGAGACGAGTTCCTCGGCCGAGACCCCCCGGCCGGGTTCGAACTCGCCGCCCTGGTAGCTGTCTTCGCAGGCGAGGTAGAAGGCGCCCGACACGACTTCGCCGTGCCCGGTCCAGTAGAGGATCTTCCTCGCCACCGCCTGCTGTCTCAGCCGCAGCACCAGATCGCGGATCTGTTCACGCCCCGCGGACGGTCCGGGCCCGCCGCCCCTGCCCGCACTCGCTACTCCCAGTGACGGCGCCTCAAAACCGAGTCGTGCGGCCTGTTCCACGAAGCGAGAGGCCGTCTTCCGCAACTGTGTACGGTCCCTGACCCGTCGTGCGTCACCCCGGTATCTGTCGACGACGACGGTGGCGACCACACCGTCGCGTTTCTTCCCCCGGTCCAACCGAACTCCCCCTCCAAAGAGTTCAGCCACCCGTCCATGCCACGCGGCAGGGCCGTCTGTGGAAACCTGACGTCTCACACCTGACAAGGTGCGCCGCTCACGCTACTCGACACGGGGAGAGAACTCGTGGAATCGCGCGACCGCATGGTCATCGGGAACTTCGTCACGGACTGTCACATCTTCGAGGGAGACGGCACACGCCCGATCCCGAAGGAGAATGTCCAGATCATCTACGAACCGGGGCTCCGCCGCGTGGAACTCCCCGTCGAGGTCCAGCGGTGGCGGGAGGACATCGAGGCGGAGATGCAGCGCCGGCAGGCGGCGGGTGAGCCGTACGCCTGGAACAACCCCCGTTTCGCCGTCGAGAGCATCATCACCTCGCGGAGCGACGAGACCGAAGAACCCTTGGTGCGGATGAGTCTGTGCGACGCCGACTACTACGACTTCATCGCCACGTCCGTGAACCTCGACGAGCCGCTGCGCGAGCGGGAGTCCGCCACCCTGCGCTCCCAGTACCTGGAGAACGCCGACCCGGTGACGGCGCCCGCGTTCCTCTCCTGCAGCTTCGGCGTCAACGTGGCGGTGGAGACGGGACCCGACCGGAAGATGGTCTTCGCGCGGCGCAGCGTCAAGGTGGAGGGCCACAACAAGGTGCGCTGGAACTCCTCGGTCAACGAGGGGCTCGCCGCCATCCACGACGTCCCCGAGGACGGCTCCCCCATCAGCCTGCACGCGGTGGCGCGCCGCGCGCTGCGGGAGGAACTCGCCGTCCAGGACGAGGACGAGGTCGAGCTGGAACTGCTCGCCTTCGCGCTCGACGTGCGCAACCACCAGTGGGCGGCCTTCTACCGGGCCGTGCTCCCCGGCCTGACGGCCGACACCCTCGTGGCCCGCCGCAGCCGCGGCATCGAGGACAAGTGGGAGCACGACCGGTTCGACTTCGTCCCGGCCGACCCCGACAGCGTGCTCGACTTCATCCTGCGGAAGGAGCCCGGGGAGTGGACCCCGTGCGGGCCCGCTCTCTTCTACCTGGCCCTCGTCCGCGCGGCCGTCGTCGCCCGCGGCGGCAACCGGTCGGGCCGGCTGGACGTCGAGGCCGCCGAGCGGCGGGCGGTGGAACGGCTCGCCACGTCCGCCGCCCGTAAGTAGCCCCGGCGCGCCGGGGGCGGCTCGTCAGAAGACGTTCCGCTCCCGGTGCTGCCGGCGCAGTTCCAGGAACTTCGTGCGTACCTCGTCGGCCGGCATGCCGCCGCCCGCCTGGATCCGCAGGTCCGCCAGGGCGTCGCGGGACTCCATGAACCCGCGCCACTTCTGCTGGGGCTTCAGCCAGGTGTCCACGGCCGTCATCACCGCGACGACCAGTGCCAGCACCGGCACCCAGGTGATCAGCCAACTCCCGTGGCCGCCGCCGAGGTTCTGGTCGGCCGCCACGATGGCGCTGGCGATGATGAGCAGGATGCGGCTGAGGTAGTAGGTGACCCCGTAGTTGAAGGTGGCGATCCGCCACCTGCGCATCTCCCTGTCCAACTCCTTGACGAGGGGCTCGGGCAAGGGCTCGGGCAGGGGCTCGGCTGCTGCCCGCTGCTCGGTTTCCGTCACGGTTTCGACGTCGTCCTCGGCCATGCGTCCCCCTGCCTCCCTGTCAGCGCGTGAACATCGCCCATTCTCACCGACGGTGCGACGGCTGGGGCGGGGTGATGTCGAGGAGGGCTGTGTAGCGGGCGAGTTGGACGGAGGCGTTGAGCATCGCCACGCCCCGGACGGTGAGGCGTTGCCGCCAGTCGTCGAGGGCGGCGGACAGTGCCTGGGTGCCGCCGGCGGTGCGGATCTGCTGGACCACGGTGGCGATCTGGTCCAGTTGGTAGCCGCCGCGCCTCAGGAGATGGGCCAGTTCCGCGTCACGGACCTCGGGGGCGCCGTACGTGCGGTGGCCGGTGACCGGTGCGCGGTCGGGGGCGAGGATGCCCGCCGCTTCCCAGTTGCGGAGGGTCGCCGCGGTGACGCCCAGGCGGTGGGCCAGTTCGCCGATGCTGAAGGTCTCGCTGCTCACCGGTGTGTGCGCGGCGATGTCGGGGCCGGTGGTCAGATGGGCGACGGCCTGCCCGACCGCGTCCAGTGTTCCCCGGTCGCGCAGCAGTTGGGCATGGCTGCGGTCGACGGCCGTGAGCGCGGCGTCGAGTCCGCCCGTGTTGAGCGCCCGCATGATCTGCCCGCTCACGGCGTATCCGTGCGCCGGGACGAGCGCCAGATAGGCGCGCAGGGCGGCCGCGTGCGTTTCGGTGTAGACCCGGTAGCCGGACGGGGTGCGGTCGGCGAGCGGGATGCACCCGTCCCGCTCGTAGTTGCGGACCGCCTGGGTCGAGATGCCGTGCTCACGGGCCAGATCGGTCGGACGCAGGTAATCCATGGATTGAGACTTTAGCGCACCATTCCTGCGGCTTTTCTTTCAAAGTTTCAACGGGGATTGCAGGTATACGCTTGAGCTTCATGAACCGGGAAGTTCAAAAATCGCCACTGCTCGGAAAGGAAATCCGGTAAATGCCGGCAGCGATCGAAGTGGCTGGACTGTGCAAGAGCTTCGGCTCGGTCATGGCACTCGACCACCTTGAACTCACCGTGCCGGAGGGCACCGTACACGGTCTGCTCGGCCCCAACGGCGCGGGCAAGACGACCACCGTCCGCCTCCTGAGCACCCTGATCGGCCCGGACGACGGGACGGCCGAGGTGTTCGGCATTGATGTGCGCAGCGACCCTCGAAGGGTGCGGGCCATCATCGGACTCACCGGGCAGTACGCCGCGGTGGACCAGTTGCTGACCGGGCGCGAGAACCTGCACATGATCGGCCGGCTGTTCCGGCTGTCCAAGTCCGACAGCAGGGCACGGGCGAGCGAGCTGCTGGAGCGGTTCGACCTGGGCCGGGCGGCCGACCGGCAGACGAAGACGTACTCGGGCGGGATGCGCCGCCGGCTCGATCTCGCCGCGAGCCTCATGGCCCGCCCCAGGCTCATCTTCCTCGACGAGCCGACCACCGGCCTCGACCCGCGCAGCCGCATGGCGGTGTGGCAGATGGTGCGCGAACTGGTCGCGGAGGGCACCACCGTGCTGCTCACGACGCAGTACCTGGAGGAGGCCGACCAGCTCGCCGACTCGCTGTCGGTGATCGACCAGGGGAAGGTCATCGCCGGCGGCACGCCGGACGAGCTGAAGGCGCAGGTGGGCCAGGACTGGGTCGGCATCACCCTCATCGACGGCGCAGCCCTCGACGAGACCACGAGACTCCTGCGGGAGCGGCTGGGCATCGAGCCGACCGCCGACCCGGAGACGCTGGTGGTCCACGCGCCGCTGGCCGACGGCGGCACGCTGCCCGATCTCCTGCATCTGCTCAGGGACTCCGGCGTCGCGATCGGCAACGTGGCGCTGCGCCGCCCCACGCTCGACGACGTGTTCCTCGCCGTGACCGGTCATTCCGCCGAGCACAGGACCGACCGGCAGAGCAGCGGGAAGGACAAGGAGCGGTCATGACGTCCACGGCCCTGACCTTGCAGAGCGACAAGGCCGGCGCGAAGCCGCGCAGCGCAGTCTCCTGGTGGTTGTCCGACGTGTGGGAGATGACGCTGCGGAACATCCGGCACACCTTGCGCAGCCCCGAGCTGGTGAGCTTCTCCCTCCTCCAACCAGTCATGTTCATCCTGCTGTTCACGTATGTGTTCGGTGGCGCGATCAACATCGGGGGCGGACGGTACGCCCAGTTCCTGCTCCCCGGCATCTTCGTCCAGATGGCGCTCTACGGCTCGGCCGCCGGCACCACCATCGGCATCGCCACGGAAATGCGCGAGGGTCTGATGGACCGCTTCCGTTCGATGCCGATGAGCCGCTCGGCCGTGCTCGTCGGCCGTACGGTGTCGGAGATCTTCCGCAACGCCGTCACCGTGGCCGTGACGGTGCTCATCGGCCTGCTCGTCGGATTCCGCTTCCTGGGCGGGTTCCTTCCGGCGGTGGGCGGCATGCTGCTGTTGCTGCTGTTCGGCTACGCGGTGTCCTGGTTCGGCGCCTTCATCGGTCTGTCGGTGCCCAATGCGGAGGCCGCCCAGGCGGCCGGTGCCGTGTGGATCTTCCCGTTCACCCTGATCTCCTCGGCGTTCGTGCCGACCAGCACGATGCCGGGATGGCTCCAGGCCTACGCCGCCCACAGCCCCATGACCGCGGCCGTCAACGCGCTGCGCGCGCTGTTCAGCGGCGGCCCGGCGGGCAGCTACGTCCTGCAGACGATCGCGTGGTCGATCGGCCTGATCCTGGTCTTCGCCCCGCTCTCGGTGCGCAAGTACGCATCGAGCTCCCGCTGATCCCCCTCCGACCCGCCCCCCTGGTTGATCAACGGTTTGAGACTTCCCGACGCAATCGAGCCCGCTTGGGGGGCCTGATTTTCGGGAAGTCTCAACCGGTCTTGCAATGGTTCAATTGAGACACATGAGAAAGAACCTGCACGACCTCACCGTGGCCTCATGTGACCTGCTGGCGTTCGGTGAGCCGACCCACCAGGAGCCCGCCTTCGGGTGGGTCCGCAACGAGCTGTTCGTCCAGCTGGCCGGGCGCGGCTTCCGGTCGATCGCCCTCGAGACCGACCGCGTGGCCGCGCTCGCCGTGAACGACTTCGTCCAGGGGGGAGCCGGAACCCTCGACGCGGTCATGCGCGAGGGCTTCTCCCACGGCTTCGGGAACCAGGGGCCCAACCGGCAGCTGATCGCCTGGATGCGCACCTACAACGAGAACCGGCCGCCGGAGGAGCGCCTGGCGTTCCACGGTTTCGACACCCCGACGGAGAACCACAGCGCCCCCAGCCCGCGGCGCTATCTCGAGCACACCCGGGACTACCTGCAACTCGGTGTCGACCTCACGGACCTCCTCGGCGACGACGAGGGCTGGAGCCGCACGGAGGCGGTGATGGACCCGGCCATGTCGCTCGGCGCCACGGCCGAGGCCGAGCAGGCGCGCTCGATCGCCGAGGCGATGCTCACCCTGCTGCACGCGCGCGAGCCGGAGCCGGCCGCGGCGGACGCGCACGCCGAGTGGTTCAGGGCCAGGACGCATCTGACCGCAGGCCTCGGCCTGCTGCGGTACCACAAGCAGTGTGCGCAGAGCCTCGAACACGCGGCGCGGATCTCCCGCCTGCTCGCTACCCGGGACTCGCTCATCGCCCAGAGCCTCCTCGACGTCCGCAGCGCCGAGGCACTGCGGGGCCCGACCCTGGCCTTCGGCCACAACCTGCACTTCCAGCGCGATCCGAGCAGCTGGTGCCAGGCGGACCTGGACCTCAACTGGCACGGTGCCGGCACCGTCCTCGGGCCGCTGATGGGCGAGCAGTACGGCTTCGTCGCCGGCAGCCTGGGCCGCAGCGAGGCTCTCGGGCTCCTGGATCCCGAGCCCGACACCTACGAGGGTCTGCTGCAGAACGGCACCACGGCCTGGCATCTGGCAACGGACGTCACGGACGCCGCCGCCCGCACGCGGACCGACATCGCCCCGCAGCAGGGCTACCGCCCGCTCGACCGGACGATCCTCGAGGGAGCCGACGCGGTCCTGCACATCAGCGACGGTACGGCCGCCGCGGAGCAGTCGCAGGACGCAACTCTGCCCGTGCTGGCGCTCAGTTCGTGATCGGTGACGGCACCGCGCCGACGGATCCGTCGGGGCGCCTGCCCGCACCTGGGTGATGTTCTCCGGCTCGACACCGCGTGGCCCGACTGCCGCACGCGGTGTCGTGGCGGGCACGCCCTCAGGCGGCCGCGTGCTCCAGCACATAGCCGCGTCCCCACGCGGTCCTGATGACCAGATCGATCGGGGACAGGCGGCGGCGGAGCCGCATGATGTGCAGGTCGAGCGAGTTTCTCGTGGGCATCGGCACCCGGTCGGCGAGCCGCTGCGTGAGTTCGTGCCGGTACACGACCTCTCCGAAGTGCTCGATCAGCAGCTCCATCAATTCGGTCTGTGCATTCGAAATGGTGATCGAATGCGGTCCGAAACACAGCGTTCCGGCCGAATCCAGGGTCGGAACCTGGCGGCTGTCGAGCCGGTTCTGTAACGCCTTGACGCGGGCATCTAAATCCTCTCGGGATATGGGCGCCCGCACCCAGTCCTCGAACGGGTCGTTGCACACGGGAGGGCGTGCACCCCCCTCCACGACGAGAAGACGGGGCACCCCCTCCCTCCTACATCGATTCCGCAGGTCCGTTTGTGCCGGCCATCGGACGAACATCACGTCGCTGTTTGTGCCAGCCACAGCACAAGCCTCCCCGTTGACGCTCATGGATTGGTCAGGTCCATGCCTCTATGCCATGTTAGGTTGTTCGGCCTGCAACCGGCAGACGGTACCGATCCGTTCCGGCCCGCCCAGAGCGTGCGCCTTTCACCACGGCGCGCGAACTACCGGTCCATCGCCTCCCGGAGACTGCGGGGCCGCATGTCGGTCCAGCTCTCCTCCACGTAGGCGACGCTCTGCGCCCGTCCCGCCGGACCGAAGACGACACGCCAGCCGGCCGGAACCTCGGAAAAGGCGGGCCACAGCGAGTGCTGGTCCTCGTCGTTGACCAGCACATAGAACTGGCCATTCTCGTCGTCGAACGGGTTGATACTCACCCTAATCCTCCAGATATCGATCCAACGGTCAAGGGTTTGGCCCAGATCATCGCGCTGCGCGCAGAATCTGGTTGATGACACGACAGATTTCAGCCGCGTTACGCGGCCAGTACATTTCGTTGTGGGCGCAGGGGATGTCAAAGCGCTGGATTCGGCCGTCTACGAACTCCTGCCACAGCACCTCGAGTTCCTCCTCCAGCTGCCGCTTGTCATGGGTCTCCGGGTCGAGGAGGGCGTTGAAGAAGACCACGTCGCCGTGGTACCGCGGCGACGTGAACCGGCGCATCTGCTCCATCTCGCCGACGAAGATGGAGGAGGCCGTGGCGACCAGGGTCGGGTATTCCTCCATTCCGGCCAGATGGCCCATGTAATTGGCCAGGAATCGGCGCACCATGGCCTCGTCGAGGGCTTCGAGATCGGCGAAGTGGCTGGAGGGCGCGGCGTCCAGCAGGGCCAGGAGCGCCACCTCGTGTCCGCGGCGCTGCAGTTCCGCCGCCATGGCATGGGCCAGGGTGCCGCCGAAGGACCAGCCCAGCAGGTGGTAGGGGCCGCTCGGTTGGACCTCCAGCACCTGCCCGACGTAGTCGTGGACCATCTCCTCGATGGAGCTCGCCGGCGGCGTGGTTCCGTCGAAGCCGCGCGCCTGGATGCCGTAGAGCGGCCAGGCCCGGTCGATGTGCCGGGCGAAGCCCAGGTAGGGCCAGCTGAGCCCGCCGCCCGGGTGCAGCCACCACAGCGGGGGCTTCTCCCCCTCGGTGCGGATGGGCAGCAGCACGGCGAACGGGTCCTCGAAGCCGACCTCCGTGTCCGCGGACAGCTGCGCCGCCAGTTCGGCCACCGTGGGGTACTGGAACACCGTCCGGATCGGCACGTCCACGCCCAGTTTCTCGTGGATCTGCCAGACCAGGCGGGTCAGCCGCAGGGAATGGCCGCCGCAGGCGAAGAAGTCGTCGTCGATCCCGATCCGGTCGAGGCCGAGCACCTCGGCGAAGAGTCCGGCGAGTTCCTCCTCGCGCGGTGTGCGCGGGGCGCGGTAGTCGCCGGCGGTCGGGTCGGGCTCGGGCAGCGCTGCCCGGTCCACCTTCCCGTTCTCGGTGAGCGGCAGCCGGTCGAGGACGATGATCTCGCCGGGCATCATGAACTCCGGCAGCCGGCCCGCGAGTTCCTCCCGCAGCCGCGAAGGCAGCCGGGACACGCGGCGGGACACCGCGGGCACGTTCACCAGCCGCGACGAGGGGGCGTCGGCGGGCCGGTACACGCCGTCGCAGCACCGGGCGTCGACATCGGGCAGGACCACCGCCTCGAAGCAGTCCGCCGCCTGGGCCGACCAGGTGCAGTACACCGCGAGCCCGCGTGCCGCGCCCCATGCCTCCAGCTCGGCGGGGTCGAGTGTGCCTCCGGTCTCCGCCGGGGCGCCCCACTCGGCGACCTCGCCCGCCAGCCTGGCGTTGGGGATGCGAGTCAGGCGCAGTTGGCCGCCGTGCCGGGCCAGCGCGGTCTCCACGTCGGCCGGTTCACGCACGTCCGCTCCCCAGACCGCCGTGGGCAGGTCCGCCAGGTGCAGCGAGCGGGTGGGTTCCTTGTGCAGCACGACCTCGTAGCGGTGGCGGGTCAGTTCGTTGTGGTGGCTGCCCTGCTTGAGGCGGATGTCGGCGGCGACGGCCTCCGGACGTGCCGCGGCCCAGCGGGTGAAGTAGCCCGGGTCGACGACCAGTTCCTTCTCGCCCAGAACCGCGCGTTCGACGGCGGCCTGCACCGCGGCCGGGCCGTCGTCCGGCTGCCGGGAGCGGTGCACCGCGGCGCTGAACATCCGCAGGGTGCGGTAGTTGCGGACGTCCCCGATCACGATGCGCCCGCCGGGCGCGAGGCGGTCCATCGCGAGGTCGAGCACCCGGGTGAGGTAGTCGGCGTCCGGGAAGTACTGCACGACCGAGTTCAGGATCACGGTGTCGAAGAACCCGGTCGGCAGCCCCTCCGGGTCGTCCGCCGCCTGGCAGCGCAGCGACACCTTGTCCGACAGCCGCCGGTCGGCCCCGGTCTGGGCCCGCAGCCGCTCGATGACGGGTGCCGAGAAGTCGGTGCCCCAGTACTCCTCGGCCTCCGGTGCCAGCGGTCCCAGCAGCAGGCCCGAGCCGACGCCGATCTCCAGCACCCGGCGCGGCCGCAGGGCCCGCACCCGCCCGAGCACAGCCTCGCGCCAGGCCCGCATCTCGGGCAGCGGGATGGCCCGACCGGTGTAGGAGCTGTTCCACCCGGTGAAGTCCTCGCCGACCCCGCCCGGCTCCACCGCTGTCCCGCCGTACATCTCGTCGTAGATCTCACGCCACTCGCCGACCTGCTCGACCGCGTCGCGGCCGGTGGAGGCGGACGCGTCGGGCACCACGTAGGCGACCATGCTGCGTTCACCGAGGCGGTCCTGGCGTACGGCGACCACCGCGTGCGCCACCCCGTCGCGTTCACGCAGCACCGCTTCGAGTTCGCCCGGCTCCACGCGGAAGCCGCGGAGCTTGATCTGGTCGTCGGCCCGGCTCACGTACTGAAGGCTCCCGGCCGTGTTCCAGCGCACCAGGTCGCCGGTGCGGTACATGCGCGCCCCGGGCGGCCCGAACGGGTCGGCGACGAACCGCCCGCCGGTCAGGCCGGGCCGGGCCGCGTACCCCAGGGCCACTCCGTCGCCCCCGATGTACAGCTCACCCACCACTCCGGGCGGTACCGGCCGCAGCCGGTCGTCCAGGACCAGCAGCCGGCTGCCGTCCACGGGTTCGCCGATGGGCAGCGGGTCGGTGCACCGGTCCGCCGAGGACACCCGGTACCGGGCGGCGAACGTGGTGGTCTCCGTCGGGCCGTACCCGTTCACCACGGTGATGCCGGGACAGGCGTCGAGGACGCGGCGGACGGCGGTGGGCGAGAGCACGTCACCGCCCGCCCACACCTCGGCGACGTTCGTGAAGCACTCCGGGTGCTGCTCGGCCATCACGGCGAACAGCCCGGCGGTCAGCCACAGTCCGGTCACCGCCCGCTCGGCGACGACACGGGCCAGCTCCGCGGTGTCCGGCCGTCCGGCGCGGGCCACCACGGCGGTGCCGCCGCCGAGCAGCGGCACCCACAGCTCGTACGTCGACGCGTCGAACGTGTGCGGTGAGTGGACCAGGACCCGGCGGTGGGCGCCGGTGGCCCAGCAGCTGTCGAGCGCGAGGTCGACCACGTTCCGGTGGGTCACCTCCACGCCCTTGGGGCGGCCGGTGGAGCCGGAGGTGTACATCACGTACGCGACGCTGCGCTCCCCCACGCCGTCGGCGTCGAGCGGCGAGTCCGGGCACCCGTCGAGGTCCACGTCGGCGAGCCCCTCGTCCACGGTGACGGCCGGGGCGAGGTCGGCGAGCATGAACTCGATGCGCTCGGGCGGATGGGTGGGGTCGACCGGTACGTAGGCGGCGCCGGTCTTCAGCACGCCGAGGATCGCCGCCACGAGCAGGGGCGAGCGTTCGAGCACGAGGGCCACCCGGGTGTGCGGGCGGGCGCCGCGTACCCGGAGGTGGTGGGCGATGCGGTTGGACCAGCGGTCCAGTTCGGCGTAGGTCCAGCTGTGCGTGCCGTCCGCGGAGACCACGGCGATCGCGTCCGGGGTCGCGGCGGCCGTGGCGGAGAAGCGCTCGTGGACGGTGCCGGCCTCGAACCCGGCGTCCCGGCCGCGACCGCCCCACCGGTCCAGCGTCGCGCGCTCGCCGTCCGCCAGGATGTCCACGGCCCCGACGGACGTCTCCGGTGCGGCGACCACCTGGCCGAGGAAGTGCAGCCAGCGGTCGAGCAGGGTGGTGATCGTGCCGGCGTCGAACAGCTCGGTGGCGTACTCGGCGAAGCCCTCGATCCGGGCCGGCCCGTCGTCGTCCCGTTCGGTGAGGCTGATGAACAGGTCGAAGCGCGAGGTGCCCATGCTGAACGGTTCCTCGGACACCGCCAGGCCCGGCAGGGCGAACTCGGGCCGCGCGTTGTTCTGCAGTGCCAGGCACACCTGGAAGAGCGGGTGGTGTGCCGGCGAGCGCACCGGGTTCAGCACCTCGACCAGGTGCTCGAACGGAATGTCCTGGTGGTCGTAGGCGGCCAGGCTCGACTCCCTTACCCGCCGGACGAGTTCGGCGAAGCCGGGGTCTCCTGAGGTGTCCGCCCGGAGCACCCAGGTGTTGACGAAGAAGCCGACCAGCCCGCCCAGCGCCTCGTCGGTACGGCCCGCGATCGGCGAACCGATCGGCACGTCCGTACCCACGCCCAGCCTGGTGAACAACGCTGCCAGCCCCGCCTGCAGCACCATCGACACGGTGGCTCCGGTCTCCCGGGCCAACCGGCGTACGCCTTCGGTCAGTTGCTCGTCCAGTGCGAGCGGAACCAGGTCGCCGGCGTACGACGCCACTGCGGGCCGTGACCGGTCGGTGGGCAGGTCGACGGTCTCGGGCAGGCCGGCCAGATGAGTGGTCCAGTAGTCCAGCTGCCGCCGGTACAGGCTGCCCGGGGAGTCGGTGTTCCCCAGCAGTTCCCGCTGCCACAGGGTGTAGTCCGCGTACTGCACCGGAAGCGGCCCCCACTCCGGCGTCCGGCCCTCGCGGCGTGCCTCGTACGCCGCGGTCAGGTCCTGCGCGAGCGGGAGAGCCGACCAGCCGTCCGCCACGATGTGGTGCGCGCCGATCAGGAACACCGACTCCAGCTCGCTGATCCGGAACAGCCAGGACCGGAAGGGGATCTCGCCGGCCAGGTCGAACGGCAGCCGCGCCGCCTCCCGCAGCACGTCGGTGAGTTCGGCCTCGGTGACCTCGTGCTCCTCCCAGGGAACCTGGATCGCGGTCGGCTCCAGGATCTGCTGGTACGGCTGCCCGTCCGCCTCGCCAAAGACGGTGCGCAGGGACTCGTGCCGCACCACGACGTCGTGCACGGCCCGGCGGAGCGCGGCCGTGTCGAGGTCACCGCGCATCCGCAGTGCCAGGGAGACGTTGTACGTCGCCGAAGGCCCCTCGAACCGGTGGATGAACCACAGCCGCTGCTGCGCGAAGGAGACCGGCAGCCGCTCCGGCCTGTCCTGGGGCAGCAGGGGCGGGCGGACGTTGCTCAGGGACGTCAGGTGTTCCGCCAGCTCGGCGACCGTGGGCGCCTGGAAGACCAGCCGGATCGGGATCTCCACACCGTGCACGGCGCGGATGCGGCTGACCAGTCGGGTGGCCAGCAGTGAATGGCCGCCCACGGAGAAGAAGTTGTCGTCGACGCCGACCCGGTCGAGTCCGAGCACCGCGGCGAAGAGCGCGCACAGCGACTCCTCCTCCGGTGTGGACGGGGGCCGGCCGCTGCTGCCGGCCGAGTAGTCGGGCACGGGCAGGGCGCGTCGGTCCGGCTTGCCGTTGTCCGTCAGCGGCACGCTGCCGATCGGCACGATCGCCGCCGGCACCATGTACTCGGGCAGGGTCTCCCGCAGGTACGCGCGCAGCGTGGGCAGCAGCGCGGTGATGGCGCCGGCGGCCACCGGGTCGTTGACCAGGGTGCGTTCGCCGGCCGTCGGCAGGTACGTGCCGGTGAGGATCCGGCCGGCCACCGGGTCGTCCCGGAAGACGAGCACGTCCATCCGGTCGACGGCGTCCGCGGACCACGTCACCACCGCGTCCCATCCGTGCACCGCGGCCCACGCGGGAACGTCGCCCGGGTCGAGCGCGGGCACCGCCGACGCGACGGAGTCCTCCTGGCCCAGCTCGCGCGCGGCCGCGACCTCGTCGGACAGGCGCGCGTTCGGGACGCCGGTGATGCGCAGGACCGGCGCCTCGTGATCGCTGACGTCGCGGACAAGGCGGCCCAGGTCGCCGTCCCACGCGACGGTGGGAACGGTGTCCAGGGGCAGCGGATCGGCAGTACCCGGCTTGTGCAGCACCACCTCGTAGCGGTGCCGGGTCAGCTCGTTGTGCGCGCTGCCGTCCTTGACGCGGACGTCGACAGCGACGCCCCCCGCACGGTCGGCCCAGCGCAGGAACCAGTCGGGGTCGACCACGAGTTCCTTCTCCAGGAGCACGGCCTGCTCCACCGCGCTGCGCAGCACGGCCGGTGCCGCATCCGGATGCTTCACCCGCTGTACACCCGTCTGCAGCACCGGCAGCGAGCGCGCTCGCCGGATGTCACCGAGGACGATCCGGCCACCCGGCGCCAGCAGGTCCCACGCCCCGTCAAGAACCTGCTGCAGGTACTCGACGTTGGGGAAGTACTGCACGACCGAGTTGAGCACCACCGTGTCGAACCGGCCGCGCGCAAGCCCCGACAGGTCGTTTGCGGCCTGGCACCGCAGCCGGACCCGGTCCGCCAGACCGGCCCGCGTCACCTGCTCCCGCAACCGCCCGATCACCCGCGAGGAGAAATCGGTCGCCCAGTACTCCTCCACCCGGCCCGCGATCCGCGCGAGCAGAAGACCCGAACCGACACCGAGTTCAAGGACACGCTGCGGCGACCAGCACAGAACCCGGTCCACCGCCGCGTCCCGCCACGCACGCATTTCCTCCGACGGGATCGGCTCACCGGAATAGGAACTGTTCCAGCCGACGAAGTCCTCACCGAACCCACCCTCGCCGCCGCCGTCACCGACGCCGTCGTCGGAATACGCCTGGTCGTAGACCTCCTGCCACTCCCCGACCTGCTCGTCCGCCCCGCGTCCGCTGTCCACGGCCTCGGGGTCGGCGACGACATAGGCGACCAGACGCAGATCACCCGGCTGGTCCTCGCGGGCGGTGACAATGGCCTGACGCACGGCCGGATGACGGGCCAGGGTGTGCTCGATCTCGCCCGGCTCGATACGGAACCCACGCAGCTTGACCTGATTGTCCGCACGGCCCAGAAAGCAGATGTTGCCGTCCGGGAAGAAACAGGCCCGGTCACCCGTCCGGTAGAGCCGGTCCCCGTCCCGCCCGCCGAACGGATCACGGACGAAACGCTCCGCGGTCAGATCCGGACGACTGGCATAGCCGACACACAGACAGTCCCCACCGATGTAGAGATCCCCCTCGACACCGACCGGGCACGGCTCCATGTCCTCGTCGAGAATGTAGTACCGCGCGTTGTCGATGGGCCGGCCGTACGGAATGCTCCGCCAGTCCGGATCGATCTCCCGCACCCGGAAATAGTTCGACCACACCGTCGCCTCGGTGGCCCCGCCCAGACTGATGATCTCCGCGTTCCGGAACACCCCCCGGACCTCGTCCGGCAGCGACAACGGCGTGTAGTCACCGGAGAGGAAGACGACGCGAAGGTCGTCGGTTCCCTGGTGTCCGGTGTTGCCGGAGAGCACGGAGGCGACCTGGTTGAGGGTGGTGGGCACCGAGTCCCAGAAGGTGATCGGTTCGGTGAGCAGCAGGTCGAGCAGGAGCTGGGGGTCGCGTTGCTGGGTGGCGTCCGCGATGTAGAGGCCGCCGCCGCAGCCGAGAAGACCGAAGATGTCGAAGACGGAGAGGTCGAAGCCGAGCGAGGTGACGCACAGGGCCACGTCGTCGGGACCGAAGTCGAAGGTGCGATAACACCAGTTGAGGAGGTTGTGGACGGGGCGATGGGTGACCTCGACGCCCTTGGGCTTTCCGGTGCTGCCGGAGGTGAAGATGATGTAGGCGGTGTTGTCCGGCCCGGCGACCGGTTGCGGATCGGGCAGCGCCGCCTGTGCCGCTCGGGTCTGGTCCACCTCGATGACCGCGACTCCGTCCGGGACCGTCCAGCGTTCGGTGTCCGCGGTGGACAGCACCATGGTCGCTTCGGCGTCGGTGAGCATGTCGGCGACGCGGTCGGCCGGCAGCGACGGTTCCAGGGGCAGATAGGCGCCGCCCGCCTTGAGCACGCCGAACACGGCGGCGATCATGGCCGGGCCGCGGCGGATGCCGACCCCGACGACGGTCTGCGGGCCGACGCCGCGCTCCTTGAGGTCCCAGGCGATACGGTTCGCCTGCTGGTTCAGCTCGCCGTAGGTCATGGTTCCGCCGGCCCAGCGCAGTGCGATGGCGTCGGGCCGTAGCCGGGCCTGCTCCTCGAAGAGCAGGTGCACCGGGCCCGGGCAGGGGAAGTCGCGTGCCGTGTCGTTCCACTCGACGAGAATCCTGTGGCGTTCCTCGGCGTCGAGCGGGCGGCCCGCGGCCTCGCGCGGTGCGGCCGCGACGGCGTGCTCCCGCTGCGTGTCGCCCGGTATGCCGAGCGCGCCGACGGTGGTCTGCGGGTCGGCCACGACCTGCTCCACCACCCGGACGAACGCCGCCGCGAAGCCCTCGACCGTCGAGCGGTCGAAGAGGTCGGTGGCGTACTCGATCTCCCCCGTCACCGACCCGTCGGACTCGTCCGGCGCGAGGTTGAAGAACAGGTCGAACTTCGCCGATCCCGTCGGTACGGGCTCCATGGACACCGTCACACCGGGCAGGTCCAGCTCCGGCCGCGCGTTGTTCTGCCAGGCGAGCACGACCTGGAACAGCGGGTGATGAGCGGTCGACCGCTCCGGCCGCAGCAGCTCCACGAGCCGCTCGAACGGCACGTCCTGGTTGTCGTACGCCGCGAGCGCCTTCTGCCGTACCTGTTCCAGGACCCGGTCGAACGACCGGTCCGCGCTGACCTGGACCCGCAGCGCCCAGGTGTTGACGAAGAATCCGATCAGATCGCTCAGCGCCTCGTCGGTGCGGCCCGCGATCGGGGCACCGACGGTGACGTCCTCGTCGCCGCCCAGCCGGTGCAGCAGCATCACCAGCGCGGCCTGGAACACCATCGACACCGTCACGCCACGTGCCCGCGCCAGCTCCTCGACGCGCGCCCGCACCTCGCCCGGGAGTCCGAGTTCCACGGATCCGCCGCGGAAGCTCGCCACCTCGGGGCGGGGTCGGTCCAGCGGCAGTGCCAGCGGTCGTGAGATCCCGGCCAACTCCTCGCGCCAGTGGGCCGCCTGGACCGAAAGGACGCTCTGCGGATCGGACTCGTCGCCGAGCAGTTCCTGCTGCCACAGCGCGTAGTCGGAGTACTGCACGGGCAGTTCGGACCATTCCGGGGCGCTCCCTGCCACGCGGGCCCGGTACGCCACCGAGATGTCCCGCGCCAGCGGCGCCAGCGATCCGCCGTCACCGGCGATGTGATGGATCACCAGGACCAGCACGAATTCCTGTTCACCGCACTGGACGACCGATCCCCGCAGCGGTACGTCGACCGCCAGGTCGAACCAGCTGCCGGACACCGACGACACCACGCCCGGCAGCCGGTCGGGGGCGACCCGGCCCCAGTCCTGCCAGGGAAGCTCGATCTCGGCCGGGTCGAGGACCCGCTGGAACGGCTGGCCGTCCACGTCGTCGAACACCGTCCGCAGGACCTCGTGGCGGACCAGCACGTCCTGGAACGCGGCGCGTAATGCGGCCGTGTCGAGGCTTCCGTGGAACCGCAGGAGCAGCGGGATGTTGTACGTCGAGGAAGGACCCTCGAAGCGGTTGATGAACCACATCCGCCGCTGCGCGTAAGAGAGGGGAATCATGGTGCTTCTACCTTTCGCTCATCCTGCGCAGCGGCTTTCGGGAAGAGGCCGACATCTCGTTCCAGCGGTCGGTCAGCTCGGCAACGGTGGGGGCGGTGAACAGGATCCGGATCGGGACCTCCACGCCCAGCTCGGCGCGCACCCGCGCCACCAGGCGGGTGGCCAGCAGCGAATGGCCGCCCAGGGCGAAGAAGTCGTCGTCGATGCCGACGCGCTCCACTCCCAGCACCTCGGCGAACAGCCCGCACAGCACCGCCTCCCGCGGGGTGCGCGGAGCCTGGTACGCCTCCCCCTCGAACTCGGGCCGCGGCAGCGCCAGGCGATCCACCTTTCCGTTCGGTGTCAGCGGCAGCTTGGCCAGCACCACGAACGCCGCCGGGACCATGTACTGCGGCAGCCGCTCCCCCACCAGCGTCCGCAACTGCTCCGCGGGCGGCACGGCGCCGCCCGGCTCGGGCACCAGGTACGCCACCAGCTGCCGGTCGTCCGGGTTGTCCTCGCGGGCGATGACGATCGCCTGGCGGACGGCCGGATGACCGGTCAGGGTGCGCTCGATCTCGGCGGGTTCGATGCGGAACCCGCGCAGCTTGATCTGGTGGTCGGAGCGCCCGAGGTACTCGACCTCGCCCGTGCCGGTCCAGCGGGCCAGATCCCCGCTGCGGTACATCCGCGTGCCCGGCGGACCGAACGGATCGGCCACGAACCGTTCGGCGGTCATGCCCGGTTGGCCGTGATAGCCACGGGCCAGGCCGTGCCCGGCGATCCACAGATCACCGGTCACGCCGGGAGGCACGGGGCGGAGCGTGCGGTCGAGGATGAGGATCCGCGCGTTGGCGACGGGGCCGCCGACGGAGGGCGGCATGCCGGCGGTGCCTGGTGCGAGGCGGGCGGCCGTGGAGTAGATGGTGGCTTCGGTGGGGCCGTAGAGGTTGGTGACCTCGGCGGCGTGCTCGCACAGGGTGTGGGCCAGGGCTGTGGGCAGGGCCTCGCCGCTGGTGATCACGCGGAGCCCGGTCAGGCAGTCCGGGGCGTGAGTGACCAGCACCTGCCAGAGGGCGGGAGTGGCCTGCATGAGGGTGATGCCCGCCCGCTGGACGAGGTCGAGCAGCGCCGAGGGCTGGGTGATGGTGTCCTTGCCGGCCAGCACCACCCGGGCACCGGTCAGCAGGGGCAGGAACAGTTCCAGCGCGGCGATGTCGAACGCGACCGTGGCGACGGCCAGCAGCCGGTCGTCCGGCGACAGCGAGAAACGGTCCCGCATGCCGGTGAGCAGGTTGCTCAGGGTGCCGTGCTCGATGACCACGCCCTTGGGCTTGCCGGTGGAGCCGGAGGTGTAGATGGCGTAGGCGGTGTGGTGGCGGCCGGCCTGGGTCCGCGGGGCGTGGGCGGGCTGGGCGGACAGGTCCGCCGCGGCCAGCCGCCTCGGGTCCAGCACCAGTACGGGCGCGCTGTCCTCGACCACGGACCGCACCCGCGCGGCCGGATACTCCGGGTCCACCGGCACATACGCGCCGCCGGCCTTCCACACCGCGAGCAGCGCCGCGACCAGGTCGAGCGAGCGGGGCAGCAGCACCACAACCCGCGACTGTGGCCCCACCCCCTGCTCGATCAGCCAGTGCGCCAGCCGGTTGGCGCGCTCGTCCAGCTCCCGGTAGGTCAGCCGGTGACCGTCGTGCTCGACGGCCACCGCGTCCGGTGTCGTGGCCGCCTGCTCGGCGATCAGCTCGGGGACGGTCCGCTCGGGCAGCGTGGCCGCGGTGTCGTTCCAGCCGTGCAGCACCTGCTCGCGCTCCGCTTCGAAGAGCACGTCGATCGCGCCGACGGTGGTCTCCGGTTCGGCGGCGAACTGCCGCAGCACCCGCACCAGCCGGCCGGCGATCACCTCCACCTCGGCGTGTGTGAAGGCGTCGCGCCGGTACTGGAAGGAGAGGCGCAGCAGCGGGTCGGCCGCCGCGATGACGGTCAGCGGGTAGTGCGGTGGGGCGTACGGGCGGATGCCGGTCACCGCGAGGTCCGCCGATGCGCCCGCCGCGAAGAGGCCGACGCGGTCGACGGGGAACGACTCGAAGACCACGAGTGTGTCGAACAGCGCGCTCAGCCCGGTCGACCGCTGGATGTCGGCGAGCCCGAGGTGATGGTGCTCCAGCAGCCGCGCCTGGGCGTCCTGCAGCCGGCCCAGCAGCTGCGGGAGGCGGTCGGCCGGCGTGCAGCGCACCCGCACCGGCACCGTGTTGATGAACAGGCCGACCATCGTGTCCACGCCGGGCAGTTCGGACGGCCGGCCGGCGACGGTGGTGCCGAACAGCACGTCCTCGCGGCCGGTCAGCTCGGCGAGTACGACGGCCCACGCGCCCTGCACCAGGGTGTTGGGGGTGACGCCCCACTCGGCGGCTCGGCGTGCCAGCCTGGTGGCGTCCTCGCCGCTCAGTGCCGCGTCGAGCTGCCCGCTGCTGCCGCCGGCCGGGCGTGCCGTGGGTGCCAGGAGGGTCGGTTCCGCCACGCCGGCCAGCTCCGTGGCCCAGGCCTGGGCCGAGCGTGCCGCGTCCTGCCGTGACAGCCACCGCAGGAAGTCCCGGTAGCCGTGGGGGTGCGGCGGGCGGGTGTCGCGGCCGCCCGTCGCGTACAGATCCATCAGTTCGCGCTCGATCAGCGGTACCGACCAGCCGTCGAGCAGGACGTGGTGGGCGGTGAGCGCCAGTTCGGCCCGTTCCGGTCCCAGGGTGACGAGGGTGAGCCGGAGCAGCGGCGGGCTGTCGGGGCGGAAGCGGGTGTCCCGCTCCTCGGCGAGGATCTCCTCGAGCCGTGCCTCGGCCTCGGGGTCGCCGGTGAGGTCCACCTGCCGCCAGGGCAGGGGGACGTCGTCCACCACGATCTGCACGGACTCGCCGGTCGCGCTGGACAGGAAGGCGGTCCTCAGATTCGGGTGCCGCTCCAGCAGGGCCTGGCCCGCGGCCCGTAGGCGCGCCGGGTCGACCGGGCCGCTGAGCCGGAACACGAACTGGGTCTGGTAGGCCTCGGAGGCCGTGTCCGCGAGCATCGTGTGGAACAGCAGGCCGTCCTGCAGCGGTGTGAGCGGCCACACGTCGCTCACCCGGCCGAACCGCCGCTGCCAGGCGTCCAGTTCGGCCTGGCCGACGGGCACCGGTGCCACATCGGACGGAGTGAGGCCGCCTCCACCGATCGTGACGAGGGTGTGCAGGCCGCGCAGGGCGGCGCACCAGGTGCCGGCGAGGTCGCGGACCTCGTCGGCGGACAGCACGCCGGTGGCGAAGGTGAACAGGGCGGTGAGCCGGGCGCCGTCCCCGGTGTCGGTCACCAGGGAGTCGAGTTCGAGTGCGCTGAGCGCCGGCATGCCGGGGTCGGGTGCCGCGACGAGTTCGGCGCATTCCGGCGCGGGCGTCCATCCGGGGCCGCGCGCCGGTTCCGGGCCGTCGAAGGAGTCGAAGGAGAAGTGGCCCAGGAAGTTGAAGCCGATCTCGTCCGCCGGGTACGGGCGCAGCACCGCCGCGGTCTCGTCGTTGAGGTAGCGCAGCAGGGTGTAGCCGATGCCCTGGTCGGGCAGCGCGCGCCGCTGCTCCTTCACCCGCTTGAGGGCGTCACCGGCGGCCGCTCCCCCGGCGATCGCCTCGTCGACATCGATGCCGGAGAGGTCGAACCGGGCCGGGTGGACGGTGGTGAACCAGCCGGCCGTGCGGGACAGGTCCGCGCCCGGGGCCAGCTCCTCGTGCCGGCCGTGGCCTTCCAGGCGTACGACCGTGGCGTCGTCGCTCACTCCGCGCCGGTGCCGGGCCAGCGCCAGGACGAGGGCGGTGAGCAGGACGTCGTCGACGCCGCTGCGATACGCCGCGGGCACCGATGTCAGCACGGCCTCCGTGAGGGCGGCGGGGAGCTGGACGCGCACGGTTTCCGTGGCCGCGGTGACGTCGGTCTCCGGGTCGAACGGCCGGGATCCGACCGCGGCCGCAGGGGCGGCGAGCAGGTCGCGCCACAGTGACACCTCCGCCGCCCGCCCGGGCCGGGTCGCCTCGTCGGTCAGCGCGCGCAGCCACCGGCGCATCGACGTCCCCACCGGCGGCAGCGCGGGCGCCTCGCCGGTGCGGGCCTGCCGCCAGGCCTCGGCCAGGTCGGGGAGCAGCACCCGCCAGGACATGCCGTCGACGACCAGGTGGTGCGCCGCGACGAGCAGCCGTCCGGGGCCGCCGGTGTCCGGTTCGAACCACACCAGCCGGAGCATCGTGCCGTCCGAGGCCCTGATGTCGCGTGTCGCGGCGGCGGCCTCGGTGCGCAGCAGTTCCTGCCACGCCTCCCCCGTCCAGTCGCCCGGGCACGCGACCCGCCTGATGAGCCGGGCCGCGTCGACCGATCCGGGCGGGTGCACCAGCAGACCGTCGTCGACCAGCCGGGAGCGCAGTACGTCGTGCCGGTCGAGGACGGCGCGCACCGTGGCGGTGAGGTTGTCGCGGTCCGTCTCGGCCGGTACCTCCAGCACCAGCCACTGGGCGAGCCGGTCGAGGCCGGGGCCGCGCTCGGCGACGAGCCGTGCCATCGGTGGCAGCGGCAGCAGGCCGACGCCACCGCCGTCGAGTTCGGCGAGTGCCGCCGGGGCGGTGTCCCGGGTGGCGGCCGCGGCCAGCGCGGCGACGGTACGGCACTCGAACACTGTGCGCGGGCTGAGCGCGAGGCCGGCCGCCCGGGCGCGGGCGACCACCTGGATGGCCCGGATGCTGTCGCCGCCGAGCGTGAAGAAGTCGTCGTCCACCCCGATCCGGCTCAGCCCGAGCACCTCGCCGAACGCCGTCGCCAGGACGTGCTCCTCGCCGGTGCGGGCCGGCCGGTGAGCCCGGCCGGTGAACTCCGGCTCGGGCAGTGACGCCCGGTCCAGCTTGCCGTTCGCGGTCAGCGGCAGCCGGTCCAGCGGCACGAACGCGGCGGGTACCAGGTGGGCGGGCAGCCGGGCCGCGACGAAGCCCCGCAGCTCGGCGATGTCCAGCCCGGCGTGGAGGTCCCAGTCCGCGCCGGATCCGCGGGTGCCGCCGGAGGTCGTCGGCACGATGTAGGCGACGAGCTGGGCGGCCCCGTCGGCGCCGCGCCCGCGCCGGGCGAGGACGGTGGCCTGCGCCACCCCGGGGTGCGCGGCCAGCGTCGCCTCGATCTCCGCCGGCTCGACCCGGAAGCCACGGATCTTCACCTGGTGATCGGCGCGTCCGGCGAACTCCAGCTCGCCGTTCTCGTTCCAGCGCGCCAGGTCGCCGGTCCGGTACATGCGCTGCCCGGGCGGGCCGAACGGGCAGGCGACGAAGCGTTCCGCGGTGAGGGCCGAGCGGCCGTGGTAGCCCCTGGCGAGGCCTGCGCCCGCGATGTACAGGTCGCCGTACACCCCGGGCGGGACCAGTCCGAGCCGGCTGTCGAGCACGTACAGCGCGGTGTTCCAGATCGGTGTGCCGATCGGTACGGTGCCCGCCCCGGGCCGGTACTGCCACTCGGTGACGTCCACGGCCGCCTCCGTCGGCCCGTACAGGTTGTGCAGGGGCACGCCCAGCAACTCGTGGAAGCAGGAGGCGAGTTCGGCGGGCAGTGCCTCGCCGCTGCAGATGACGCGGCGCAGGCCGGTGCAGGCGCCCGCCTCCTCCTCGTTGACGAACTCGGCGAGCATCGACGGAACGAAGTGCAGCGTCGTGACCCCGGCGCGCCGGATCAGCCCGGCGAGATAGGCCGGATCGCGGTGCCCGTCGGGGCGTGCCACGACGAGGCCGGCGCCGGTGATCAGCGGCCAGAAGAACTCCCAGACCGACACGTCGAAGGAGGCGGAGGTCTTCTGCAGCACCCGGTCGGAGCCGTCCAGCCGGAAGCGGTCCTGCATCCACAGCAGTCGGTTGACGATCGCCGCATGGGTGACGACGGTGCCCTTGGGCCGGCCGGTCGATCCCGATGTGTAGATCATGTACGCCGGGTGTTCGACGGAGTGCGGCACGAGCGCGGTGGGTCCGTCGGTGAGCTGGGCCTCGTCGACCGTGATCAGGGGGATGTCCGTCGGGGGCAGCCGGTCCGCCGTGCCCTTGACCGACAGGAGCAGCGTCGGTCCGGCGTCGGCGAGCATGAACTCCACCCGTGCGGCCGGGTAGTCGGGGTCGACCGGGACGTAGGCGGCGCCCGCCTTCAGTACGGCGACGAGTGCGACGACCAGCTCGAGCGAACGGGGAATCGCGACGGCGACGAACCGTTCCGGCCCCGCGCCGCCCTCGACGAGCATGCGGGCCAGCCGGCCGGACCGGTCGGCCAGTTCCCGGTAGGTCAGGGAGGTGTCCTCGAAGGTCACAGCGATCGCGTCGGGTGTGGCGGCGGCCTGCCGCTCCAGCAGTTCCGTCAGCGTCAGGCCGGCCGGGGCGACCTCGAGACCGGCGAACTCGGCGAGAAGCGCGTGGTGTTCGGCGGTGCTGAGCACGCTGACGTCCCCGAGCCGGGCGCGCGGGTCGGCCAGGGCGGCCCGGACGAAGGTCACGAACCTGTCGGCGAGACCGGCGACGTCCTGGTCCCCGTAGTGCGCCTGCGGGGCGTCGAAGCGGACGAACAGGTCGCTGTCGGCCCCGCCGTCGGTGTAGGTCGAGATCATCACCTCGTCGATCACACCGAACGTGCCGCCGGCGAACCGTGCCACGCTGCCCGCGAGGTCGAGCGCCTCGACGAAGGGGATGACGTTGACGAGGGCGCCGAACGGGCTGCGCACCGACCCGGCGTGCCCCGTCGCCCGCTTGATCAGGGACACGTCGTGGCCCGCATGCCGCAGCACCCGCCGCCGTTCCTGGGCAAGCGCCTCGGCCAGCTCCACGAGGGTCGCGGCGGGCGGCACCTCGACCCGGACCGGAAGCCGGTTGGAGAGCAGGCCGAGGGAGAGCCGCAGGGCGCCGACGCGGTGGTTGACGGTGAACTCGTGCAGGGGTTCCGGGACGGCGCACATGTGCTGCAGGAACGCGGTGGCCGCCGCCGCGAGCAGGTCCGGCAGGCTCGTCCCGACCGTGTCGGCCGTGCGTCGCCAGGCGGCGAGTTCGGCGGCCGGGATCCGCGCGGTGCGGGTGGTCATGCCCAGCGGCCGGGTGAGGCCGTCCCAGGGCCCGGACGCTCCGTCGTCGCCGGCGGGGCGGACGCCGGCGGGAAGGCGCGCCGCGGCCGGCTCGTCGGCGAGGTAGTCCCGCCAGAACTCCTCGGCCTCGGCGAACCGTTTCGACGCCCGGTACGCGGCGTCCTTCTGCCGGGCGTCTCCCCGCGCGTTCGCGGGAAGCTCCGGTACGGCGGAACCGGAGCGCAGCGCGCGGTAGATCTCCGCGATCCGCCGGGACAGCAGCGTGACGACGCCGAACGCGTCGGTGACGATGTGGTGGAAGACGAGAACCACGAGGTGGTGGGTGGCGCCGAGGCGGATCGAGCCGATCCGGAAGAGGGCGTCCGCACCCAGGTCGAACGGCCGGCTCACCAGCTCGGCGACCACAGCCCGGGCCGCGTCGCCGGGGTCGCCCGCGTCGCTGACGTCGAAGTGGAACGGCTCCGGTCGCTCCGGATCGCGGGCCACCGCGCGCAGACCACCCTCGTCCCGGCGGAAGTTCAGTGTCAGCGCCCCGGCCTCGGACACCGCCGTCCGCAGCGCCTCGGTGATCAGGGGGATGTCCAGGTCACCGTCGACGTCCCACAGCGTCACCACATTGTTCGGCCGGTCGGGGGCAAGCTCCTGTTGGAGCCACATGGCCTCCTGCACCGCCGTGACGCCGGTGTAACCCATCCAGAGTCCCCCCTGTAAATGTGGTATCCAGATCAGCGGCCAGTCGCTGTGCCTGATCGTGGTCGCCGCTCTGAGGTGGATCAACCGACGTGAAAGATGTCGGCCAGAAACCCAGCCAGACCCGGACGTACGGCCCGCGGTCGGCTTGAACGACCTGATCAGGGCGGCATTCGCCGCACCGTGGCATCACCGCTGCCGGGAATGACGGTGGCCGGCCGGCGGCCGTCGGGCGGGGTCCACAGGGCTTTGACAGAAGTCGGCAAGAGATCGAAAGCGGAACCGGGGACGGCGCAATCATGGCCGCATGACTGAACCCGCTTCCCTGCCGGACGGAATCGACGCGCTGACCCATGTCTTCGACGCCGTCTACCGCGGCGAGAGCCCGTTCGGCAAGCGTCCGCCCTGGGACATCGGCGGGCCGCAGCCGGCCTTCGTCGCACTCGAGGAAGCCGGACTCATCAGCGGTGCGGTGCTCGACGCGGGCTGCGGCACCGGCGAGGACATACTCCATCTGGCGGGCAGGGGCTACTCGGTGACGGGGCTCGACCTTTCGTCCGAGGCGGTCGCCATCGCGCGGCGCAAGGCCGGGGAGCGCGGACTCGACGCCACCTTCGCCGTCGCCAACGCCCTCGAACTCGCAGGCTACGAGGGGCGTTTCGACACCGTCGTCGACTGCGGCCTGGCGCACAGCTTCGACGCCGACAGGCTGCGGACCTACGCGGCGGCGCTGTACCGCGTCTGCCGCCCGGGGGCGCTCGTGCATGTGCTGGAGGTCAGCGACCGGGGGGCCGCGCAGATGCAGGCGCGGCTCGCCGAAGTGATCGAGGGGATTCCGGCCTCGGAGCCGCCCGGTCCGAAGCGGACCGCCGACGACCTGCGCCAGGGCTTCGCCGACGGCTGGACCGTCGAGTCCGTCACCGACACGACCATGCACGGGATTCTGCCGCCCACATCAGAGCCCCTCGAACTGCCCGCCTGGCTGGGCCGATTCCGCCGCAACTGACCCGGGATCCATCGACCGGGCAATGTCCGAACCGCGCATCCGGCCCGTGTGAAGGTGATGAATCATGAAGGCACGCGCAGGCAAGCTGCTACGGCTCCTGGCACCCTCACAGCCCAACCGGGCGACCAGACGCAGGAGCCCGCGGACATGCACCCCGCCGAACTCGCCGCAGTGGAGCGGTGTCGCCCGCGGCGCGTTCCGGTTCGCCTTCGTCTACGCGGGGTCCTACTGCCTGACGACACCCCAGATCTTTCTGACGCTGCGGGGCGGCGGACTGGGGCACAAGCAGGAGGCGGCCGAAGCCTGGGCGAAGCTCTGGTCGATGCGTCCGGTGCGGAAGTGGGTAGCCGCCCACGTATTCGACAAGGAATTGGGTGAGCGCTTCGACGGTGGCGACGACCTGAACGCGTGGGTGGGGCAGTTCACCTGGCTGCTGGGCGCCGCCGCGGCGACACCGGTGTGGTCCCTGCTGGACCGGCGCCGGACGAACTACGAGACGCTGGACCCGTGGTTCAAGGTGGTCGTCCGGTTCTGTCTCGCGGGGCAGATGTTCTCCTACGGTGCCGCCAAAGCGATTCCCTTGCAATTTCACCTGCCACTCACCAAACTCGTCGAGCCGTTCGGCAATTTCAGCCCCATGAGCGTGCTGTGGGCTCAGACGGGTTCCTCCAAGCCGTACCAAGTCCTGCTGGGCTGCGCGGAAATCGCCGGCGGACTGCTTCTGGTCCTGCCGCGGACGGCGACGCTGGGTGCGCTGCTGTGCGCGATGGAACTGACCCAGGTGTTCATTCTGAACATGACCTTCGACGTCCCGGTGAAGATCCATTCGTTCCATCTGCTCCTGCTGAGCCTGGTGCTGCTCGCA
This sequence comes from Streptomyces sp. NPDC044064, assembly GCF_056434245.1. NCBI lineage: Bacteria > Bacillati > Actinomycetota > Actinomycetes > Kitasatosporales > Streptomycetaceae > Streptomyces > Streptomyces sp. NPDC044064. Next base: position 273,283 of record NZ_JBWKFN010000013.1, read on the forward strand.
CCGGAATCGGCGCGCCTGGCCGAAGCCCTCCTGTCGGACCGTGCGGTCCGCCCGTCGTCCGCGCAGGAGCTGTTCCGCTCGCCCGGCGCGAACCGGATCGCCGCGGCCGCGCAGGTCGCGGCCGGTCTGTGGCTGCTGCGCGCACAGCTGCGCAATGACTGGTCGGTCTGGAAGACGTACGGCGGCGGACGGGAAAAGCCCGAACTGTACGGCATCTGGGACGTGGCGGAATTCACGGTCGACGGGGAGCGACAGCCCCCGCTGACGACCGACGTACAACGATGGCGTCGCGTCGTTTTCGACTCCGCCGACGCCGTCACCATCCAGCGCATGGACGATTCTCTCGACGGCGGCTATGTCGCGGCGGTCGACCTCGACAGTCATTCGATGAGCCTGCTCAAGATGGCCGATCCGAAGTGGAACGCGACTTTCGCGCTCCAGCGTCCCGACGACGACGAACTGACCCTGGAAGGCGAAGTCGACGGCTACCGGCTGCGGGTGCGACTCCACCGGCTGAATCTCGCCGAATTCCCTCTGGTCGACCGTGGTTTCCACTGGGTGCAGGACAACTCGTACATGGCGTAACGGTGGCGTGGTAGCTTCGGGCCGCAGTAGCGGTATCCGATGACCTCAGTTGACACATTTCAAACAACAACGGCATTCCGGCGTTCGTGCCGACGCGCAACGTGTCCGGCGGACGAGGTCACCATCAGCTCGATTCGGGCCCTACGACGACGGCGTGCCGTGGCCGACACCTGGGAGGGACGCCATGACCGCCGGCACGAGGACGGACTTAGAGTCGTCTGCGCTGCACGCCGCCGACAGCCACGATCTGATCCGCGTGCACGGTGCGCGTGAGAACAACCTCAAGAACGTCGACGTGGAGATCCCCAAGCGCCGGCTGACCGTGTTCACCGGTGTCTCCGGCTCGGGCAAGAGCTCGCTGGTGTTCGACACGATCGCCGCGGAGTCGCAGCGGCTGATCAACGAGACCTACAGCGCCTTCATCCAGGGCTTCATGCCCACACTGGCCCGCCCCGAGGTGGACGTCCTCGACGGGCTGACGACCGCGATCATCGTCGACCAGCAGCCGATGGGCACCAGCCCGCGCTCCACGGTCGGCACCGCCACCGACGCGGGCGCGTTGCTGCGCATCCTGTTCAGCCGGCTCGCCAAGCCGTACATCGGCTCGCAGAAGGCGTTCGCCTTCAACGTCGCCACCGCCGACGCGTCGGGCACGCTGGTGGTGAACGGCAAGAAGATCGAGAAGGGCTTCAGCGTCGTCGGCGGCATGTGTCTGCGCTGCGAGGGCATGGGCTCGGTCACCGACATCGATGCGGCCCAGCTCTACGACGACTCCAAGTCGCTGGCCGACGGCGCGATCACCGTCCCCGGCTGGAAGCCCGACGGCTGGGTGGTGCAGTCGTTCACCGAGTCGGGCTTCCTCGACCCGCACAAGCCGATCCGCGACTACACCGACCAGGAGCGGGACGACTTCCTGCACCGGGACCCGGTCAAGGTCAAGGTCAAGGGGATCAACACCACCTACGAGGGCCTGCTCGCGCGGGTCCGGAAATCGTTCCTGACCAAGGACAAGGAAGCGCTGCAGCCGCACATCCGCGCCTTCGTGGAGCGGGCGGTGGCGTTCTCGGTCTGTCCGGAGTGCGACGGCACCCGGCTCAGCGCGCTGACCCGGTCCGCGAAGATCGACGGCGTCAGCATCGCCGACGCCTGCGCGATGCAGATCAGCGATCTGGCCGCATGGATCCGCGCCATCGACGACCCGTCGGTCGCGACGCTGCTGAAGGTTCTCGACGAGACCCTCAGCTCGTTCGTCTCGATCGGGCTTGGCTACCTCTCGCTCGACCGGGCGTCGGGCACGCTCTCGGGCGGTGAGGCCCAGCGCGTCAAGATGGTCCGCCACCTCGGCTCCGCGCTCACCGACGTCACCTACGTCTTCGACGAGCCCACGGTCGGTCTGCACCCGCACGACATCCAGCGCATGAACGACCTGCTGCTGCGGCTGCGCGACAAGGGCAACACCGTGCTCGTCGTGGAGCACAAGCCGGAGACGATCCTGATCGCCGACCACGTGGTCGACATCGGTCCGAAGGCCGGTACGGGCGGCGGCCAGGTGGTCTTCGAGGGCACCGTCGAGGCGCTGCGGACCAGCGGCACCGTCACCGGACGGCACCTGGACGACCGGGCCTCGGTGAAGCCCTCGGTGCGCAGCGCGTCCGGCGTGCTGGAGGTGCGCGGCGCGGCGGCCCACAACCTGCAGGACGTCGACGTGGACATCCCGCTCGGCGTGCTCACCGTGCTCACCGGCGTCGCGGGCTCCGGCAAGAGTTCCCTGATCCGCGGCTCGGTGGCCGGGCGGGACGGCGTGGTGACGGTGGACCAGTCGCCCATCAAGGGTTCCCGGCGCAGCAACCCGGCGACCTTCACCGGAATGCTCGAACCGATCCGCAAGGCGTTCGCCAAGGCCAACGGCGTCAAGCCGGCGCTGTTCAGCCCCAACTCCGAGGGCGCCTGCCCCAACTGCAAGGGCGCCGGCGTCATCTACACCGACCTGGCGATCATGGCCGGTGTCGCCACGACCTGCGAGGAGTGCGAGGGGAAGCGGTTCCAGGAGTCGGTGCTCAGGTACCGCCTCGGCGGCCGGGACATCAGCGAGTTGTTCGCGATGCCGGTGGTCGAGGCCGTGGAGTTCTTCCGCACCGGTGAGGCGCGTACGCCGGCCGCGCACTCCGTGCTCACCCGGCTCGACGATGTCGGGCTGGGCTACCTCAGCCTCGGCCAGCCGCTCACCACCCTGTCCGGCGGCGAGCGGCAGCGTCTCAAGCTGGCCACCAACATGGCCGGTACGGGAGACATCTACATCCTCGACGAGCCGACCAGCGGCCTGCACCTCGCCGACGTCGAGCAACTCCTCGCCCTGCTCGACCGGTTGGTCGACTCCGGCAAGTCGGTGATCGTCGTCGAGCACCACCAGGCGGTCATGGCGCACGCCGACTGGATCATCGATCTCGGCCCCGGTGCCGGTCACGACGGCGGCCGGATCGTCTTCGAGGGCACCCCCGCCGACCTGGTGGCCGCCCGCTCGACCCTCACCGGCGAGCACCTGGCGCAGTACGTCGGCGGCTGAGCAGCCCCTCGCCTTGTACGGCCCCGTCCCGGCAGGACCGGGACGGGGCCCGGCCAAGTTCCCGACGGAAGGTACCGACCCATGTCCTCGAACAGCGAAACCGAAACGGTCGTCGTAGGGGCCGGCCCCGCCGGGCTCACGGCAGCGCTCGCCCTGGCCAGGTACCGTACGCGAGTGGTCCTCGTGGACAGCCCGCGCGCACCACGGAACAGCGCGTCGGGAGGCGTCCACGGGCATGTCGGTCTGGACGGCGCCGCTCCCGCCGAGATCCGCTCGCGCGCCTGGAAGGAACTCTCCCGGTACGCGACCGTGGAGCTTCGGGAAGCCGACGTCGAGGGCGTGCGCACCAAGGACGGCGGCCGCTTCCATGTCGCTCTCGGCAACGGCGACACCGTCGAGGCTCCGACCGTCCTGCTCGCCACCGGTGTCGTCGACATCCATCCGGAACAGGTGGCCGGGTTCTCGGACTGCTGGGGCCGGAGCGTGATCCACTGCCCGTTCTGCCTCGGCGAGGAGAACGCCGGCCGGCGCTGGGGCGTCGTCGTGGACAACGCGGAACTCGCCACGTTCTCCGCGGTGGCGTTCCGTGCGTGGAGCAGCGACACGGTCGCCATCTGCCGTGCGTCGATGCCGGGTCTGGAGGGTGCGCGCACCGCCGCGCGGAGCATGGGCGGTGACGTCGTCACGGGCACGATCAGCCGCCTTCTGCACCGTGAGGGAGCGTTGTACGCGGTCGAGTTCGACGACGGTCGCGTCCTGGAGCGGGAGACACTGGTGTGGACGCCGGCCCAGCGGCAACAGCCCGTCGTCGCCCGGGCGGTCGACGAGCTGAAGCTGACGGTCGACGACGCGGGCTATCTGAGCGTCGACGACACCCAGTGCACCGGCGTCCCGGGCCTGTACGCGGCCGGGGACCTGGCGTCCCGGTGGAAGCAGTCGTTCACCGCGGCGGCCGCGGCGGGTGCCACGGCGGCCGAGGCCGTCCACGCGTCGTTGATCATGAACGCCGTCCGCGGCTGAACCGCACACGGACCACGTCGTGGGGGGGGGGGGGGGGGGGGGGGGGGGGGGGGGGGGGGGGGGGGGGGGGGGGGGGGGGGGGGGGGGGGGGGGGGGGGGGGGGGGGGGGGGGG
>NZ_JBWKFN010000014.1:0-50662 GCF_056434245.1 Streptomyces sp. NPDC044064
TCTCTTGCCCCCCCCCTCCTGGTGTTTTTTTTTCCCCTCTCCCCCCCCCCCCCCCCCCCCCCCCCCCCCCCCCCCCCCCCCCCCCACCTCGGCTCAGCGCGAGTACCGCATGAACGCCCGCACCATGTGGCACGTCGTGTCCGACGGCGGGTGCACGCCGATCTTCTCCGCCGTGCTGCGGATCGTCTCGTTGCGCGCCTGGTCGGGCAGGTAGATCCCCAGGTCGAGCAGGGCTATGGCCAGGCGCATGGCCTTCAGGCGCCGGTTGTGCGTGACGTACCACGCGCGCGGCCGCCCGGCCGGCAGGGCACGCTTCTGCATCGGCACGTAGGGCGAGTCGAGCTGGACGGAACGCTTGGCGGTGGACTGGGTCGGCAACGGCTTGGTCTTCAGGGCGGCAGCGGGCACGGGCATCCTCCTGTCGCGGTCGGGGCAGCACCGGAAGGCTCCGGCGATTCCCTCGAACACTGCCTCCAGTTTACTGCCGGGCACTGACAATCAGGGAGTCCGAACGTCCACCAAAGGTCCAGGTCAGCAAGGAAATTGTCATTGCGTCACCGCAGGTTCGGGAGGTACGCGTGAGACGGCAGAAATTCGAACAGAGCCGACGGTGACCGCAGGTGGGCAGCGGGGTTCGCGTACCGTGGGCCGCATGGAAATCTGGATCAATCCGGCCTGCTCCAAGTGCCGCAGCGCGCTCAGCCTTCTGGACGCCGAGGGGGCCGACTACACCGTCCGCCGCTATCTGGAGGACGTGCCCCACGAGGACGAGATCAGGGCCGTGCTCGACCGGCTCGGGCTCGAACCGTGGGACATCACCCGCACCCAGGAAGCCGCGGCCAAGGAGCTGGGGCTCAAGGAGTGGGCGCGCGACGACGCCTCGCGGGACCGGTGGATCACGGCCCTCGCCGAGCACCCCGAGCTCATCCAGCGCCCGATCATCACGGCCGACGACGGAACCGCCCTGGTCGCCCGTACCGAGGAGGCCGTGCAGGAGGCACTCTCCCGGAAGAAGAGCTGAGCGATGCTCAACTCCCCTGTGACGCAGGTTACTTCGGCAAAGTCCCGCAACCGCTGAGTAACCTCGTTCGGGATCTCGTACATAGCGGCGTACGCTCCCCTACCTCTTCAGGAGGCGCGGATGTCGCGCAGGAGAACTCTCGGCACGAAGAAGAAGATCGCGCTGCTCGTCAGCGCCGCGGCAGTGGCGGGCGGCGGAGCCTTCGCGCTGGCGACCACCTCGAATGCCGCGCAGAGCCCGCAGAACGCCAAGACGCTGTCCGCCGGGAACTCGACCGTGTGCCAGGGGCTGGCCACGGCCCACGGCAACAACGACAAGTTCATCGCGGACCAGAAGGCGAAGCCGGACGCGCAGTCGGCGGCCCGGATCGCCAACCGCGAGGCGGTCATCAAGCAGATCGAGGTCCAGCAGAAGGCTGCCGGATGCACCGTTGGGGAGTCGGCTCAGGGCTCTCAGGCGGCTCAGGGCAACGCCGGCCAGCAGGGCAACGCGGGCAAGCAGGGCAACGCCGGCCAGCAGGGCAACGCGGGTCAGCAGGGCAACGCGGGCAAGCAGGGCAACCAGCAGGCCGGCAACGCGGGGAACAACGGCGGTGGCGCCGCCGCGGCCTCCGGTCAGCAGGTGTGCAACGGCTCCACCGTCACGCTCTCCGGCGAGGGCGGTGCCCCGGCGGCGTCCAGCAACCAGTTCCCGGCGGGCACCACCCTGAAGGTCACCAACCTGGACAACAACAAGTCCACGACGGTGAAGGTCACCTCGGTCTCCGGCAGCTGTGTGCTGCTGAACAACGCGGCCTTCGAACAGGTCCGGGAGCCGGGCAAGTTCCTCATCCGCCGCGCGGTGATCGAGAAGGTGGGGTGAGGTTCAGCCACCGGACAGGAAATCGGTGAGGTGACGGGCCAGGCCGGGCGAGGCCGCCTGCGGCAGCGCGTGGTGGGAGACACCGGGCAGTACGACGGTCTCCACGTGCGGCAGCATCGCCGCGGCCCGGCCCGTCACTGTGATGGGGTCATGGGTTCTGCTGTTAGCTGCCACGAGCAGCAGGACCGGCACCTCCAGGGCGCGCAGCGCGTCCGGCGCCGGGCGGGGGTCCGTCACCGGCTTCGCGGACGGGAAGCCCGCGCCCGCCTCCTGGAGGGCCAGCCACTCGGGGTCGAGGGACGCTCCCCCGGTCTCCCACTCCAGGAACGCGCGGACCCGGCGGGGTGCGGGCCGCAGCAGCATGGGCAGGGCGTGGAGCAGGTACGCCGTCTTGTATCCGGCGAAGCACAGGGTCGGATCGAGGAGGAACAGGCGGCGTACCCGAGCAGGTGCGCGCAGGGCGTGATGCAGGGCGATCCAGGCACCGTACGAGTGCGCGCCCACGTCGGCCGACGTCACACCGAGGCCGTCCAGCAGGGCGTCCAGCCAGGAAGCCAGGTCGGCGACCGTACGGGGGTGGCGGTCGGTGGCCGGGATGCTCAGGCCGGGGGCGCCGATCAGGTCCGGGGCGTAGACGCGCCGGACGCGGGCCAGGTCGGCGGCCTGGGCGTACCAGGAAGCGGAGGTCGCGGTGCCGCCGCCCGGCAGCAGGAGCAGCGGCGGCGCCTCGCGCGGGCCGCAGACGTTGACCCGGGTGTCACCGAAGGGCGTGGCGACGGTGAGCGCCTCGCGGTCCGCCGGCCATTTCGCCAGCACCTTGTCGTACGCAACCCGGAAGGCGTCGGCGTCGTACACGTTCGTCCTCGGCACGGAGGAACCCCCTATTATCTCGCTGAGCAAGATACTTGTTGAGCGAGATGATACGCCGGAGGATCCGTATGCCGACCCCGCCCCGCCCCGACGCGGCGCCCGGGATGGAGACCGTCCATCTGCTGCGGGCCGTCGCCGTCGAACTCGGCCTGCACAGCGCCCGGTTCGCGAACCAGAACGGCATGCATCCCACCGACGTCCGTGCCCTGATCGCCCTCATGGACGCCCGGCGCGCGGGCCAGGAGATGACCGCCGGGCGGCTCGGGGCCGAGCTGGGGCTCAACTCGGCGGGGACCACCGCGCTCGTGGACCGGCTGGAGCGGGCCGGGCAGGTCCGGCGGGTGCGCGGGGAGCGGGACCGGCGACGGGTCGTGGTGGAGGTGGAGGAGCGCGCGGTCGAGCTGGGCCAGGCGTTCTTCGGCCCGCTGATCGAGCGGTCGCTGGAGCTCCTGCGCGGGTACGACGAGCGTCAGCTGGCGGCGATCCGGGGATTCTTGGAGGGAGTCCGGGAGGCCGCGGCCGAGGGGCATGAGTGAGCACCCATACCCCGCTGGTCCGGCCCTCACAAGGTGACCCGGGACACAGAACCACCAGGTAACACGGGGTTCACATAAGAGCAACGACCGGGAAATCGCCTGTTGACAGGCTGCGCGGCAGATCGACGCGGCGCCCCAGTGCCGCAGCGCCGCAAGCACCCGCGAGTGCACCCGCACCCACCCCGAAGGATGTGGCCCCGTGACCTTCAAGGCTGAGTACATCTGGATCGACGGCACCGAGCCGACGGCCAAGCTGCGTTCCAAGACGAAGATCATCACGGGTTCCCCCGTCGGTCTCGACGCGCTGCCGATCTGGGGCTTCGACGGGTCCTCGACCAACCAGGCCGAGGGGCACTCCTCGGACCGTGTGCTCAAGCCGGTCTTCACCTGCCCGGACCCGATCCGCGGCGGCGACGACATCCTCGTCCTGTGCGAGGTCCTCGACATCGACATGACCCCGCACTCCTCCAACACGCGTGCCGCGCTGGCCGAGGTCGCGGAGAGGTTCGCCGCGCAGGAGTCCATCTTCGGCATCGAGCAGGAGTACACCTTCTTCGACGGCGCCCGCCCGCTGGGCTTCCCCGAGGGCGGCTTCCCGGCCCCTCAGGGCGGCTACTACTGCGGTGTCGGCGCCGACGAGATCTTCGGCCGCGAGATCGTCGAGGCCCACCTGGACAACTGTCTGAAGGCGGGTCTCGCCATCTCCGGCATCAACGCCGAGGTCATGCCCGGCCAGTGGGAGTTCCAGGTCGGCCCGGTCTCCCCGCTGGAGGTCTCCGACCAGCTGTGGGTGGCCCGTTGGCTGCTCTACCGCACCGCCGAGGACTTCGGCATCTCCGCCACCCTCGACCCCAAGCCGGTCAAGGGCGACTGGAACGGCGCGGGCGCGCACACCAACTTCTCCACCAAGGCGATGCGCGAGGGCTACGACGCGATCATCACCGCCTGCGAGTCGCTCGGTGAGGGCTCCAAGCCGCTCGACCACGTCAAGAACTACGGCGCCGGCATCGACGACCGCCTGACGGGTCTGCACGAGACCGCCCCGTGGAACGAGTACTCCTACGGCGTCTCCGACCGCGGCGCCTCGGTCCGCATCCCGTGGCAGGTCGAGAAGGACGGCAAGGGCTACATCGAGGACCGCCGCCCGAACGCCAACGTCGACCCGTACGTGGTGACCCGCCTCCTGGTGGACACCTGCTGCTCCGCCCTGGAGAAGGCCGGCCAGGTCTGATCCCGGACTCCGAAAGGGGCGCCCGCCGTCACGGCGGGTGCCCCTTTCGCGTACCCACATCCAAGGAGTGAGACGGCAAATCGGCAGGTGAAGGGACGCAACGTCAACTTCACACCAAGGAAGCGTCCAAGCAGTGAGAGAGGGCTCCTGTCCGGCGCACTCGTCTGCTTCAATGAGCACATGGCCAGCTTTCAGAAGCACATCGCGACAGGTCGCCATGACCTCGAGCCGTTCTGGCCTTCCCGTCAGCACCACGACTTCGACCGGGTGTGTTGCCGCGCGTTGAACGCGCAGGCCCTCTAAAGCCGTACACCCCGGCCTTCGGCCAGCGCGGAACGACGTACGTCCCCCGGCGCGCCCGACCACGAATCGCGGCCGTCGTCCTGCCCGACGAACTTCTCGCGCGAAAGAGCTGACCTCTCATGGCGACCACTCGTTCCCTCTCCACCGCCACCCTCACCCCCCAGGCCCAGAGCGGCACCCGGCACCGACTGCGGGCCGTCGACCGGGACGAGGTCGTGGACGTGGCGGACTTCCTGCCGCCGGGTGCCACCTGGCTGCCCGCGCCGCAGCACACCCTGCCCACCCTGCCCGGCCAGCCGCCGATGGTCGGCTACCTGGTGCTGGTCCCGGCCGACCAGCGGCTCCCGTTCCTGCCGGTCGCGGTGCCGGACCAGCCGGAGGAGGTCGCGCAGGCGGACGGCGACCCGCTGGTGCGGATCGACCCCGTGCAGCGCACCGCGAGCGTCGACGGCCTCGAACTCGACCTCACCTACCTGGAGTTCGAGCTGCTCGCACACCTGGTGGCGCACCCGCACCGGGTGCACACCCGCGACCAGCTGGTCACCACCGTGTGGGGGTACGGCCACGTCGGCGACGGACGCACCGTCGACGTCCACGTAGCCCGGCTGCGCCGCAAGCTGGGCGCCCAGCACCGGCAGACGATCCAGACCGTGCGCCGGGTCGGCTACAAGTACACCCCACCGACCGGGCGTTGACCCGGCCTGTCTGCCGACGGCAGACAGGCCTTCCCTCCCGGGCCCGTACCGGGCACGCTCCCCGGCATGAGACTTCTCGTGCTGGGCGGTACGGAGTTCGTGGGGCGGACCGTCGTGGAGGCCGCGCTCGGGCGCGGCTGGGAGGTGACCGTCTTCCACCGGGGACGGCACCGGCCCCCCGAGGGGGTGCGGTCGCTGCACGGCGACCGCACCGCCGCCGGCGGCCTGGCCGCCCTCGCCGCGGACGACGGCACCTGGGACGCCGTGGTCGACACCTGGTCGGCCGCGCCGCGTGCCGTGCACGAGGCGGCACGGCTGCTGCGGGGCCGTGCCGGACGGTACGTGTACGTCTCCAGCCGGTCGGTGTACTCCTGGCCCTGGCCCGCGGGAGCCGGCGAGGACACCGCGCTGGTGGAAGGAGCCGCCGCCGACGCGGAGGCGACCGACTACGCACGCGACAAACGGGGCGGTGAACTGGCCGCCGTCGAGGCCTTCGGCGCGGAGGGCTCGCTGCTGGTGCGGGCCGGGCTGATCCTCGGCCCGTACGAGAACGTCGGCAGGCTCCCCTGGTGGCTGACCCGGATCGCCCGCGGCGGCCCGGTCCTGGCGCCCGGGCCGCAGGAGCTGCCGGTGCAGTACATCGACGTGCGCGACCTCGCCGACTGGCTCCTGGGCGCGGTGGAACAGAAGCTGAGCGGGCCCTGCAACCTGGTGAGCCCGCCGGGCCACACCACGATGGGTGAGCTGTTGCGGGCGTGCGTCGACGTCACCGGCGCGGACGCCGAACTGCGCTGGACCGACCCGGAGGTGATCCTGGACGCCGGGATCGAGCCGTGGACCGAGCTGCCGGTGTGGGTGCCCCCGGGCGGCGAGATGTACGACGCGGTGCACCGCGCGGACGTGTCCCGTGCGCTGGAAACGGGACTGGTGTGCCGGCCGGCCGGCGAGACCGTCGCGGACACCTGGCGGTGGCTGACGGAGATCGGCGGCACCGCGCCGCAGCGCCCGGACCGGACGGGCAAGGGCCTGGCCCCGGAGGTGGAGGCGAAGGTGCTGGCAGCGGGCGGGGGTGTAGCCGGCACCACCCCCTGACATGGGTCTTCGGCCCACTGACCGGGGCCCACGGGTCGGCGAGACTTGCGGCATGAACACCGAACCGAAGAGTGGCCGTGCCCGGGCGCGGACCCGAGAGGTACTGCTGGCCGCCGTGCAGGGACTCGCGCTGGCCGTGGCCGTGCTGCCCCTCTCGGTGCTGTTCCTGGTCCTGACCCTCGTCTCCGTCGCGTTCATCCCGCTCGGCGTCGGCATCGTCACGACTCCGCCGGTCCTGACCGCGGTGCGGGCCCTCGCGGACAAGCGCCGGGAACTCGCGGCCGAGTGGTGCGGGATACGGATACCGTCGGCCTACCGGCCGGTCCCCGCGGGCGCCAACCCGTGGACGCGGACCCTCGCCCTGCTGCGGGACCCGCAGGTCCGGCGGGACGTGCTGTGGCTGCCGGTGGACATGACGGCCGGTTTCGTGACGGCGCTGCTGCCTGCCGTCCTGCTCTTCTACCCCTTCGAGGGGTTCGCGGTGGCGGCCGGGCTGTGGCGGGTGCTCGCGAAGGACGAGACGTACTGGTACGGCTTCGTGCCGGTCACCGGCCAGCCGTCCGCGTTCGGCGCCGCCGCCACCGGCGCGGTCCTGCTGGTCGCCGCCTACCGCCTCACCCCGCGCCTGCTGACGGTCCATTTCCGGCTCACCCGGGCCGTCCTCGGCGCAGGCCAGAAGGAACTCGCCGAGCGGGTACGCGTGCTGACCGAGACCCGGCGCGACGCCGTGGACACCTCGGCCGCCGAACTGCGCCGCATCGAACGGGACCTGCACGACGGGGCGCAGGCCCGGCTGGTCGCGATGGGCATGGACCTCGGCACGATCGAGATGCTGCTGGACAGGGACCCGGCGCAGGCCAGGCAGCTCCTCTCCCAGGCCCGCCGGAACTCGGTGGAGGCCCTGGAGGAACTGCGCGACCTGGTCCGCGGCATCCATCCGCCGGTGCTGGCCGAGCGCGGACTCGGGGACGCCGTGCGGGCGTTGGCGCTGCGGCTGCCCCTGCCGAGCGAGGTGAGCGTGGAGCTGTCCGGCCGCGCGGACGCGCCCGTCGAGTCGGCCGCCTACTTCGCGGTCAGCGAGGTGCTCACCAACGCCGTCAAGCACTCCGGTGCCGACCGGCTCTGGGTGGACCTGCACCACGCCGGCACCACGCTGCGGATCACGGTCACCGACAACGGCAGGGGCGGTGCCGCGATCGGGGCGGGCTCCGGGCTCGCCGGCGTGGAGCGGCGGCTCGGTACATTCGACGGCGTCCTGGCCGTCAGCAGCCCCGCGGGCGGTCCCACCCTGGTAACCATGGAGATCCCGTGCGTGTTGTCCTAGCCGAAGACCTCTTCCTGCTGCGCGACGGACTGGTCCGGCTGCTGGAGGCCTACGGCTTCGAGATCGCGGCGGCCGTCGAGTCCGGGCCCGAACTCACCCGGGCGCTGGCCGAGTCGCAGCCGGACGTCGCCGTGGTCGACGTACGGCTGCCGCCCACGCACACCGACGAGGGGCTGCAGTGCGCGCTGCAGGCGAGGCGGGAGCGGCCCGGGCTGCCGGTGCTGGTCCTGTCCCAGCACGTGGAGCAGCTGTACGCCCGGGAGCTGCTCGCCGACGGCAGCGGCGGGGTGGGCTATCTGCTCAAGGACCGGGTCTTCGACGCCGACCAGTTCGTGGACGCCGTACGCCGGGTGGCCGCGGGCGGCACGGCGATGGACCCGCAGGTGATCCAGCAGCTGCTGTCGCGGCGGGCGGCCGACGACCGGCCTCTCGGCAACCTCACCCCGCGGGAGCGGGAGGTGCTGGAGCTGATGGCGCAGGGCCGGTCCAACGCGGCGATCGCGGCCCAACTGGTGGTGACGGAACGGGCCATCGCCAAACACACCTCCAACATCTTCGGCAAACTGGGCCTTGAGGTGTCGGACGACGACAATCGGCGCGTTCTGGCCGTGCTCGCCCACCTCGACCGCGACCGCTGAGCGAAAATTCAACTTCCGCTGCTCAGGGGGCATTTGAATCCCGAGTGTGGGGTAATCCGCTGACTAATTTGTGAGCGGGCTGAACACCTCTGAGGCGGCGTCCGTATGGATGGACGCCGCTTCACTCCTGTCGGGCGCCTCGATGCTGCCCCGCAAGGAAGTCAGAGGAGTTCCATGGGACGCAACACACGAAAACGCCGTACGCCGCTGGCCACCAAGGCCATAGCCGCATCGGCGGCCCTAGCGCTCGGTGGGGGCGGGCTGATCTGGGCGAACTTCTACGCCTCGGCGCACGAGTCGAACAACCAGTCGTGGGGAGGCAACCAGACCAAGGCCGCGACGGCGCAGGTCGCGACGATCTCCTGCCCGGACGTCGGCCAGAAGCTGACGAACGTGCCGAACCAGGCCCGCCAGGGCGTGGCGATGGAGGTGGCGAACCTCGACAAGCAGATCACCGAGGCCTACTCCAGGCTCGCCTCCACCCGGCAGTCGCAGACGAACGATCCGAGCTTCGTGCAGAACGCGATCGTCGGCCCCCTCAAGGAGAAGCGGGCCGCGACGATCGACCGGATCAGGATCGACATCCAGCGGGTCGGCGGTTCCTTCGACAACTCGCTCAAGCAGCTCGCCGCCTGTACGACGCAGACCGCCAACCAGACCACCGCCGGTGGTCAGCAGCAGAACGGCGGACAGCAGCAGAACACCGGTGGCCAGCAGCAGAACGGCGGCCAGCAGCAGAACGGCGGCCAGCAGCAGGCCGGCGGGCAGCAGCAGGCCGGCGGGCAGCAGCAGAACATCGGCGGACAAGCCGGCAACGGCCCGGTCGCGGCCGACTTCGTGGACATCACGAAGGTCGCCGCGAACGTCCAGGGCAAGCCGGTGCGCGGCAACAACGCCTCGAACGGCACCTTCACCACCCGCTGCGGTGTGAACGCGAACAAGAACCACAACACCGACAACGTGATCGTGGCGCCCGGCGTGGCCAACGGTGCCCACCACCTGCACGACTACGTCGGCAACCAGAAGGTCAACGCGTTCTCCAGCAACCAGACGTTCCTGCAGGGCGGCACCAGCTGCCAGAACCGGAACGACCTGTCGTCGTACTACTGGCCGGTGGTCCGCGTGCAGGACGGCACGCAGGACTTCGACCAGAACAAGGACGGCGGTGGCAAGGAAGGCAACGTCGGCAAGATCCTGACGCCGGTCTCGGCGCAGATCAAGTACGTCGGCAGCCCGGCCAGCAAGGTCGTCGCGATGCCGCAGTTCCTGCGCATCATCACCGGTGACGCCAAGACCACCACCAACGGTCTGGCCAACGCCAACGCGCACTGGAGCTGCACCGGCTTCGAGAACAAGGTGCAGCTGACGTCGCAGTACCCGATCTGCCCGCAGGGCAGCCAGGTGGTGCGTACGTTCGCCTTCCAGAGCTGCTGGGACGGCCAGAACATCGACAGCGCCAACCACCGCACGCACGTGGCCTTCGCCGACCCGGCGAGCGGTGTCTGCGGGAACGGCTTCAAGGCGATCCCGCAGCTGACGATGCGCCTGGTGTACAACATCACCCCGCCGACCGTTCAGAACGGCCAGGTGAAGAACGCCTACGCGGTGGACGGCTTCCCGGAGCAGCTCCACAAGCCGGCCACCGACCACGACGACTTCATCAGCGTCACGACCGGCGGCCTGGCGAACAAGATCGCGAACTGCATCAACAACGGTCAGCGATGCGCGTAGCGACCATGCAGTGACAACCCCCTGGGAAAGCGGGCGGTGGGAATCTCCCACCGCCCGCTTTTCTTGTGCTCCGTCTTTTCCTGTGCCGCGTCTTCCCCGTGCCCCGGACAGGTCAGCCGCTGTGCGCGTGGTGGTCCGTGCCCACCTCGAGGTCGCCGCCGAGCGTGCCGCGCAGCGCCTTGACGACCCCGTCGTCGCCGACGGCGACCCACTTGCGGCCGACGAGGTAGAAACCGCCGTAGTCCTTCGCGTCGTTGATCCACTCGCGCTGGCCGCGGTCGGTGGCGAAGGTGGCGAGGATGAACTGCCCGTCGGTGTTCTTGCAGATGGCCTGGCGGATCTCGTCGGCGTCGGTCTGCATGTTCGGCTTGCACTTCACCTCGGCGGCCAGGCTCTCCAGACTGCCCGTGGCGGTGGGCGGCACCGCCTTCGTGTCGCCGCTCGACCCGCAGCCCGCCAGGGTCAGTGCCGCAGCGGCGCCGATCATCAGTCGCGTCAACCTCATCCGTTCCTCCGGTCCTGGTGGGCCAAGCATGCCCCAGCTCCTTCGGATACGGCTGCGGGCCGCGGTACGCTCAAATCCGCTGCCGGGGTGGGCACAGGTGTGCGAGGGTGACCCGGTGAACCAAGACTGGGAAGACCGCGTGACCGCCGCCTGGGCGACCTTCGACGAGTATCCCGAAGAGCGGGCGGCCGAGTTCCGCGCCGTGATCGGCAAGCTCGTCGCCGAGCTGCCCGAGGGCAGTCCGCTGGCCCCGTTCGAGCAGGCCTGCGCCTGGGACTCCACCGGACACTCGGACAAGGCGGTGCCGCTGTACCGGGAGGCGCTGGCGGGCGGGCTGAGCGGTTACAAGGGACGCCGGGCCAAGATCCAGTTGTCGTCCTCCCTGCGGAACATCGGGCAGGCCGAGGAGGGCGTCGAGCTCCTCACCCCCGAACTGGACGCGCCCTCGGACGAGTTGGACGACGCGGTACGGGGCTGTCTCGCCCTGTGCCTGTCCAGCCTGGGCCGCGACCGCGAGGGCCTCTCCCTCGTGCTCGGCGCCCTCGCCCCTCATCTGCCCCGCTACCAGCGGTCGATGGCCAACTACGCGCGGCTGCTGGTCGAACCGGAGGAGTGAGTCACCCGCTTGGCGGTGACCAATCAACGGCTCACTCGTTCTCCCGGACGTGCAGTCACAGGATGTAGCCCAGCGTCACGCACCCTCCTCCGCCGGGGCCACCGGCCCGGTCGTCGACGTCGAACAGGCCGAGGCCGCGCTCGTCGAGCACTACCCACGGCTGGTCCGGCTCGCCCACCTGGTGCTGCCACCGGCCCTCGGCCGCAGCCGCCGGGTGCTGACGGCCCACGCACTGGTCCAGCGCGCCCTGCCCCGGGGCCGCAAGCAGACGTCCGTGATCCCGGCCCAGTCCACGGGCCGGGAGGGCGACCCCGGGTACGCGTTCCTGCGCCTGCGGGTCCTGAGTGCGGCACTGGAGGCGGCCCGCCCCCGCAAGGGCCTGCCGCGGCTCTCCCAGCTGCCGCCGCTGCTCCCCCAGGTGTGGGGGCTTCGCCTGTTCCCACGCTCCGGCGGCGCCGACGAACTGGCCCTGGACCAGCGGCTGTCCGCCCTGTCCGGCCCGGCCCGTGCCGCCTACGTGCTGCGCGGCCTGGAGAAGCTGCCCGACGCGGACATCCGCAGGATCCTCAAGTCCGCCGGGGTCGACCGTCCCGAGTCCGCACTGGCGGAGGCCAACGGGGTACCCGCGCAGGACGCCCTGCTCACCTCCCCCGAGTTCGACCCCTGCTGTCTGCAGGCCCGCCCCACCGACCTGATGCGCCGCCGCCAGCACACCAAGGCCGCGCTCGCCGCGGCGGCCGCGCTCGCGGTGTGCGGGGCGCTGGTGGCCATGCCGGGCGACGGCTGGGGTCCCGACGGCGCCGCCGCACCCGTCTACGCGGAGAACCCGGCGGCCGAGGCCGCCCTGGACCCCGGCAAGCTCACCCGCGCCGCCCCGACCGTGTGGGAGTCGGCGGCCCGCGACGACTTCTCCGTGTGGCCCGCGCGCGGCCCGCTCACCGGCGACAAGGCCCTGCTGCGCCGCGCCCTCGCCGTCTGGGCCCGGCCCGGGGAGACGGTCCGCGTCTCCGCCACCCCCGGCACCCAGACCGGCGCCCCGGCCGGCCCGCCCCAGCTGCTGTACGCGGGCAAGGTGGACAACGCGCGCGTGGCGGTCCTCTACGACGGCCTGCGCATCGTCCGCTACGCCGAGCCCACGGACGGCACCACGGGCGCCGCCCTCGACTTCGCCCGCGTCGACGGCGCGACCGGCGCCGAGGCGAGCGTGCTGGTACTCGGCCGCTCCGACGGCAACGTCCGCTATCTGATCGCCCCTTGGGTGAAGAAGGCCGCCGAGCGGGACCTGACGAAGCCGGCCGCGGCCGCGGCACCCCTCACCGTCACCGACGGCGTCACCACACCGATGGCCAGCTCCGCCCTGCAGCCCGGCAGCTGCACCTCGTGGCACGTGCTCCAGCTGACCGACGCCTCCGGCACCCGGCTCGCCACGGACCTCGGTGAGCTGGTCCCGGCCCACCTCACCGCCGGACGTCCGGGCGCCACGGGTGAGGCGTCCGGCGCGGAGGGTCTGCGCGCCTGGGCGCCGTTCGCCTGCTCGCTCTCCGCGGAGCGCTCCGCGGGGGTGCGCAGCGTCAACGCCTGGGCGTTCGCGAACCAGCCGTTGCCCGACGGGAGCGGGGCGGCCGAGTGGGTGTGCACCAGGGCCGAGACCTGGCGCGGCGACGGTACGGCCGCAATGGCCCAGTTCCGGACCCCGGGCGGGCCGGTCGGCGCTGTCGTGGCCAAGGGCACGGACCCACGGTCCTGCGGTCCGCGCGACCCGCACGTCCTGGCCGGGGTGCTGTGGAAGTCCCGTGCCGGGCACTGGTACCTGCTGGCCGCGGGCAGCCAGGACACCGCGTCGATCCGGGCGACGGGCGGGATCACCGCGTCCGGTCCGGGACCGCTGCTGGTGGCCCGGGCCGAGCAGGGGGCGCAGGCACAGCTGAAGGGAACCCTGACGGACGGCCGGCAGGTCGGCGGACTGCGCTAGCTGACACTCGCGTCAACAAGGTGCCGCACGGGGGTTCTCAGATGACCTACCCGTCAGTACATTGACGCCATGTCTAACACGCAGGCCCGGCCGGTGGAGTCCGAGCGCATACCGCTCAAGGCCCGCAACGTGTCCTTCTCCTGGGAGGACACACCGCTGCACTGGGTGCCCGGCGACCCGTTCACCACGCACACGATCAACGTGCTGCACCTGCTGCTGCCCGCCGGCGAGCGGTGGTTCGTGCATGTGTACAAGCAGGTACTGCCGCTCATCCGGGACGACCGGCTCCGCGAGGACGTCGTCGGTTTCATCGGGCAGGAGGCGATGCACTCCCAGGCCCATGACGAGGTCCTGCCGCATCTGAGGGAGCTGGGGCTCGACCCGACGCCGTACACCGCGCAGGTCGACTGGTTCTTCGAGAAGCTGCTCGGCGACCGCACGCTGCCGCCGGGCAGGGCGCGCCGCTGGTGGCTGCTGGAGCGGGTCGCGCTGATCGCGGCCATCGAGCACTACACCGCCTTCCTCGGCGACTGGGTGCTCAACGCCGCCGAACTGGACCGGCGCGGCGCCGACCCGACCATGCTGGACCTGCTGCGCTGGCACGGTGCCGAGGAGGTCGAGCACCGCTCCGTCGCCTTCGACCTGTTCATGCATGTCGACGGCAGCTACCGGCGCCGGGTGCGCACCTGGGCGACGGCCTTCAGCGCGCTGGTGTTCCTGTGGCAGCGCGGGGCCCGCTTCTTCATGGAGAACGACCCCACCCTGGTGGACGGCAAGGCCTCCTTCAAGGAGTTCCACCGGAGCGGCCGCCGGGGCACCCTGCCCACGACCGGTGCCATGCTCAAGTCCATCCCGCGCTACCTGAGCCACGCCTACCACCCCTCCCAGGAGGGCTCCACCGCCCAGGCGGTGGCCTACCTGGCCTCCTCCCCCGCCGCGCTCGCGGCCGAAAAGACAGGGCCGTGATGCCGAAGCTGCGCACCGTCGCGCTCGTCGCGGGCGCCGCCCTGCTGACCCGGCGGGCCCTGCGCCGCCGCGTCCGGGTCTCGCCGCTGTGGCCGCTGCCCGCGCTGGACCCGCCCGTCTCCGGACGCCCCCGCTCGCGGGCGCTGCGGCTGCTGCTCACCGGGCACGAGACGGTCGCCGACGGGGTCGTGCAACTGCGCCTGGAGGGCGGCGGATTGCCGCGCTGGGAGCCCGGCGCACATCTCGACCTGGTGCTGCCGTCGGGGCTCGTACGGCAGTACTCGCTGTGCGGGGACCCGGAGGACGGGGCCTCCTACACGGTGGCCACCCGGCTGGTCGAGGACGGCCGGGGCGGCTCGCGCGAGGTGCACGAGCAGCTCACCGAGGGCATGCAGCTGGAGGTGCGCGGACCGAGGAACCGTTTCCCCCTGGTCGAGGCGCCCTCGTACGTCTTCGTCGCCGGCGGCATCGGCATCACACCGGTCCTGCCCATGCTGCGGGCCCTGCCGGACGGCACGGACTGGCGGCTGCTGTACGGCGGGCGGACGCGGGCCTCGATGCCGTTCCTGGAGGAGGTGCGGGGGCTCGCCGGGGACCGGCTGACGCTGGTCGCCGAGGACGAGGACGGGCGGCCGGACCTGGAGGCGCTGTTCGCGGGTGTTCCGGAGGGGACCGCCGTCTACTGCTGTGGCCCGGAGGGCCTGATGGAGGCGGTGGAGGCACGGCTGCCCGAGGGCGCCACGCTGCACCTGGAGCGGTTCGCGCCGCGCACGTCGGCCGACGGCAACCGCGCGTTCGAGGTGGAGCTGCGGCGCAGCGGACGGACGCTGCCGGTCCCCGCGGACTCCACCGTGCTGGCCGCCGTACGCCGCGAACTGCCCGACACCGCCTACTCCTGCGAGCAGGGCTTCTGCGGGACCTGTCAACAGCGGGTGGTCGAGGGCGAGGTGGACCACCGGGACGAGCTGCTGACGGATGCGGAGCGTGCCGACTCGATGCTCATCTGTGTGTCACGGGCCAGAAGTGAGCGACTTGTGCTGGACATGTGACGGACCCGTGTGAACACCGGCGCTGGTCCGGCCCGTTCCGGGCCGGATTCGATCGGTAAGGTGTTCGCATGAGTACCGGGGTTCGCCGCAGGATGGGCGTCGAGGAGCGGCGGCAGCAGCTGATCGGTGTCGCACTCGACCTGTTCAGCCGCCGTTCGCCCGACGAGGTCTCGATCGACGAGATAGCGTCGGCGGCGGGCATCTCGCGCCCGCTCGTCTATCACTACTTCCCCGGCAAACTCAGCCTGTACGAGGCCGCGTTGAAGCGCGCCTCGGAGGATCTGTCGGCCCGCTTCGCGGAGCCGCACGAGGGTTCGCTCGGCGCCCGGCTGCTACGCGTGATGCGCCGCTTCTTCGACTTCGTGGACGAGCACGGGCCCGGCTTCTCGGCGCTGATGCGCGGCGGCCCGGCCGTCGGCTCCTCGACGACCAACGCCCTCATCGACTCCGTACGGCAGGCCGCCTACGAGCAGATCCTGGCGCATCTGGGCGTCACCGAGGCATCCCCGCGCATGGAACTGGTCGTCCGCTCCTGGATCTCGCTCGCCGAGTCGACGGCGCTGATCTGGCTGGACGGCCGCCGCATCCCGCGCGCCGAGCTGGAGCTGCAGCTCGTGCACGACTTCGCCGCCCTGACGGCGGTGAGCGCCGCCCACGACACGGACATGGCCGCGCTGCTGCGCACCATGGCCGAGGACGAACCGGCCGACGGGCCCTTCGCGGAGCTCGTCGGCCGGCTGCTGTTCCTGGCGCGCTGAGGAGCGCGGACCGCTACCGGTCGAACTTCCGGTACGACGGATCCAGGTCGCGGATCTCGGCGGAGGCGTGCAGGGCGAAGCGCTTGTCCGCCACATGCTTGCGGAGCAGCTCCAGCACGGTCTCCGTGAGCATCGCCTTCGTCTCGTCGCTGCGGCCGGCGAGGAGCCCGATGGTCACGTGCACGATGGCGTGCCCGTGCTCCGCCGGGTCCTCGTACCCGTACGCCGTGAGTGCGCCCGGCCGGAACTGCGTCTTGCAGGCTTCCGGCTTGGCCGCCGCGATCTCCACGGTCGCCTCGTGCAGCGCCCGCGCGAAACCGGCGCGGTCGAAGGCGGCCTCCATCGTGTTCGAGTAGTCGACGGTGATCTGCGGCATGAGCACTCCTGTTCTGGGGCGACGGGGCCGACCCTACTTCGCCGCCCGGGTGAAGACCGCCACCGTCCGCGCGGGAACGGTGAACGTGCCCGAGTCGGCTGCGTAGGAGGACGTCTTCACCACCGCGTCCGTGCCGGCCGCCTGCACCGGGTGCAGCCGGTAGGCCGTCCCGGCGAGGGTGCCGATCCGCTGTTCCTGCTGCTGCGGGGTGGCGTTGAAGACCACGACCAGGTCACCGAGCCGCATGGTGATCACGCCCGGCGTCTCGTCCTTGCCGGACAGCGGGAAGGACAGCCGGTCCTGCACCTGCGCGGCCGTGCCGAGGGAGAACGCCTTCTCCGTCGTACGGATCCTCAGCAGGTCCTGGTAGGCGGCCGAGGAGCCGGTGATCTGCGGGCAGCCCACCTTCACCGCGCCGAGCAGCGGCTTGGCGTAGGCCCACTTGGACTGGTTGTCGGCCGCCATCGGCAGCCCTCGTCCGAAGCCGTTGCCGTCGGCGCAGTTCCAGTGGATGGCGTTGAACCAGTCACCGCTGTCGAAGGAGTTGCGGTCCAGCGACTTCGAGCGCAGCAGGTCGGTGCCCGCCTGGGAGAGGGACGGCCCCTGCGAGAGGGCGGCCGTGGCCATCGCCAGCACCTGCATCCGGGCCCGGTCGGACGCCGGGGTGTCCTTGGGCAGCTTGTAGGTGAGGGCGTCGAACAGCGACTCGTTGTCGTGCGCGTCCACGTAGGCGAGGGCGTCGCCGGGTGCGTCCGCGTATCCGGCGGGCGAGCCGTTGTAGTCGACCTCGGAGCCCTTGACCTGCTTGCCGTCGGTGTCGGTGAAGGCGAAGGACTTCAGGTTGCCGGTCAGACCGACCTTGATCAGGTCCTGGTAGTGCAGCAGCCGGGCCTTCTGCTCGGCCGAGGTGCCGTTCGCCGTGGATCCGTTGGGGTCGGTGTAGAGCCCGGACGCGAAGCCCTGGATGCCGGGGTCCGAGTCGAAGGGGCCGCCGCCGCGCACGGCGTCACGGGCGCGGTCGGAGAAGGTGGCGATCCCGGTGCCGGCCATGTTCTGCTGCGTGGCCTGCACGAACCGGGCGTCGTTCGCGACCTCTCCGAAGTTCCAGCCCTCGCCGTACAGGATGATCTTCTTGCCGTCGACGCCGTCCTTGTCGAGGGTCAGCGCGTCGAGGGCCTTGCGCACCGCCAGGATGTTGGCCTTCGGGTGGTGGCCCATGAGGTCGAAGCGGAACCCGTCGACCTTGTACTCCTTGGCCCAGGTGACGATCGAGTCCACGACCAGCTTGCCCATCATCGCGTTCTCGGGCGCGGTGTTGGCGCAGCAGGTGCTGTCGGCCACGCTGCCGTCGGCGAGGAGCCGCTGGTAGTAGCCGGGCACGACCTTGTCCAGGACGGAGGTGTCCGCCTGGCCGCTGGCCGCCGTGTGGTTGTAGACGACGTCCATCACGACCCGCAGGCCGTCGTCGTTGAGCGACTTCACCATCCTGCGGAACTGGACCGTGCGGGCGGTGCCGTCCGGGTCCGTGGCGTACGAGCCCTCGGGGACCGTGTAGTGGTACGGGTCGTAGCCCCAGTTGAAGGCGTCCTTCGCGGCGATCTTCGCCACGCACTCCTGCTGCTTGTCGGAGTCGGCCGGGTAGGAGGCCAGGTCGCAGTCGGTGGTCGCCTGGTCGGCCTTCTTCTCGGGGATGGTGGCGATGTCGAAGGCGGGCAGCAGGTGCACGTACGAGGTGCCCGACTTCGCCAGCTGCCGCAGGTGCCTGGAGCCGTCGCTGTTCTTGTCGGTGAAGGCCAGGTAGGTGCCCTGGTCCTTCGCCGGGACGGTCTTGTCGGCGACCGAGAAGTCCCGGATGTGCAGCTCCTGGATCTGCGCGTCCTTCAGCGGTACGGCCCTGGGCTTGTGCAGACCCGTCCAGCCGCTCGGGGCGAGGGACCTGTCGTTCAGGTCGACGACCAGGCTGCGCCCGGAGTTCGCGGTGAGCGCGACCGAGTACGGGTCGGTGACCTTGTTGGTGACCACCTTGCGGACGCTGGGCGCCCAGACCTTCACGACGTACCGGTAGGGCTTGCCCTTCCAGGACGCGGGGCCGGTGACGGACCAGACGCCGGTGGTGGCGTTGCGGTGCATCTTCACGGCCGTGCCGGCCAGGTCCAGGTGGACCGACTGTGCCGTCGGCGCCCACACGGACAGGGTCGGCCGCCCGTCGTGGAAGACCGGGCCGAGGCTGCTCTTCGTCGCGCCGGAGTACAGGTCGTCCAGCACGCCGGCGATCTGCACCCCGGTCGCGGCCAGCACGGCACCGTTCGCCGCGCGCTGCGAGGCCACGAGCTGTCCGCCGAGCGCCGAGCGGACCCGGTCGCGGTCACGCGGGTCGACGGACCAGGCGGTGGAGTCCTTCAGGTGCGGGAACTTCGCCTTCTGGGCGTCGGTGAGGGTGGTCTTCGTCAGCCGCAGCCACCGCTCGTCGTCGCTGGTCAGCGCCCCGTCCTTGACGGCGATGGAACCGTCGTGGGAGTAGAGCAGCTGGGTGGAGACGGCGCCGTCGACGCCGGTCCAGGCGACCGTGTTCCGGTCGATCCAGACCGCCTTGGACGTGGTCAGGTCGAGGGCGGCCGCGCTGCCCGCGGGCTGCGGCAGCAGGTACTTCTCCTGGCCGTTCAACAGCCACACCTCGTAGCCGTTGGACTTGAGGTCCAGCGACTGGTCGGCGGGGAGATCCTTGTCGTCGCCCTTGTGGATGATGTAGCTGAGGCTGGTGGCACCCTCGGTGAGCGGCACCTCGAAGACCGCGCCATAGGCATCAGTCTTCACCGGCTTGAGCGGGTTCGACCAGTCGGTGGGGTTCGCGGCACCCGTCCAGTCGTGCAGGCCCCAGCCGTCGTAGTTCCCGTCGGCGCGGTGGTAGTGGATGACCGCCTTGGTCTTGTCCTGCGCGGGGTAGTCGGGCCGCTGCGTCAGTACGTCCGTCTTGCCCTGCTCGACCCAGACCTCACCCGTCTTGGTGACATCGATGGTCCGGTCGGCGGAGACGTCCTTGTTGCCGTCCTTGTCGATGACCAGGAAGCCGACGTTCGAGGCGCCCGGCTTCAGCTTGACGTAGGCGAAGGCTCCGTAGGCGTCGCGGCCGACGAAGGGGTGGCTGTTCGGCCAGCTGGTCGACTCGCCGTCGGCGAGGTCGCCCCAGGCGTACAGGCCCCAGTTGTCGTAGTCGCCGTCGGTGCGCTTGTAGTGGACGATCGCGTAGTCCCGGGAGGAGGCCGTGGGGACCTCGGGCGCCGCCGGGGTGCCGGTGGTGCTGCTCGCCAGGGTGCTCGCGGTGCGCCCGGCCGAGTCGATCACGACCGCCTTGTAGCGCAGGGCGGTCCCGGTGGGGACGTCCTTGCCGATGGCCTGGGTGACCTTGTAGGGGGCGTGGTCGGCGGAGCCGAGCGTCTTCCACGCGCCGTTGCCGACCTGGGCGGCGAAGACCACGCGGTTGAGCTGACCGCCGTCGACGTCCGCGGTGACGTCGACCGTGCCGGTGGCTCCGGTGGCCGGGGCCTTCAGCGTGACGGTCGGCTTGGCGGCGGGCGCGGCGAGGCTGCCGGTGGCCTTGAGGACCACGGCGGAACCGGCCGGGACGGTGACCGCGAGCTTGCGGTCGGCGTCGGACTTCACCGTGTCGGAGGTGCCGTAGACACCCTGGTACGTCATGTCCGCCGAGCCGGTGGAGAAGGTCGCGGACTTCTCGCTGTCGGCGTTGTTGAAGGCGACGACGTACTCGGCGCCGGTCTTCGCGTCCGTACGGGTGAAGGCGTAGACGCCGGCCCCGTCGGCCGCGTACCGCTCCGTCTGGACACCGTCCGTGAGTGCCGGGTTGTTCTTCCGGAGCTTCGAGAGGGCGGTGATCTCCTTGTAGAGCGGCGCCTTGGTGTCGTACGCGTCGCTCGCGTGGGTGCGGTCGGTGCCGATCTCGTCGTCGTCCAGGTAGTCGGCGACCTTGGAGGCGAACATCGTCTGGCGGGCGTCCTTGTCACCGCCGGAGCCGGTGAAGCCCTGTTCGTCGCCGTAGTAGACGACCGGGTTGCCGCGGCTGAGGAACATCAGCTCGTTGGCGAGCCTGTCCTTGCGCAGGATCTCGGCGTCACCGGCCTTCGGGTTGTCCTGCTTCAGGAAGTACCCGATGCGGCCCATGTCGTGGTTGCCGAGGAACGTGACCTGCTCGTACGCGTTGGCCTTGTCGGTCGTGTACTTGTAGTCGTCACCGAAGACGCTCGCCAGCCGCTGGGCGCTGCCGCCCTGGGAGGCGTAGGAGCGGGCCGCGTCCTGGAAGGGGAAGTCCAGGGTGGCGTCCAGGCGGCCCTGGGTGACGTACGGGGAGGTGATGGACGTGTCCGCCGAGTACACCTCGCCGAACATGAAGAAGTTCTTGCGCCCGCGCGCGGCCGCGTACTTGTCGAGCGCGGTGGCCCACTGGGTCCAGAAGTCCATGTCCACGTGCTTGACGGTGTCGATCCGGAAGCCGTCGACGCCGAAGTCCTTCACCCAGCGCTCGTAGATCTTCTCCATGCCGTGGACGACCTCGGGACGCTCGGTCCACAGGTCGTCCAGGCCGGAGAAGTCGCCGTAGGTGGTGGACTCGCCGGCGTACGTCGAGTCGCCCCGGTTGTGGTACATCGTCGGGTCGTTGAGCCAGGCCGGGACCTTGCTCCTGCTGGTCACCCTCGGCGTGCGCGGGAAGGAGTCCGCGTCGACGGCCGGGAACCTCCTGCTGCCGTCGGCGTAGTCGGCGTCGTCGAAGGGCCGGCCGTCCTCGGTCAGGTACGGGAAGGCGCCCTTGGAGAGGTAGTCGTACGACTTCTCCTTGTAGTCCACGACGTCGGCGGTGTGGTTGGTGATGACGTCGAAGAAGACCTTCATGCCCTTGGCGTGCGCCTTGGAGATGAGGGTCTGGAGGTCCTTGTTCGTCCCGAAGTGCGGGTCGACCCGGGTGAAGTCGGTGATCCAGTAGCCGTGGTAGCCGGCGGAGGCGTTGCTGCCCGTGCCCTGCACCGGGCGGTTCTTGAAGATCGGCGCCATCCAGATGGCCGTGGTGCCGAGGTTCTTGATGTAGTCGAGCCGCTTGGTCAGGCCCTTGAGGTCGCCGCCCTGGTAGAAGCCCTTGTCGGTGGGGTCGTAGCCGGTGCTGAGGCGTGAACCGGTCAGCCCGCCCCGGTCGTTGGACCTGTCACCGTTGGCGAAACGGTCCGGCATGACGAAGTAGAACTGCTCGCGGGTGTCGTCGTGCCGCGCGGGCTGGGCCGCGAGCCTGGCGTCCGAAGGGGGCGGGGGCGGGGTGTCCGCGTGGGCCGCGAGCGGCGTCACGAGGGCGGCGGCGAGCGCGGCGACAGCGACGGCCGCGACCCGTCTGACGTGGGCGGTTCGGCGCGTCGGGGGCGCCGGCCATCTCGGTATCACAGGCGGGAACTCCTTGCGATTGCGGCTCTCTTGGGTCCGACCCCGCGCGACCGTACCGCCGTCGAAAGGTTTACAGCAAGACCCTTGAAATTCATAGCAAGAAGTTTCAGCCTCAACCTTGACGCCTCCTTCCCAACTGCCGCACTCTCACGGGTTGTTGAACCCTGTCCTCTTCCCTCGAAGTTCGTTCCGGAGCCGCACATGAGCAGACACCGTCCCCCGGGTGTCCTCCGCCGCACCGCGACCGCCGCGGCGGCAGGCACCCTGGCACTGGCGGGAGCCATAGCCCTGCCCGCGACACCCGCACAGGCGGACACCACCGCCAAGGCCGACGTCATCGCCAACCTGTGGGAGTGGAACTGGGACTCCGTCGCCTCGGAGTGCACGAACGTCCTGGGCCCCGCCGGGTACGGCGCGGTGCAGGTCGCCCCGCCCGCCGAGTCCCTGAAGCAGACCGACTACTACTGGTGGGACGTCTACCAGCCCTACTCCTACAACCTGAACAGCCGCTTCGGTTCGGCGGCGAAGTTCGCGTCGATGGTGACCGCCTGCCACCGGGCCGGCGTCAAGGTCTACACGGACGCGGTGATCAACCACACCGCCGCGCAGACCGGCACCGGCTACAACGGCACGACGGTCACCAGCAAGTACGACACCCCCGAGTGGGACCGCGCCGACTACCACGACTCGACGTCGTGCCCCACCTCTGACCTGACGATCCAGGACTACTCGAATCTCACCCAGGTCCAGAACTGCGAACTCCTCGGCCTGCCCGACCTGAGGACCGGCTCGGACACGGTCCGCGCGGGCATCGCGAACTTCCTCAACAGCCAGCTCGCCCTCGGCGTCGACGGCTTCCGGGTGGACGCGGCCAAGCACATCCCCGAGGCCGACCTGGCGGCGATCGAGTCCAAGCTGACGAACACCACGGCGGGCTCGGCGCCGTACGTCTTCCAGGAGATCTACCCGGGCTCGACCCCCCGGCCCGCGGACTACTACGCCTCCGGCGACGTCCTGGACTTCACCTACGCGAGCAGGCTGAAGTCCGCGTTCCAGGGCAATGTGAGCGACCTGGAGTCGCTGTCGTCCTCCGGGATCCTGCCCGCCGCCGATTCGGTGTCCTTCGTGACGAACCACGACACCGAACGCAACGGCCTGCACATGTCCTACAAGGACGGCGACACCTACAAGCTCGCCAACCTCTTCCAGCTCGCCTACAAGTGGTCGACGCCGACCGTGTACGCCAGCTGGGAGTGGACCCGGAGCGACCAGGCGCCACCGAACTCGTCGGGCTTCGTGACGAACACGGACTGCTCCAGCGGCTCCTGGTACTGCCTGGACCGCGACACGGCGGTCGTCGGCATGGTGGCCTGGCACAACGCCGTCGACACGGCGGCCGTCTCCGGCTGGCAGACCAAGTCGTCGTCCGTGATCGGCTTCGGCCGCAGCGGCGCCGGCTTCTTCGCGCTGAACAACGGCTCGGCGCCGGCGACGTACACCTTCGCGACGGGCATGGCGGACGGCACGTACAGCAACGTCGTCGACGGCGGCGCGACGAAGGTCACCGTCTCCGGCGGCAGCGCGTCGCTCACCGTCCCGGCGAAGGGCGCGGTCGCCTTCTACAACGCGTCCTACACCTGCACGGTGGGCTGCGACGACACGGGCGGCGGCGGTTCGGTGTCGACGGTGAGCGCGACCTTCGACGAGTACGCCTCGACCACGTCCGGCACCGGCGTCTACGTCGTCGGCTCGATCCCGGCGCTGGGCGGCTGGGACACCTCGAAGGCGGTCCGGCTGTCCTCCTCCGGCTACCCGGTCTGGTCGGGCGAGGTCGGCGTGCCGATGAACACCTCGTTCGAGTACAAGTACATCAAAAAGGATAGTTCCGGCAATGTGACCTGGGAGTCCAACGCCAACAGGTCCGCTGTCACGACCACTTCGGCCCTCTCGCTGAACAACTCCTGGA
The DNA here is from genome assembly GCF_056434245.1 of Streptomyces sp. NPDC044064. Classification (NCBI taxonomy): domain Bacteria; kingdom Bacillati; phylum Actinomycetota; class Actinomycetes; order Kitasatosporales; family Streptomycetaceae; genus Streptomyces; species Streptomyces sp. NPDC044064. The sequence continues at coordinate 23,950 of NZ_JBWKFN010000014.1, forward strand.
ACGTGGCCAACGCGAACGCCACCGACGTCACCTTCAACGAGACTGCGACGACCGACTGGGGCACCGACGTCTACGTCGTCGGCTCCCTCCCCTCCCTCGGCTCCTGGAACACGAGCGACGCCATTCCGCTGTCGTCGGCTTCGTATCCGACGTGGAGCAAGCTGGCGATCGTCCCGAAGAGCACGACATTCGAGTACAAATTCCTCAAGAAAGACGGCTCCGGGAACGTGACCTGGGAGTCCGGGACGAACCGCTCGTACACGACGGGCAGTTCGTCCGGCTACACCACCGGCGACACCTGGAAGTAGTGCCCCGGGCTCAGCAGCTCGACTTGCCGGCGTAGATCGCGAGCGCCGTGTTCGAGCCCAAGGTGGCGGTGAACTGCCCCGCGGAGTTCACCGCCACCGTCGTGTTGTTCTGGACGTTGCAGTAGGTGCCCGCGGGCAGCGAGGTCTGGTACGTGCGGGTCAGGGGCGCGGACTCGTGGTTGATCGCCACATAGCCCTTGCTGCCCCGGCCGAAGGCGATCGCGTTGTTGCCGTTGTCCCACCAGTCGGAGACGGCCTGGCCGCGGGTCGCGTTGCGGAAGGCGACCATGCGGATGATCTCCGGCCAGGCGTGCTGGCACTTCCAGCCGTCCTGCCAGCAGGCGTTGACCGTACCGCCGTTGGGCGGACCCGCGTCCACGTCGGACCACTCGTAGCCGGAGTTGATGTCCGGGGCACCGTAGGGGTAGGCCAGCATGAAGACGTTGGCCAGGGTGTAGTTGGCGCCGTCCTTGTAGTTGAGCGTGGAGCCGTTGCGCTCCGTGTCGTGGTTGTCGACGAAGACGCCGGCCACCGAGCTGCTCAGGTAGCCCCAGCCCTCGCCGTAGTTGGTCAGATAGGCGAGCTTCTCGTTGTTGAAGACACGCTTGAGGTCGTAGGCGTAGCGGAACTCCTGGACGTCGCCGTTGCCGGTGTACTCGGAGGGCTGGACGGCCTCGTTCGCGCCGTAGATGACCTCCTGCTTCCAGTAGACGGAGGGGTTGGTCAGACGGCTCTTGATGTTGGCCAGGTCGTCCGCCGGGATGTGCTTGGCGGCGTCGATCCGGAAGCCGTCGACCCCCAGCGTGAGCAGGTCGTTCATATAGCCGGCGATCGTCTTGCGGACGTACTCCTCGCCCGTGTCCAGGTCGGCCAGGCCGACCAGTTCGCAGTGCTGGACGTTCCAGCGGTCCTGGTAGTTGGTGACCTGGGCGGTGCAGTCGTCGAGGTCGTAGGAGGAGTACAGACCGGGGTAGTTGTACTTCGTGTACGACGAGCCGCCCGTGCCGGTGCCCGAGCCCGCCGCCATGTGGTTGACCACCGTGTCGACGACGACCTTCACACCGGCCGCGTGGCACGTGTTCACCATGCTCTGGAAGGCGGTGCGGTCGCCGAGGCGGCCCGCGATCTTGTACGACACCGGCTGGTACGACGTCCACCACTGCGAGCCCTGTATGTGCTCGGCGGGCGGGGAGACCTGGACGTAGCCGTAGCCGGCGGGGCCGAGGGTGTTGGTGCACTCGCGGGCGACCGAGGAGTACTTCCACTCGAAGAGGACCGCGGTGACGTCCTTGCTGCCGGGCGGGGAGGCGTACGCGGCGGTCCCTGGGGCGAGGACGGCCGCCGCCGCGGTGAGGGCGAGGGCACCCGAAACGATTCTGCTGCTGGCCATGTGGGGGTTCCTTCTCCGTTGAAGGCCTTGCTGAAATCTTTCAGAAACCTTGCGGTGGCCAGATGTTAAAGGCCCGCCACCCAAAAGGGCAGCGGGCCGTAAGAAGTTGACGGAAGAAGTTACCGAGCGGTTATCACGCCGTCGTCCACCACACGGTCGTGTCGGCAGGCACCTTCGCCTCGCCGTCGGCCTCGGTCACCTCACCGCTGGCGAGCAGGACACGGCCGTGGGACGGGGTCGTCACGGACTCGCCGGTGGTGTTCGCGACACACACGAACTCGCCACGGCGGAAGGCCAGCACACCCTCCGGCGCGCGCAGCCACTCGACCGCCTCGCCCGCGCCCAGGTCGGGCTGCGCCCGGCGGATGCCCAGCGCCGAGCGGTACAGCTCCAGCGTCGAACCGGGGACGCCCGACTGCGCCTCGACACTCAGCTCGGCCCAGGCCGACGGCTGGGGCAGCCAGCTGCCGCCGCTGCCGAAGCCGTACGAGGAGCCCTCCCGGGTCCACGGGATCGGCACCCGGCAGCCGTCGCGGAAGCCGTCCTGGCCGGCGCCGCGGAAGAACGCCGGGTCCTGGCGCACCTCGTCGGGCAGGTCCACGACGTCCGGGAGGCCCAGTTCCTCGCCCTGGTAGACGTACGCCGAGCCGGGCAGGGCCAGCATGAGGAGGGTCGCCGCACGGGCCCGCCGAAGGCCCAGCTCGCGGTCGCCCGCCGTGCGGATCTGGGTGCCGAGACCCGGGAGGTTGGCGAAGCGCGTCGCGTGGCGGGTGACGTCGTGGTTGGACAGGACCCAGGTGGCGGGGGCGCCGACCGGGCGCATCGCCTCCAGGGTGCGGTCGATGACCGTCCGCAGTTCCTTCGCGTCCCACTCCGTGCCCAGGTACTGGAAGTTGAAGGCCTGGTGCAGCTCGTCCGGGCGGACGTAGTTCGCGGTGCGCTCGACGGTCGGGGTCCACGCCTCGGCCACGAAGATCCGCCCGCCCGTCTCCCGCCGCCGCCCTTCTGCGGAAGGCCCTTCGGGCCCCAATTCATTTCCGGCGTACTCGTCGAGGACCACGCGCCACTGGCGATAGATGGCGTGCACGCCGTCCTGGTCGAAGAACGGCATGACATCGTTGCCCAGCAGCTTGAGCTGGTCGTGGGAACCCAGGTCCGGGAGGCCGTCGGCCTTCACCAGTCCGTGGGCGACGTCGATGCGGAAGCCGTCCACGCCCATGTCCAGCCAGAAGCGCAGGATGGAGCGGAACTCGTCGCCGACCGCCGGGTGCTCCCAGTTGAAGTCGGGCTGCTCGGGCGCGAAGAGGTGGAGGTACCACTCGCCGTCCTCGACCCGGGTCCAGGCGGGGCCGCCGAAGATCGACTCCCAGTCGTTCGGCGGGAGTTCGCCGTTCTCGCCCTTGCCGGGGCGGAAGTGGTAGCGCTCGCGCAGGGGCGAGCCGGGGCCCTCCGCGAGGGCGCGCTTGAACCACTCGTGCTGGTCCGAGGAGTGGTTCGGGACCAGGTCGACGATCACCCGCAGACCCAGCTCGTGGGCGTCGCGGATCAGCGCGTCGGCGTCGAGCAGGTTGCCGAACATGGGGTCGACGGCACGGTAGTCGGCGACGTCGTAGCCGGCGTCGGCCTGCGGGGAGGCGTAGAAGGGGCTGAGCCACACGGCGTCGACGCCGAGGTCCCGCAGGTACGGGAGTCGGGAGCGTACGCCTTCCAGGTCGCCCATGCCGTCGCCGTTGCTGTCGGCGAAGCTGCGCGGATAGACCTGGTAGATCACCGCGTCCCGCCACCAGTCGCGGTGCTTGGCGACGGTGGCGACTGCGGAGTCGTCGGCCGGGGCTGCGGAGTGCTGCTGGCTCATGGCGTCCTTGATGCTTAAGAGAGTTCGGGTCATGTCGTGGGTACGGCGACAGGGGCCAGGGGGTGTGCGAGGCGGCCGCGGTGTCAGCGGGGTCGGATGGACACCGCGGCCGCCTACCCGCGCGGACAGGCGCGCGGGAGTCCGGTGCGGAACGGGCCTCAGCCCTTGGTGCCGCCTGCGGTGAGACCGGTGACGAGGTTCTTCTGCACGAGGTAGAAGAACACGGACACGGGTATCGCGATCAGCACCGCGGTGGCGGCCATGTAGTTCCACTGTGCGTCGTGCTCGCTGACGAAGGTCTGCAGACCGACGGCGAAGGTGTACTTCGAGTCGTCGAGCATGAAGGTGGTCGCGAAGGCCACCTCGCCGACGGCGGTGATGAAGTTGTAGAAGGCGGCGACGGCCAGCCCGGGGCGGGCCAGCGGCAGGATCAGCCGGAAGAAGGTGCCGAAGGGGCTGAGCCCGTCCACGCGTCCGGCCTCGTCGATCTCGAAGGGGATGGTGTCGAAGTACCCCTTGAGCAGCCACGCGCTGTAGGGCACGGCGGTGGTGCAGTTGATGACGATCAGCGACCAGTAGGTGTCGATGAGCCCGAGTTCGCTGAAGATCTCGTACATCGGCACGATCAGGATGGCGATCGGGAAGGCCTGGGTGAGCAGCAGCACCCACATCAGCGACTTGTAGCCGGGGAAGCGCATGCGGGAGACCGCGTAGCCGGTGGTCGCGGCGACGAAGACACCGATCAGGGTGGTGCCGCAGGCCACGATCATCGTCGACTTGAACCAGTCGAAGAAGGCGGTGTGCTCCAGCACGAAGCTGTAGTTGGAGAAGGAGAGCTTTCCGGCGATCCTGCCGGGGTGCAGGTAGTCGTCCTTGTCCGGGCCGAGGGACAGGAAGAACAGCCAGGCCACCGGGGCCAGTGCGATGAGGCTCGCGACCACGAGGCCGCCGTGCAGGAGGGCTGCGCCGAGCGGGCTGCGCTCGCCGCGCCGGCGGGTCCGGCGCGGGGGCTGCGGGGCAGGCGTCGGCTCCGTCCGGGTCTTTTCGAGGGTCGTGGTGCTCATGGCGGCGGCTCCTGCGGCGTCAGACGGCGAGCTGGTCATTGCGCTTCAGCCAGCGGAAGTAGAAGGAGGTGAAGACGGTCAGGATCGACAGCAGCAGTACGCCGTACGCGGCGGACTGGGCGAAGTCGCGCGGCTGCTGTCCGAAGCCCAGGAAGTAGGCCCAGGTCACGAGGATCTGGGCGTCGGGCGCACCGGTGGGGCCGAACAGCAGGAAGATGATCGCGAACTGGTTGAAGGTCCAGATGATGCCGAGCAGCACCACTGTGGAGCTGACCGAGCGCAGGCCGGGCAGGGTGACGTGCCGGAACTGCTGCCAGGCGCTGGCGCCGTCCATCTCCGCGGCCTCGTAGAGCGTGGAGTCGATGGACTGCAGGCCGCCGAGCAGCGAGAGCATCATGAACGGCACACCGCACCAGGTGTTGACCATGATCGCGGCGAACCGCTGCCAGAAGGTGTCCTCGAGCCACTGCGGCTGGGGCAGGTGGAGGGCGCCGAGGAGCTGGTTGAGCACGCCGGAGTCGGCGAGCATGATCCGCCAGGAGAAGACGGTGACGAAGGTCGGCACGGCCCAGGGCAGGACCAGCATCAGCCGGTAGAAGGTGCGGCCGCGCAGCTTCTGGTTGAGCATGAGCGCGAGGCCGAGGCCGATCGTGTAGTGCAGGAACACACAGGCCGCCGTCCAGAAGACGGTCCACAGGAAGTGCGACCAGAAGCGGTCGTACGAGGTCGGGCCGAACAGGATGTCCTTGTAGTTGTCCAGGCCGATGAACTTGTAGGTGGCGGCGATGTGGTTGACGCCGATCGTGCGCGCCGAGTTGAGGCTGTTGGCGTCGGTGAGGGTCAGGTAGAGGCCCCGCACCAGGGGGTAGCCCACGATGACACCGAGCACGATGATCACCGGGGCGATCATCGCGTAGGCGTACCAGTGTTTCTGGTAGCCGTTCTTGATGCGCTGCCCCAGCCCAGGCCGAGGCGCGCGGTCACCGCGGCGCTTGCCGGTCGCGCGGTCGATGGCGACTGTCATGGTTCGACACCTTCTGATGGTTCAGGGGGTTGGGCTGGGGCATAGGCCGATGGCCGCCGGATCCTTCCCCCCTCGGGAGGATCCGGCGGCCACGAGGGCTTACTTGCTGAAGTCCGGCACCAGCTTGGCGATGGCCAGCTCGGCGTTGCTCAGGCCCTTGTCCAGCGACTCCTTGCCACCGGCGATCTTGGGCAGCTCGGTGTCCAGCGGCCCCCACAGGGAGCTGTACTCGGGCAGCGCCGGGCGGGGCTGGGCGGCGGCGAGGACACCCTGGTAGCCGGCGATGCCGGGGTCGGCCTTGACCTGGGCGGTGTAGGCGTCCGAGCGGGTCGGCAGCGTGGAGTTCTTCAGGGCGATGGTCTCCTGGGACTTCGCCGAGGTCATGAACTGCACGAACTTCAGCGCCGCGGCCTGGTGGGCCTTGTCGGAGCCGGCGTAGACCGAGAGGTTGTGGCCGCCGGTCGGGGCGCCCGCCTTGCCGGAGGAACCGGCCGGGACGGTGGCGATGCCCAGGTTGGACTTGTCCGAGAAGGCCGAGCCCTTGTAGAAGTTCGTGATCTCCCAGGGGCCCTGGATGATCGCGGCGACCTTGCCGTTGACGAACGCGTCCTGGATGTGGGCGTAGGCGTCGGCGGTGGTGTCGGCCTTGTGCAGGCCCTTGCCGGAGAAGGTGCTCAGCCAGGTGCCGTAGGCCTTCTTCGCGGCGGCCGAGTTCACCGTGATCTTCTTGGCGGCGGCGTCGACGGTGTCGGTGCCCTCGCCGTAGAGGAAGGACTGCGCGTAGTAGGCCTGGGTGGAGCCCCAGTAGCCGTCGACCTTCGTCTTGGCCTTGACCTTGGCGGCGTCGGACTTCAGCTCGTCCCAGGTCTTGGGGGCCTCGGTGATGCCGGCCTTCTTGAACAGGGCCTTGTTGTAGACCAGGGCGAGGGTGTCGGTGACGAACGGCACGCCGTAGGTCTTGCCCTCGTACTGGGCCTGCTTGATCAGGTTCGGCTGGAACTTGGCCTGGTCGGTGAGGGCGTCGGTGCCGTCCAGCGGCAGGAAGTAGCCCTTCTTCGCGAAGGCCGGGGTCCAGCCGACCTCGGAGCGCAGCACGTCCGGGGCGCCCTTGGAACCGGCGGCGGTGTCGAACTTGTTCTGCGCCTGGTCGAAGGGGACGTTGACGTACTTGACCTTGATGTCCTTGTTGGCGGCCTCGAACTGCTTGATCACGGCCTTGTACGTCGGCGCCTCATTGGTGGCGTTGGAGGTGTCCCACCAGGTGATGGTGACCGGGCCGTCCGACTTGCTGTCGCTGTCGCTCCCGCCGCACGCCGTCGCCGCCAGGGCGAGGGACGCCACCAGCGCGGAGGCCGCTATGCCACGCCGCATGAGTTCTCCTTGAGGGTTAAAGCCCGTGTGATGCAGGGAGGGCCCGTCCGCCGTCCCCGCGGTCTTGCCGACTGCGCCGTTGCGGCCGCCGGGCGACTGGAACGTAACAGCGATGTAAGACTTGCGAAAGACCTTGCAGAAAAAAAGTGCAAGACACCACGATGGTTACCGGCCCGTGACCTCCCCTCGACAGCCGTGTAACCGCTTATTGAAGCCGTTGAGCGGGCAGAGGGACACTTGTGCAAGACTCTGCAAGCTCTTGCCGCCACTATTTCGAGGGAGTGCGATGACGCAGCAATCCACGGCAGGCCGTGCGGCCGCCCGCGCGCGGCGTCCCGTCGGTGTGCAAGGCGCGGTGCGGCCGGTACAGTCCAGTGCCGTGACCACACGGCTTGCGGACATCGCTGCGCAGGCGGGGGTGAGCGAAGCGACCGTCAGCCGGGTCCTCAACGGGAAGCCGGGCGTCGCCGCCACCACCCGCCAGTCCGTGCTCGCCGCGCTGGACGTGCTCGGCTACGAGCGTCCGGTACGCCTGCGGCAGCGCAGCGAGGGCCTGGTGGGCCTGATCACCCCGGAGCTGGAGAACCCGATATTCCCTGCCCTGGCGCAGGTCATCGGCCAGGCACTGACCCGGCAGGGCTACACCCCGGTGCTCGCCACCCAGACCCCGGGCGGGTCGACGGAGGACGAGCTGACCGAGATGCTGGTGGACCGCGGGGTGGCGGGGATCATCTACGTCTCCGGTCTGCACGCCGACACCACCGCCGACATGCAGCGCTACGAGCGGCTGCGGGCGCAGGGCGTGCCGTTCGTCCTGGTGGACGGGTTCTCGCCGCAGGTGCAGGCGCCGTTCATCTCCCCCGACGACCGGGCCGCGATGACGCTGGCGGTGACGCACCTGGCGTCGCTGGGCCACACCCGGATCGGTCTCGCGCTCGGCCCGAAGCGGTTCGTGCCGGTGCAGCGTAAGATCGAGGGCTTCGTACGGGCGATGCAGGAGCAGCTGGGGCTGAACGCCCAGACGGTCGAGACCGAGCTGATCCAGCACTCGCTGTACACGCTGGAGGGCGGCCAGGCGGCCGCGACCGCGCTGATCCAGCGCGACTGCACGGCGGTGGTGTGCGCGAGCGACATGATGGCGCTCGGTGCCATACGGGCCGCCCGGCAGCTGGGCCGGGAGGTGCCGCGGGACGTGTCCGTGGTGGGCTTCGACGACTCCCCGCTGATCGCCTTCACCGACCCGCCGCTGACCACGGTCCGCAAGCCGGTCCCGGCGATGGGTCAGGCCGCGGTACGCACGCTGCTGGAGGAGATCGGCGGGACGCCCGCACCGCACAGCGAGTTCGTGTTCATGCCGGAGCTGGTGGTGCGGGGTTCGACCGCATCGGCACCGAATGTCCTCCGTATGTCGTAGAACGTGCGGGATGGACCCGACCTTGGGATGATCTGGCGAGGAAGCCTTTTCTGGCAGACTCTGTGCCTATGAGTGACTGGACCGTGACAGATTCGGAAGGTCGCGAGAAGGTGGCCGTTCCGCAGGCCGTCACGGGCGAGGGCAGACAGGGTCCGAGGCACCGGCTGCGCCACCCGCACAGGCCCCGGCTGTGGTTCGAGATCCTGCTCATCGCGGTGAGTTACTGGACGTACTCCCTGATCCGCAACGCGGTCCCGGAGCAGAAGGCCCAGGCGCTGCGCAACGCCGACTGGGTCTGGCGTCTGGAGCAGCGGCTGGGCGTCGCCGTCGAGGAGTCGGTCAACCACGCCGCGAACGCGGTGCATTGGCTGATCATCGGCATGAACTACTACTACGCCACCCTGCACTTCGTGGTCACGCTGGGTGTTCTGGTGTGGCTGTACCACTGGCATCCCGGCCGCTACGCGGCGACCCGGCTGGCCCTGTTCGCGACCACGGGTGTGGCGCTCGTCGGGTACTACCTGTTCCCGCTGGCCCCGCCCCGGCTGATGAACGGCGGCCGCTTCGTGGACACGGTGATGGTGCACCACACCTGGGGCTCGATGGCCTCGGGCGACCTGAAACACATGTCGAACCAGTACGCGGCGATGCCGTCCATGCACATCGGCTGGTCGCTGTGGTGCGGGCTGACCGTCTTCGCACTGGCCTCCGTGCCGTGGGTGCGGGTGCTCGGGCTGCTCTACCCCGCGACCACGCTGCTGGTGATCGTTGCCACGGCCAACCACTTCTGGCTGGACGCGGTGGGCGGCGTCCTCTGCCTGGCCTTCGGTTTCACGGCGGCCCGGCTCTGGTACGGCAGCCTGCCGTACGCCCTGCCCAGGCTGGCGCCGGCCCCGGCCCGGACCGCCGAGCCGGCCCGGCAACCGTCCGCGTAGAGGGCTCAGCCCCCGTCCGCGTAGAACAGGTCCTGCACGACCGTGCGTGCCTTTCGGGTCGTGCGGCGGTAGGCGTCCAGCATGTCCCCGGCGTGCCCGGCGCCGTAGCCCAGGGCGCGGCCGACCGCGGCCAGCTCGCGGGGTTCGGTCGGGAAGGTGTCCCCGGCCCGGCCGCGGACCAGCATGACGGCGTTGCGCACCCGGGTGGCCAGCACCCACGCCTCGTCCAGCACGGCCGCGTCCTCGGCGGCGATCAGCCCGGCCGCGTGAGCGTGGGCCAGGGCCTCACGGGTACGGGTGGTGCGCAGGCCGGGCTCGTGCCAGCCGTGGCGCATCTGGATCAGCTGGACGGTCCACTCGACGTCGGACAGGCCGCCGGGACCGAGCTTGGTGTGCAGCCTGGGGTCGGCGCCGCGCGGCAGCCGCTCGGCCTCCATCCGCGCCTTCAGCCGGCGGATCTCGCGCACCGCGTCGTCGCCCAGGCCACGCTCCGGGTAGCGCAGCGGGTCGATCAGCTCGGTGAAGCGGCGCCCCAGGTCCTCGTCCCCGGCGACCGGCTCGGCCCGCAGCAGCGCCTGCGACTCCCAGACCAGGGACCAGCGCCGGTAGTACGCCTCGTACGAGTTCAGGGTGCGCACCAGCGGCCCGGACTTGCCCTCGGGGCGCAGGTCCGCGTCGATGAGCAGCGGCGGGTCGGCGCTGGGCAGCTGCAGCAGGCGGCGCATCTCGGCGACGACCTTGTTCGCGGCCTGCGCGGCCTCCCGCTCGTCCACACCGTCCTGCGGCTCGTGCACGAACAGCACGTCGGCGTCGGAGCCGTAGCCCAGCTCATGACCGCCGAAACGGCCCATCCCGATGATCGCGAACCGGGTCGGCAGGGTGTCGCCCCAGCCGTCGCGGACCACCGCGCGCAGGGTGCCCGCGAGGGTGGCCGCGGTCAGGTCGGAGACGGCGGCGCCGACCCGGTCCACCAGCGCACCCTGGTCCGCCTCGGCGGGGTTGGTCTCCGTGCCGTACGAGGACACGATGTCGCCGGCCGCCGTACGGAACAGCTCGCGGCGGCGGACCCCGCGGGCCGCCGTGACGCCCTGCTCGGCGTTCCCGGCACGGCGCACGGCGGCGAGGATCTCCTGCTCCAGCGGGGCGCGCTCGCGCGGCTCCAGACCGCCGCCACCGTCGCCGTCGCCCAGCAGCGCCACCGCCTCCGGGGCGCGCATCAGCAGGTCCGGGGCGAGGCGGCCCGCCGACAGGACGCGGGCCAGGTTCTCGGCGGCCGCGCCCTCGTCCCTGAGCAGCCTGAGGTACCAGGGGGTCTTGCCGAGCGCGTCGGAGACCTTGCGGAAGTTGAGCAGGCCCGCGTCCGGGTCGGCGGAGTCCGCGAACCAGCCGAGGAGCACGGGCAGCAGGGTGCGCTGGATCGCCGCCTTGCGGGTCACGCCGGAGGCCAGGGCCTCCAGGTGGCGCAGGGCCGCGGCCGGGTCGGCGTAGCCCAGGGCGACCAGGCGCTCGCGGGCCGCCTCCGCGCTCAGCCTGGCCTCGCCGGGGGCCAGTTGCGCCACCGCGTCGAGCAGCGGCCGGTAGAACAGCTTCTCGTGCAGACGGCGTACGACACCGGTGTGCCGCTTCCACTCGCGCTGCAGCTCGGCCACCGGGTCGGTGCGCAGGCCCAGGGAGCGGCCGAGGCGGCGCAGGTCGGCCTCCGCCTCGGGGACAAGGTGGGTGCGGCGCAGCCGGTAGAGCTGGATGCGGTGCTCCATGGAGCGCAGGAAGCGGTAGGCGGCGTCGAGGCGGGCGGCGTCCTCACGGCCCACGTAGCCACCGGCCGCGAGTGCCTGGAGCGCGTCGAGGGTGGTACCGCTGCGCAGGGAGGGGTCGGTGCGGCCGTGCACCAGCTGGAGGAGCTGGACGGCGAACTCGACGTCCCGCAGGCCGCCCGGGCCCAGTTTCAGCTCGCGCTCGACCTCGGCGGCGGGGATGTTCTCCACCACCCTGCGGCGCATCTTCTGCACGTCGGCCACGAAGTTCTCGCGCTCGGCCGCCTTCCAGACGAGGGGTTCGAGCGCGTCGACGTACGCCTGGCCGAGGGTGGCGTCCCCGGCCACCGGACGGGCCTTGAGCAGGGCCTGGAACTCCCAGGTCTTGGCCCAGCGTTGGTAGTAGGCGAGGTGGCTGCTGAGGGTGCGGACGAGCGGGCCGTTGCGGCCCTCGGGGCGGAGGTTGGCGTCCACCGGCCAGATCGAGCCCTCGACGGTCGTCTCGGAGCAGATCCGCATCATGTGCGAGGCCAGCTTGGTCGCGGACTTGAGGGCCTTGCCCTCGTCCGCGCCTTCGGCCGCCTCGGCCACGAAGATCACGTCCACGTCCGAGACGTAGTTCAGCTCGTGGCCGCCGCACTTGCCCATCGCGATCACCGCGAGACGGCAGACCGCCGCGTCCCCCGGGGCGGCCGCCACAGCCAGGGCCAAGGCCGCACGGAGAGTGGCTGTGGCGAGGTCGGCCAGTTCGGCGGCGGTCTCGTGGACGTCCGTCGTTCCGCACACGTCACGTGCCGCTATCGACAGCAGGCACCGGCGGTAGGCCACCCGCAGCGAGATGGGGTCGACGGCCTCCGCCAGGCCGCGCTCGAACTCCTCCACACCGGGGTGCAGGTCCCGGGGCTCGTAGGTGACCAGCGCCTGCCAGTCGCTCGGGTGGCGGGCGAGGTGGTCGGCGAGGGCGGCGGAGGCACCGAGTACGCCCAGGAGGCGGTCGCGCAGGGGCTTGGCCGCTATCAGCGTGTCCAGCAGTTCACGGCGGGCGGCGGGGGCGGCCTGGGACTCCAGAAGCCGGACCAGACCGTGCAGGGCGAGGTCGGGGTCGGCGGTGGCGCCCAGGGCCTCCAGGAGGAAGGGGTCGTCGCGGAGGGGGGCCAGCTCACCGCTCTCCAGGAGACGCTCGGCGGCGGAGGGATCCGTGAAGCCGTGCCGCAGCAGTCGCGTGAAGGTACTGCTCCTGCGCCCCGGCGTCATCCGTGGCCTCCCCTGGATCTCGGTCGTCCTGGCCAGAGCCTAACCGCAGAGGGCGCCTGCGGCGCTTGGGCGGTGCTGTTGCGCGGGGTGCGTTGCGCCTGCGGCGGGCTGGGGCGTGCCGTGGTGGGGGTGCGTCGCGCCTGCGGCGGACTGGGCGGTGCCGTGGTGGGGGTGCGATTCGCCTGCGGCGGGCTGGGCGGTGCTGTTGCGCGCGTGCGATTCGCGTGCGGCGGGCTGGGCGGTGCTGTGGTGCGGGTGCGATTCGCGTGCGGCGGGCTGGGTGACTGCGTTGCGCCTGCGGCGAGCTGGGCGGTGCTGTTGCGCGCCTCCGATTCGCCTGCGGCGGGCTGGACGGTGCCGTGGTGCGGGTGCGTCGCGCCTGCGGCGGGCCGGGCCGCGCCGTGGTGGGTTGCGCTCTTCGCCTGCGGCGGCCTGCGCGGGTGCGTTGCGGCTTGGCTCTGTGCCTGCGGCGGTCCGTTCGGGTGCGTGGTGGGTTGCGTCCCGCGCCTGCTGCGGGCTGCTTGGCTCCCTCATGTCCATGCGTCGCGCCTGCGGCGGGCCGTGCCGTGCATGGTTCGCCCGCGGCGGCCTGCGCGGGTGCGTGGTGGGTTGCGTCCCGTGCCTGCGGCGGCCCGGTCGGGTGCTTCGTGGCCTGGGTCGCGCCCGCTGTGGTGGGTGGGTCGGGCCGCGTCGGGTGGTGTCCGTCCTCGGTCCGGCGGGCCGTGTGAGTCGTGACCGCGTTTTCGCCGGCTGCTGCGCGCGGACACCACCCCGGCACGTCCCCTTCCCGCCGTGCGCGGGTGCGGCACGTGGGGCCCGTGGTACGGCCGGACGGGTGGCCGTCGTCCAGGAGTGCATGCGGCGGAGCAACGTGCGGCCGTGTCAGGGGTCCTCCGGACCGGCCCACCGGGAGTAGTAGTTCACGTGATCTTCATTCTCCGGGTTGAGTGAGGTGGGGCTGGGGCATATTGGCGTGTGCATGCTCTGTCCGCACCGCCAACCCCGCCCCCCTACCCGGAGGTTGATGTGTCCGGCAGTTCCGTGTACCGCCGTGCCCGCACCGTCGTGGCGTCCGCTGCGGCTTTCGCCGCGGCCGCGTTCGGCGTGTGGACCGGGCTCGGCGGTGAGACCGCGCACGCCGCGGGTGCCGTCCCCAGCCCGGACCACGTGGTCGTCGTGGTCTTCGAGAACCACGCCTACAGCCAGGTGATCGGCTCCTCCAGCGCCCCGTACATCAACTCGCTCAAGTCCGGCGGCGCCAGCCTGACCCAGTCCTACGCCATCACGCACCCGAGTCAGCCGAACTACTTCGCCCTGTTCTCCGGCTCCACGCAGGGGATCACGGACGACAGCTGTTACACCCCGGGCTTCTCCTCGGCGGCGAACCTGGCCTCCGAGCAGATCGCCGCCGGCCGCAGCTGGGCCAGCTACAACGAGACGCTGCCCAGCCAGGGTTCGACCACGTGCAGCAGCGGCAAGTACGCGCGCAAGCACAACCCGTGGTTCGGCTTCAGCAACGTGCCGACGTCGAGCGCCAAGACCTTCGCGCAGTTCCCGTCCGACTACTCGACGCTGCCTCAGATGTCGTTCGTGGTCCCCAACCTGTGCAGCGACATGCACGACTGCTCGGTGTCGACCGGTGACACCTGGCTGAAGAACAACCTGGGCGCGTACGCGACTTGGGCCAAGACCCACAACAGTCTGCTCGTCGTCACCTTCGACGAGGACAACCGGCTCAGCGGCAACCGCATCCCCACGGTGCTGTACGGCCAGCCGGTGGCGGCGGGTTCCTCCTCGTCCACCACCTACAACCACTACGACATGCTGCGCACCCTGGAGGACACCCAGGGCCTGCCGACCCACGCGGGCAACGCGGCCTCCGCCCAGGACATCACCGGTATCTGGACGTCCTGACGTGTACGTAGCGGACAGCCGCGCCAACACTCCCGGTGCGCCGGCGTCCGCGGACGGTGCCGTCCGGCCTTCCGCCGGGCGGCGCCGCGCCGTGGTCGCCCCCACGGTTCTCGCCCTCGGCACCGTCAGTCTCGTCACCGACGTGTCGTCCGAGATGGTCACCGCGGTGCTCCCGCTCTACCTGGTGACGGGGCTGGGCCTGAGTCCCCTGGGCTTCGGGCTGCTCGACGGGATCTACAACGGCTTCTCGGCGCTCGTGCGGCTCGCGGGCGGGCATCTCGCCGACCGCGGGGGCGGGCGGCACAAGTGGGTGGCCGGCTTCGGCTACGGCGTCTCGGCTGTGTGCAAACCGTTGCTGCTGGTCGCGCACTCGCTCACCCCCATCGGGCTGATCCTGGCCGCCGACCGCACCGGCAAGGGACTGCGTACGGCCCCGCGTGACGCGCTGATCTCACTCTCCAGCACGCCGGAGACCCGGGGCCGCGCCTTCGGTGTGCACCGGGCCATGGACACCGCGGGCGCCCTCCTCGGGCCGCTGGTGGCGTTCCTGATCCTGCGGGCCACGGTCGACGGCTACGACGCGGTGTTCACGGTCAGCTTCTGCGTGGCCGTGTTCGGGGTACTCGTGCTGGTGCTGTTCGTACCTGGTGGCCGCCGGGAGGCCGAAGTCGGCGGGGACGGCGCGCGGCCCACTCTGCGTGCCGCGGTGGGGCTGCTCGGCCGGCGCGACCTGCGCCGGATCACCGTCTGTGCCCTGCTGCTGGGGCTGGCCACGGTCAGCGACTCCTTCGTCTATCTGCTGCTGCAGCGCCGGCTGGGCGTCCCCGACCGCTGGTTCGCGCTGCTGCCGCTCGGCACGGCGGCCGCGTTCCTGCTGCTGGCCGTCCCGCTCGGCCGGCTCGCCGACCGGGTGGGCCGGTGGGCCGTCTTCCTGGCCGGTCACGGAGCCCTGCTCGTCGCGTACGCGCTGCTGCTCACCTCCTGGCACGGCGCGGCCCTTGCGTACCTCGTCCTGGCGCTGCACGGCGGCTTCTACGCGGCAACGGACGGGGTGCTGATGGCGGCGGCCTCGGAGGGCGTGCCGGAGGCACTGCGCTCGTCCGGCCTGGCCGTCGTGCAGACCGGGCAGGCGCTGGCCCGGTTCGCCTGCTCGCTGCTGTTCGGCGCCGCCTGGACGGTGTGGGGCGACCGGGCCGCGCTGGCGGGTGCGGTGGTGGCCCTGGCCGGGTGTGCGGCGTTCTCCCTCACCCTGCGCCCGAAAGGCACCGTCACCGCATGACCGTACGCACCCGCATCCTGATCCTGCTCTCGGCCGTCGTCGCGCTGGCGGCGGTGGGGGTGGCGTCCGTCCTGCACGCGTCGGCGCGCGCGGACCGCCGCGACCAGACGCAGGCGGGCGGCCCGAAGGTCACGCCGGGCACGGTGTCCCTGACCGGGCACGGCCGCATGGTGTTCCGCAACATGGCGTGGGGACCGCACCGCGACGAGCTGACGACGGTCCCGGCCTCGGACCCGGCCGGGCCGCGCACCGCCTCGGGCGTCAAGTGCCTGCGCTTCTACGCCGCCTCGGGCACGGGCGTGTGTCTGCAGGCGGTGCACGGCCCGGTCTCGGACACCTACCGTGCCCTGATCCTGGACGACCGTCTGCGCACCCGGGACCACTACGAGGTCCCGGGCATCCCCTCCCGCGCCCGGGTCTCCCCCACCGGGCACTTCGCCGCCTGGACGGCGTTCGTCGGCGGTGACTCGTACGCCGGTACGAACTTCTCCACGCGCACGGCGATCGTGGACACCCGCACGGGCGGGCTGATCCCCTCCCTGGAGGCCTTCCGGATCGTCAAGGACGGGCACTCGTACCGTGCGGCGGACACCAACTTCTGGGGCGTGACGTTCGCCGCCGACGACCGCACGCTCTACGCGACGCTGGCGACCAGGGGCAGCACCTATCTGGTGCGGGGCGACCTGCGCACGCGCACGGTCACCACCCTGCACGCGAACGTCGAGTGCCCGTCCCTCTCCCCCGACGGCACCCGCGTCGCTTACAAGAAACGGGTCAAGGGCCTGTCCAAGGACGCCCCTTGGCGCCTGTACGTCCTCGACCTGCGCACGATGCGCGAGACTCCGCTCGCCGAGCCGCGGAGCGTGGACGACCAGGCGGTCTGGAAGGACACCCGCACGATCGTCTACGCCCTGCCCGGGGACTACGGCGCGGACCTCTACCAGGTCCCGGCGGACGGGTCGGGGCAGCCTCGGCGGATCAGCGAGGCGGCGGTGTCGCCCGCGTATCTGCACTGAGCACAGCGGCGGGCGGGCGTACGGCGGGTGCAGATGGCCTGGGAGGCCGAGGACGTCGAGGCCGTCGTCCGACGGGGCACCAGGAACCCCGCGCGGGCGTCGGTCAGGCGAGCGTCGAGGTGTCGATGACGAAGCGGTAGCGCACGTCCGAGGCGAGCATCCGCTCGAAGGCTTCGTTGATCTTCGCGGCCGGGATGATCTCGATCTCGGCGCCGATGCCGTGTGCACCGCAGAAGTCGAGCATCTCCTGGGTCTCGCGGATGCCGCCGATGAGGGAACCGGCGCAGATGTTGCCGTGCATGACGAGGGAGAATGCGTTCAGCGAGAGCGCCTCGGGGGGAGCGCCGACGTTGATGAAGGCTCCGCCCGGCTTCAGCAGCCCGAGGTGGGCGTCCAGGTCGATTCGCGCGCTGACCGTGTTGACGATGAGGTCGAAGGCGCCGGCGAGCTGCTCGAAGGTGGCCGGGTCGCTGGTGGCGAAGTACTCGCGTGCGCCGAGGCGCAGGCCGTCGTCCATCTTCTTCAGCGACTGGGACAGGACGGTGATCTCCGCGCCCAGGGCATGGCCGATCTTGACCGCCAGGTGGCCGAGTCCGCCGAGCCCGACGACCGCGGCCTTCTTGCCGGGTCCCGCACCCCAGCGCCGCAGCGGGGAGTACGTGGTGATGCCCGCGCACAGCAGTGGAGCGGCCTCGTCCAGGGTGAGCGCCTCGGGGAGACGGAGCACGAAGTCGTCGTTGACGACGACGTGCGTGGAGTAGCCGCCCTGCGTGAGGGTGCCGTCCTCGTCGACGGAGCCATACGTGAGGGTGTTGCCGTTCAGGCAGTACTGCTCCTCACCCCTCAGACAGAGTTCGCACACCCGGCAGGAGTTGACCATGCAGCCGACGCCGGCACGGTCGCCGGGAGCGTATCCGCTGACCTCGGAGCCGACCTCGGCGACGACACCGGCTATCTCGTGGCCGGGGACCATCGGATAGGACGCCGGGCCCCACTCGCTACGGACGTTGTGGATGTCCGAGTGGCAGATACCGACGTACTTGATCTCTATCAGGACGTCGTGCGGCCCCAGGTCCCGTCGCTCGACGGTCGTGGGGGTGAGCGGTTCGGTCGCGGACGTCGCGGCGTAGGCGGGAACGGTGAGCACGTGTCCCTCCCGTACTTCGAGGGTGCGTGGTGGGCAGCGGCGGACATATCCACCCTGCGCCACAGCCCGGGCCGGAGCCACCTGAGCGGGGGCGGCCGGCTTCGGGGGTCGCCGCCGAGTGCGACCCGGAACGTGTCAGCGCGATGAGCCTGAGTGGGTGACTCTGCGAAGCGGCACCCTGACAGCGGCCACCCCGGGTGACTACAAAGAGTCACCGAAGCATCACAGAAAGGAGCAACTGGAGTATGGCCAACGACCAGCTCATCTCCGCCGGGACCTTCACGATCCTGGGCCCTGGCGGGCACCTCACCCACATGGGCAAGGGGGAGGACATCGTAGTGCTGCCGCCGGACGGGAACGCGCAGCAGTTGTGGGAGGTGCAGCCCGAATCGGGCACCTACACCCTGCGCAATGTCGCCACCGGCTACTACCTGGGCAGCGACGGTGATCCCAACCAACCCGCCATGATGATCAGGGGAAGCAAGCAGCCGTACCCCTGGCGCACAGCCCAGGGCCCGGACGGCGATCCGGACACCTACCTGCTCGCCCCGGGCGCCTCGAACGACGGGCTGATTCTGACTTACAGCCTCCTTCGCATCTTCCCGCCGCGCGTCGCCATCCTGCCCAGCTCCGAATACCGCGACCCGGAATGGTCCTTCAAGGCCGTCTAGCCAGGCCGAACCGACCTCTCAACACGCGATGGGGCCGACGGTCCATGACCGTCGGCCCACGGGATCGTTTCGGCGGCACCCCGCTCCGGCCTGCCCCTACAGCACCGGCAGGTTCTTCCGCAGCTCGAACGCGGTGACCTCGGAGCGGTACTCCTCCCACTCCGACTTCTTGTTGCGCAGGAAGAAGTCGAAGACGTGCTCGCCGAGGGTCTCGGCGACCAGGTCGCTGCGCTCCATCAGGGTCAGGGCCTCGCCGAGGTTCTGCGGGAGGGGTTCGATGCCCATGGCGCGGCGCTCGGCGTCCGAGAGGGCCCAGACGTCGTCCTCGGCGCCCGGCGGGAGTTCGTAGCCCTCCTCGATGCCCTTGAGGCCGGCGGCCAGCAGCAGTGCGTAGGCCAGGTACGGGTTGGCGCCGGAGTCCAGGGAGCGGACCTCCACGCGCGCGGAGCCGGTCTTGCCGGGCTTGTACATCGGGACGCGGACCAGGGCCGAGCGGTTGTTGTGGCCCCAGCAGATGTAGGAGGGGGCCTCACCGCCGGCGCCGGCCGTGCGCTCGGAGCCGCCCCAGATGCGCTTGTAGGAGTTCACCCACTGGTTGGTGACCGCGGAGATCTCCGCCGCGTGCTTGAGCAGGCCCGCGATGAAGGAGCGGCCGACCTTGGAGAGCTGGTACTCCGAGCCGGACTCGTAGAACGCGTTCCGGTCACCCTCGAAGAGGGAGAGGTGCGTGTGCATGCCGCTGCCGGGGTGCTCGGAGAAGGGCTTCGGCATGAAGGTCGCGTGGACCCCCTGCTCCAGGGCCACCTGCTTCATGACCAGGCGGAACGTCATGATGTTGTCGGCCGTGGAGAGCGCGTCGGCGTAGCGCAGGTCGATCTCCTGCTGGCCGGGGGCGCCCTCGTGGTGGGAGAACTCGACCGAGATGCCCATCGACTCCAGCATGGTGATCGCCTGGCGGCGGAAGTCCATGCCGACGTTGGTCGGGGTGTGGTCGAAGTAGCCCGAGTTGTCGGCCGGGGTGGGGCGGGTGCCGTCCAGCGGGCGGTCCTTCAGCAGGAAGAACTCGATCTCGGGGTGGGTGTAGAAGGTGAAGCCCAGATCGGAGGTGCGGGCCAGGGCGCGCTTGAGCACGTAGCGCGGGTCCGCGAAGGACGGGGAGCCGTCCGGCATGAGGATGTCGCAGAACATGCGGGCCGTGCCGGGGGTCTCCGCGCGCCACGGCAGGACCTGGAACGTGGAGGGGTCCGGCTTGGCGATCATGTCGGACTCGTAGACCCGGGCGAAGCCCTCGATGGCGGAGCCGTCGAAACCGATGCCCTCGTCGAAGGCCTGCTCCAGCTCGGCCGGGGCCACGGCGACGGACTTCAGGAAGCCCAGCACGTCCGTGAACCACAGGCGTACGAACCGGATGTCGCGCTCCTCCAAGGTCCGGAGCACGAACTCCTGCTGCTTGTCCATCTTCCGCTTCCCCATCCTTGCTGGTCAGGCCGCCTGGGAACATCCCACCACAACACCGTTTCAAGCGCGTTGCGGACCTTGATCGCCCCGGCGTCCCAGGCCTGAATGCCTGTCGTACGGCAGGTGTACTGCTCTGCCGCCCATCTTGCCTTCTCTCGCCGACATCCGTAATGGCCGGTCCGCTTCCCCCGTGAGCGACACCACGCCCATTTAATTTGCATATCAGATGCAAGTTTTCATAGCGTGCTGACCAGCAGAGCCGATCCGTCGAGCCGAGCAGTCGAGCCGTGAGGAGTCACGATGCTGTCCGAGCAGTCCGCAGCCACCGTCCGCGCCAGCCTTCCCGCCGTCGGCGCGGCCATCGGCGAGATCACCGAGCGCTTCTACACCCGGCTCTTCGCCGCCCACCCCGAACTGCTGCGCGACCTCTTCAACCGCGGCAACCAGGCCGCCGGCACCCAGAAGCAGGCCCTCGCCGGCTCCATCGCGGCCTTCGCCACCCACCTGCTGGAGCACCCGGACCGGCGGCCGGACGCCCTGCTGGGCCGGATCGCCCACAAGCACGCCTCGCTGGGCGTGGCCCCCGAGCAGTACGCGGTGGTCCACCAGCACCTCTTCGCCGCCATCGTCGAGGTCCTGGGCGAGGCCGTCACGCCCGAGGTCGCCGCCGCCTGGGACGAGGTGTACTGGCTGATGGCGAACGCGCTCATCGCCATCGAGAAGCGGCTGTACGAGGAGAGCGGCGGCACGCGGCGGCGGCCGTGGGAAGTCGTCGAGCGCGTCGAGGAGACGGCGGACGTCGTCACCTTCCGGCTGCGGCCCGCCGACGGCGGCCCGGTGCGTGACTTCCGCGCCGGCCAGTACGTCTCCGTCCAGGTCGAGCTGGCCGACGGAGCCCGGCAGATACGGCAGTACAGCCTCTCCGGCGCGCCCGGTGAGACGCTCCGCCAGTTCAGCGTCAAGCGTGTGCGGGGCGACGCCGCGACGCCCGACGGCGAGGTCTCGGACCACCTCCACGCGCACGTACGCGAGGGTGACGTCCTCGACCTCTCCGAGCCCTACGGCGACCTCGTGCTCGCGGACAGCGCCGGCCGGCCGCTCCTGCTCGCCTCGGCGGGCATCGGCGTCACCCCGATGACCTCGATGCTCGCCGCACTGGCGGCCGACGGCCACAACGCCCCGGTCACCGTCGTGCACGGCGACCGCTCCCCCGCCGACCACGCCCTGCGCGCCGACCACGAGGCCTACGCCGCCAAGCTCCCGGACGCGTCCACGCACTTCTTCTACGAGCGTGACGCCGAGCCCGGCACCCGCACCGGCCTGGTCGACCTCACCGACGTCACCGTGCGCCCCGGCACGCGCGCGTACCTGTGCGGCCCGCTGCCCTTCATGCGCGCGGTGCGCACCCAGCTGATCGAGCAGGGCGTGGCCCCGGCGGACATCCACTACGAGGTGTTCGGGCCGGACCTCTGGCTCGCCCAGGACTGAGAGGGCGGCCCGGGCCGCCGCCGCGCAGTCCGTGCGTGGCGGTGGCCCGCAGGGTGCTCAGGCCCCGAAGCGCCGCGCCCCCTCCCGGCCGATCTCCTGGTTCTCGGTCACGTACGGGCGCAGTTCCTGCTCGTAGGACGCGAAGGCCTTGGTGTGGTCACCGGAGGCGGCGAGGTGGCGGGCGAGGGTGTGGGCGCCGATCAGGGCCTGGGAGGTGCCCATGCCGGAGGTCGGGGCGGCGCAGTGGCCCGCGTCGCCCACCAGGACCACGCGGCCCTCGGACCAGCGGTCCAGGTGCACCTGGCAGGCCGAGGAGAAGTAGAAGTCGGTGGCGGCCGACATGTCCTCCAGCAGGCGGGGCAGCAGCCAGCCCGCGCCGGCCATCCGGTCCCGGGTGATGCGCTCCTGTTCCGCGCGGTCCAGCAGGTCCAGTGCCGGGGAGTCGCTGGCGAAGGACAGGCTGACGGACATCCGGTCCCGGTCCGCCGCACTGAACATGTAGACCGCACGGCCCGGGGTCTGCCACAGCGCTCCCCGGTGGTCCAGGCCGAGGTGGTTCGCCGCGCTGAAGCCGGCGCCCGAGAGCCCGAGGTGGCGGATCGCCTCGGAGTGCGGGGCGAAGACGAGGCGGCGCACCACGGAGTAGATGCCGTCGGCGCCGACCACCAGGTCGTACGTGTCCGGGGCGGACCGCTCGAAGCCGACCCGGACACCGGTCGCGTCCTGTTCGATGCGGTCGATCGAGTCGTCGAAGACGTATCGCACCGTCCGGGCCGTGTGCTCGTGGAGGATGCGGGTCACCTCGCGTTTGGGGACCTCCAGCTCACCGGCGAAGATCTCGGGCGGCAACGCGCCGGCGCGGGCGCCGTCGGCGTCCAGGAGGTCGGTGCCCGTCATGCCGGTGGCGTGCGCGCGGACCTCCTCCAGGATGCCCAGCTCCTCCAGCACCTCGAAGGCCGGTCCCCGGAAGTCGACGGCGTAACCGCTGTCGCGCAGGGCCGGGGCCCGCTCGACGACGGTCACCTCGTGCCCGTCGCGGTGCAGGAACCAGGCCAGGGCGGGTCCGGCGACACTCGCGCCCGAGATCAGGATCTTCATACGTACCCCCGTGGTCGATCCGTACGGAGGTCCCAGCCTTCACGGGCCCGAGCCGGCGATCAACGGCCCTTCCGGCCAAACGGCAGCCCCTCAGTCGCGCCGCGGCCCCCTCGAGATGCCCAGCAGCAGGGGCCCGGTCGGTTCCGCCACCATGTCCCCCACCGTCACCGGGTCGAGTGTCGCGAAGAACGCCTCCTGGGCCCGGCGCAGGGCGCCCCGCAGGCGGCAGGCGGAGTTCAGGGGGCAGGGGGTCGTGCCGCCCTCGCAGTCGACGACGTCGCCGTCCCCCTCGAAAGTACGGACGACCGTACCCACGGACGCCGTACGGCCCCGTTCGGTGAGGGCGAGGCCGCCGCCCCTGCCGCGGCGGGCGTCGACCAGGCCCAGGTGCTGGAGTTCCGCCACGACCTTCGCCGCATGGGTGTACGGCACGTCCATGTCCGCCGCGACCTGGCGGGTCGTGGGGGTGGTGTCGCCGGCGACGGCGAGCCGCATCAGGACTCGCAGGGCCAGGTCGGTGGAGCGCAGCAACCGCATACCGCGAGGGTAGGTAATGCGCATCCGCGGTTCAAATTATCCCGTTGCGGTGCCCTCCCTACGGACAGGCACTCCTTGCGCACTACGATCAGCGAGCCCCACCATCCACGTCCCTTTCCCCCAAGAAGGACACCTCATGGGTTCCGCGAAGAACAGCAGCAGCGCGGCACGCAAGGCGCGCATCGAGGAGTTGCGGCGCGCCGAGCGCGCCCGGGAGCGCCGCAACCGGGCGCTCACCATCGCCGCCAGCGTGGTGGTCGTCGGCGGTCTCGTCGTCGGCGGTGTGGTGCTCGTGAACTCGCAGTCGGACAAGTCCGGCAAGAACGACACGGTCTCCAGCGGCGACGCGAAGGGCTCCGGGGACTCCGGGCACTTCACCACCGGCAAGGACGGCGTGCAGACCTGGTCCGGGAAGCTGGCGCGGACGCACGTGACGAACAAGGTGTCGTACCCGATGCACCCGCCGGTCGGCGGCAACCACAACCCGGTGTGGCTCAACTGCAACGGCGACGTCTACACCAAGCCGGTGCAGGACGAGAACGCCGTGCACGCGCTGGAGCACGGCGCGGTCTGGGTGACGTACACCGGCAAGGCACAGAAGTCCGACGTGGACGCGCTCGCGGCCAAGGTGAAGAAGACGCCGTACTCGCTGATGAGCCCGTACGAGAACCAGGCCGCCCCGCTGATCCTGTCGGCCTGGGGCCACCAGGTGGCCGTGAAGAGCGCGAGCGACCCGGAGGTAGACAAGTTCTTCGCCTCCTACGTGCAGGGGGCCCAGACCCCTGAGCCGGGCGCCTCGTGCACCGGCGGGGTCATGAAGTGAGGCGGCAGCACATCGGCTGGGTGGCGGGTGCCGCGGCGGCGGTGCTCGTCGCGGCCGGGGCGATCACGTACGCGGTCGCCGAGGACGGCGGATCGGGGCCGAAGACGCCCACGGCCGAGTCCGCCGACGCGGGGTTCGCGCGGGACATGGCCGTCCATCACCAGCAGGCCGTCGAGATGTCGTACATCGTGCGCGACCGCACGAAGAACGAGGAGGTGCGGCGGCTCGCGTACGACATCGCGCAGACGCAGGCCAACCAGCGCGGGATGCTGCTGGGCTGGCTGGATCTGTGGGAGCTGCCGAAGGTGTCGGCCGATCCGCCGATGACGTGGATGGGCATGGGCGACATGGCCGCCGGCAAGGACGGCGCGCTGATGCCGGGCATGGCGACCAACACCGAGCTGAACAAGCTCCAGTCGCTGAGCGGGAAGCAGGCGGAGATCCTGTATCTCCAGCTGATGACGGCCCATCACAAAGGCGGTATCCACATGGCCGAGGGGTGTGTGGCCAAGTGCACCGTCGGGGTGGAGAAGCGGCTCGCGCAGGGCATGGTCGACGCGCAGCAGTCGGAGATCGAGCTGATGGCCGGCATGCTCAAGGAGCGGGGCGCGCAACCCGGTTCATAAGCCGCCGCGCGGACGAAGGCCTCAAATCCCCCTGGATGACGGTTCCTTGAGCTTCTCTTGACCTTTGCGTTCCCCTGGCATGAACGGTTCATCGAAAGAGTGGCCCCCATCGTGTGATCCCTTCGCGGGCCGACGCCGCCGCGGGCCGGTGTGCGGATCCACGACGTACCGACCACTACATGCATGCGAACCGCATCGCAGGGGGTTCTATGAGATCCAACCGCGCCAAGGTGCGCGCCGGCGTGAGCATGGCAGCGACACTGCCCATGATCGCCGGAGCGCTGGCGTTCGGTATATCCGCGGCGCACGCCGCGGACAACCCGGCCCGTGACGCACTGGCGGGCACCAAGCCCGCCTGGGCCACGGCCAAGGCGGACAAGGGTGCCACCGCCGACAACGCGCAGGTCAAGGCCCGCGTGTACCTGGCCGGCCGGGACCGGTCCGGACTCGCCGCCTACGCCAAGGCCGTGTCCGACCCCAGCTCGCCGCAGTACGGCAAGTACCTGAGCCCCAAGAAGGCGCAGGCCCGCTTCGGGGCCACCAAGGCCCAGGTGGCCGCGGTCAAGTCCTGGCTGAAGGCCGCCGGGCTCCAGGTCACCGAGGTCACCTCGCACTACGTCGCCGTCTCCGGTGACGTCGCCGCCGCCGAGAAGGCGTTCGGCACTCAGCTGCACGACTTCGCCAAGGGGTCGAAGACCTACCGCGCCCCGGTGAAGACCGCCTCGGCGCCGGCCGGCCTGCAGGGCGCCGTGCTGACCGTCACCGGTCTGGACAGCGCGCCGCACAAGTCGACCCACGACGACCAACTGCCGCCGCCGGACGCCGTGTTCAAGAACTCCGGGCCGTTCTCCTCGTACTTCGGCTCGAACATCGCGACCTCGCTGCCGGACGCGTACGGCCAGAAGATCCCGTACGCGATCAAGGGCTACACCGGCAAGCAGCTGCGTGCCGCCTACGGCGCGGGCGACTACACCGGCAAGAACGTGCGCATCGCGATCACCGACGCGTACGCCTCGCCGACCATCGCCTTCGACGCGGGCAAGTACGCGCTGAAGAACGGTGACGCGGCCTGGAAGACCGGCCAGCTGCACCAGTCGCTGCCGAAGAACTACACGAAGACCAAGGAGTGCGGCGCGGCCGGCTGGTACGGCGAGGAGACCCTCGACGTCGAGGCCGTGCACGCGGTCGCGCCGGCCGCCGACGTCACCTACGTGGGTGCCGCGTCCTGCTACGACGACGATCTGCTGGACTCGCTCAGCAAGGTCGTCGACAACCACCTGGCCGACATCGTCTCCAACTCGTGGGGCGACATCGAGGCCAACCAGACGCCGGACCTCGCGGCCGCCTACGACCAGGTCTTCCAGCTGGGCGCGGTCCAGGGCATCGGCTTCTACTTCTCCTCCGGTGACAACGGCGACGAGGTCGCCAACACCGGTACGAAGCAGGTCGACACCCCGGCCAACTCGGCGTGGGTGACCGCGGTCGGCGGCACCTCGCTGGCCGTCGGCAAGGGCGACACGTACCAGTGGGAGACCGGCTGGGGCACCGACAAGGCGACCCTGTCGGCCGACGGCAAGAGCTGGACGAACTTCCCCGGCGCGTACACCTCGGGCGCGGGCGGCGGCACCAGCAAGACGGTGGCGCAGCCGTACTACCAGAAGGGCGTCGTCCCGGACTCGCTCGCCAAGGCCAACAGCGCCGACGGCAACCGCGTCGTCCCGGACATCGCGGCCATCGCCGACCCGAACACCGGCTTCCTGGTCGGCCAGACCCAGACCTTCCCGGACGGCACCCAGCAGTACAGCGAGTACCGCATCGGCGGCACCTCGCTGGCCGCCCCGGTGATCGCCGCGGTCCAGGCCCTGGCCCAGGAGGCGCACGGCGGCAAGGCGCTCGGCTTCGCCAACCCGGCGATCTACGCCAAGTACGGCAAGAAGGGCGCGTTCCACGACGTCACGGACAACCCGACCGGCTCCGGCCTGGCGGTGGCCCGTATCGACTTCGTGAACGGCCTGGACGCCTCCGGCGGCCTCGCGACCTCGGTCCGCAGCCTCGGCAAGGACAGCTCGCTGTCCGCGGTGAAGGGCTACGACGACGTCACCGGCGTGGGCTCGCCCGCGGGCGGCTACGTCCAGTCGTACCGCCGTCACTGATCGGCAGACGCCGATCCGCTGGCGCTGATCGGCTGACGCGGTAGGCGCCGCAGGGGGGGGGGGGGGGGGGGGGGGGAGGAAGCAACAAAATCACCCCGCCCGCCGGGCCCAACCGCGCCCTGTCCTCGCTCCCC